>ONIU01000030.1 GCA_900317935.1 uncultured bacterium
ATGATTGGAGTTGGTGGTAGGTGGTGAGTGGTAGGTGAGAGATGAAAGTTTGCTTTGCTACTAAAAAGTTGCACCGTAAAAAACTATGTGATATTATTCACAACAGATAATAGTTATATATATAAAGGTCGGAGTTATTATGAAGTACCGCATACTGCACTACGGGGAAGAACCATTAAAAAAAGTTTCTGAACCAGTCAAAGCAATAGACAACGATTTAAAAGTTCTAATAAAAGACATGTTTGAAACCATGTATGCTGCAAACGGAGTGGGATTAGCAGCACCACAAATCGGTAAAAATATCAGAGTAGTCGTAATTGACTGCGGCGATGACCCAATTGCCATGATTAATCCAAGCATCATCAAGATGACAGGCAAAGAAACAGCTCCAGAAGGCTGTCTGTCTTTTCCAGGATTAAGTGAAAATGTTCAAAGAGCAACAAAAGTTGTAGCAGAATACACAGACCCAGAAGACGGTGAAGTTTATGAAATTGAAGCTGAAGGTCTCTTAGCAAGAGCAATTCAGCATGAAACAGACCACCTTGATGGCGTGGTTTTTGTAGACAGAATGTCAAAAGCTAGAAAGCTTCAAATCAAAAATGAATTAGAAATAATCAAACAGGGTGGCTCTCTAGCAGAAGAAGAGGAAGAAGAATCACCTATCGAGGCAAAATAAAATGAGCGAAAAACCAGCTAAGCCCTATAAAGTAGTGTTCATGGGCAGTCCGGATTTTTCTGTTCCATGTTTGAAAGCACTTTATGATTCTCCTGATTTTGAAATAAAAGCAGTCTACTCTATGCCCGACAAGCCCAAGGGAAGAGGAAAAGTTTTATCCCCTACCCCAGTCAAGGCTTTTGCATTAGAGCATAATATAGTTGTAAGAACTCCAGCTAGTTTTAAAAAGGAACCGGAAGAAGTAGAGATATTACGTTCTTTTGAACCTGATTACCTTGTAGTTGTTGCTTACGGTCTGATTCTTTCGCAGAAAGTATTAGATATACCAAAAATTGCAGCAGTAAATCTTCATGCCTCTCTTTTACCTAATTTCAGAGGTTCTTCACCTATGCAGTATGCCATTCTTAACGGCTTAAAGGAAACAGGCAACACTGTTATGCTGATGAGCAAAGGCATGGACGAAGGTGACATGCTCGCTACAAATAAAATTTCTATTGAAGAAAATGATGATCTGGAAGCCGTTCATGATAAACTTTCTGCAACAGGAGCACCTTTGCTGACAAAGACACTTATTGATTATGCAGAAGGCAAGATTACACCAGTTCCACAAGACCACAGCAAAGCAACTTATACTGCAAAAATTACCACAGAAACTGCTAAGATAGACTGGAACAAGCCAGCTCAAGAAATCAGAAATCTTATATATGCAATGAGTCCATTTCCTGGTGCATGGTTTGAATGCGAAAAAGAAACAAGAATCAAAGTTTTCAGAGCAAAAGTTACTGATTGTAAAAAAGACATGCTTCCTGGAGAAGTAATATCATGTTGCCCTCAAAAAGGTATAGTAATAAGTTGCGGTAATTCAACAGCCATAGAATTACTTGAATTACAGCGCCCTGGCAAGAACAGAATGAATGAACAAAGTTTCCTATGCGGTTGTTCTTCGCTTAAATTAAAGGAGTAACCAAGTGAACCCCAAATTGATTCCACCTCAAGCTACTATAAAGAGACTTTCAATATATTTAAGATTTTTAAATTCGTTAGGCAAAGACGTAAAAATGGTTTCTTCTCAGGAACTTGCCCAACGGCTTGCTTTAAATCCAGCACAAGTCAGAAAAGACCTTGCATATTTTGGTGACTTTGGAAAACGCGGTGTTGGTTATTCTGTTAAAAAGCTTAAAGAACAAATAAACAAGATTTTAGGTCTTCACAAAACCCGCAATGTTGGTATTGTTGGTATTGGACGTCTTGGTATGGCCTTAGCCTGCTATCCAGGTTTTGAGAAAAAGAATTTTAAAGTTTGTGCTCTTTTCGACAAGTATCCAAAGGTTTTAAGCCCCAAAATCGGTGAAGCAACAGAAATAACAGATGTTAATCTGCTTCCGAAGGTTGTTAAAGACAAAGCGATAGAAATCCTGATTCTAACAATTCCAGTAGAAGCAATAAAAGAAATACACGATATGGTTATGACTTCAGGGGTCAAAGCAGTTCTTAATTTCGCTCCTTTCAAACTGCTGTCATCTGAAGATGTTCATGTTCATAATGTTGATTTGTCGACAGAACTTGAATTTCTAAGTTATAGTCTGAATCTTAAAGATAACCCTAAGGCAGACCCGTCAGAAGAATATTACGGAATACCGACGCAGTTGTTATAAGAGCCAAGCAAAGCTTGGCTGAAAAAGGCAAAGCCTTTTTTCAAGAGATTAGAGATCAAGGTGTAGAGAGAAGAGAATTGTTTTAGTATATGATAGTTTTTACTATTATAAATTTTATAATAGTAAATTAACTTTTTACGACTAACCTTAGTAGCGTCCCTCAAACGGGACGCCTTTGAAGACCCCTTTCGGTTCCTGCGGAACCACTTCCCCCGGCAATACCGGGGGCAGATCTATAAGAAGCGCCCAAAGCTGTTGGGGGAGCATCTTCATAAATGATTCTCAAGGAGAGGCTTTAGGGCACATACTCTAAGCTCTGTTTGCTGTTTGCTCTACGCTCTACGCTCTGTGCTCTTAAATACTGTCGTATTTTGCTTTGAGTGCTCGAATATCCTGCCACATCTGCCAGTTAGGGCTACCTTTTTCTCGGCTTTCACTGCGAATCAAATAAGATGGATGATACATAGCAAAAGCAGGGATTCCAAAAATAGAATCAAACCACTGACCGCGTATTCTTGTAATTCCAGGAATAGACGGACTTATAACATAATGGGCTGAAATATTACCCAAACATCCGATAAGCTTAGGTTTTATCAAAGCTAGTTGTCTCTGTAAGTAAGGAGTGCAAACCTTCATTTCAGCAAGATTCGGGTCACGGTTGTTCGGCGGCCGGCATTTTAAAATATTACAAATGTATAAATCTTCTTTTTTAAAGCCTGCTGCAGCAATAATTTTATCTAAGTGCTTTCCAGCCTTGCCCACAAAAGGAATACCCTGAATATCTTCATCTGCCCCAGGAGCTTCACCTATTAAAACGAGCTTAGCCTGTTCATTCCCAACGCCCGGAACAACATTTTTACGAGTTTTGCAAAGACCACAAAGCTGACAAAGACTAATATCTTTTCGAATCTGATCAAAACTATCATTTTCGAAGCCTTGTATAGGTGATAAGAGATTAACTGGTTTCGAAGAAACAACTCTTGGTTGTGAAACTATCTTAGTTGGTGTAATTGGAGAGGGAGAAGCTGAAATAGGAAGTGAGGAAGAAAGGGGTGAGTGAGAAGGATGCGAGGGAGAAGATATAGCAGGAACCACAGTTTTCGATTTGGCAAGTTGCTCTTCCTTTAGCTGTTCTGCACCAAGAGCAGCTAAGTCTATATCCTGTTCAGGAACAGAGAGTTCGATTTCATAGGAATCAGCGTTTTCAGGCATAGAAAGCAGACTAATAAGGTCTACAGCCTCTAATTCATTAACAGCTTCACTGCCCTTCTTTTTCGCCATTATTTCTTCTTAGCTTTCTTGTCGCTACCCTTCTTTTTGCCTTTTTTGGACTCTTTATCATTTGAGGCAACATTTTTTTCTACTCTATAAGCATTAGTTACACCAACAAGTTTAGAGATAGAATAAAGAAGTTCTCTAAGCATTACAGAGTCTTTAACTTCTATATTGAAATCAAGAATACCAACTCTCTGTTTAGTGGTTTTACAAGAAGCTGAAATAATATTAATTCCAAAATTAGCAATAACACTGGTTACGGAATTAATCATGCCTCTCTGAGCAGAAGTTTCAACTCTGATTTTAACCTTGTAATCGTCAGCGGTTCCAAGTATTTCATCTTCTATACCAAGATCCCAGCGAACATCAATTAAACGGTCGGTTTCATTTTCGAGACTCTTGGCATTAGGACAATCTTTTCTATGAATGGTTACACCGCGTCCTCTAGTAATATAACCGATAATATCATCGCCAGGAATAGGTGAGCAACATCTTGATATTTTTATAAGAGCGCCATCTAAGCCACCGCATATAATGCGAGGACCTTTGGCGGCTTTAGCTTTTTCTTTAATTTTCTTGGCATTTTTTGCAGCAATCTGCTTTTCTAAATGCAGTTTTGCCAATTCAGGGAAAAGTTTGCCGACAACCTGCTGAGATTTAAGTTCGTCAGCACCTATAGCAGCATAGAAATCATCTAATGAAGAGAAACCAATTTCGTCTTTAACTTTATTAGCAAAAGCTGGTGTATGGAAAGTTTTTTCGGTTTCTCTTTCTCCGCCTAGCCTTTGGAAAGCTTCTAAGAATTCTCGTTCACCTTGAAGAATATATTCGTCTTTATTATCTTTCTTCAACCAGGCTCTGATTTTTCGTTTTGTGCTAGTGCTACCGACAATTTTAAGCCAGTCTTTTTTAGGTCCTCTCTGGTTTTTATTAGTAGTAATAGAAACACAGTCGCCGTTTTCGAGTTTATAGCTTAGAGGAACTATTTTACCGTTGACTATAGCACCAGAGCATTTTTCGCCAATATTAGTATGTATAGAATAAGCAAAATCTATTGGAGTGCTGCCTTTTGGAAGTTCCTTCACATCTCCTCTAGGAGTGAAGACATAAACCAGCGATTCAAACATATCAACTTTGACGTTTTCCATAAATTCGGAATCGTCTTTGATATCCTGGCTACTATCAATTATATTGCGTAAAAATGAGAGTTTTTCTTTATAATCAAGAGTATTGCCGTTTCCGCCGGATTCTTTGTAATCCCAGTGAGCTGCGATACCTTCTTCAGCAACTTGATGCATTTCGTAAGTTCTTATCTGAACTTCAAGAGGTTTGCCATTAAAAAGAACTGTTGTATGCAGAGACTGATACATATTCGCTTTTGGAACAGCTATATAGTCTTTGAAACGACCGGGAATAGGCTTCCAGTATTTATGAACCATACCCAAAGCAGCATAGCAGTCTTTTACTGATTCTGTCAGAATTCTGATTCCTAAAAAATCATAGAGTCCATCAATTGTTGTGTTGTATTTCAGAGCCTTATTATAAATAGAATAAGCCTGTTTTGGACGGCCAGAGACAGTTGTATTAACAACATCAACTTCTTTAAGCCGTTCTTTTATCTGTTCCATAGCAGCTTTAAGATTGGCTTCGCTTTCAAGGTCAGAATTCTTAATAAACTCTTCTATTTCAGCAGATTTTTCGGGCTGAAGAATTCTAAAGCATCTTTCTTCAAGTTCTGATTTAATCTTATAAATACCTAGTCTATGAGCTAATGGAGCATAAATTTCTAAGGTTTCTCTTGCGGTGCTTTTCTGCTTATTCAAAGGTTTATACTGAATTGTTCTTATATTATGAAGTCTATCAGCAAGTTTTATAAGAATAACTCTCAAATCTTTGGTCATAGCCAGAAGCATTTTTCTAAAACTTGCTGCCTGAGCAGCGGAAGGAGAAGTAAAGAAGCACTTATTCAGCTTTGTAACCCCATCTACAATGCGCGCAACGCTGGAACCAAATCTTGATTCAATATCTTTTTCTGTAACTGGTGTATCTTCGACAACGTCATGCAATAACGCAGAGCAGATAGAACTAACATCAAGTTTTAGTTCTGAAGCGACAATCAAAGCTACGCTTTCAGGGTGAAGAAAAAAAGGTTCTCCAGAATCTCTAAACTGCCCTTTATGACATTCTTCGGCAAAACGATAAGCTTTTTCTATTCTGGAAAAATCAGCATCGGGGTTATAAGATTTAACTGCTTCAAAAATCTGTTGTAGAGAAATAGCTACCACCTTCAGCTTTCTATTAATTATGAAGCAAATGACTTAACAGCTTCTTCTAAGGTGTTATAAACCTTGAAATGATGAGTAAATTGAGTAATTAGAAAAACTCTGTGCATTTTTTCGCTTAAATTAATAAGCCTCAAATCGCCATTATTAGCTCTTGTTTGCTTAATTCCGTGAACCAAGACGCCCATTCCTGCAGAGCTCATATACTTAAGCCCAATCAGGTCAATAATAATATTATAATGACCCTGTTCACATTCTTTATCTATTTGTTCACGAAGCTGGGTTGAATTTTCAAAAGTAATTTCACCCTCAATAGAAATGATAGATACATTATTTTCAAATTTGCTGCTAATGCTAAGACTCATGGATTCACTCCAAAATCAATTGGCTTTATATAAAATGCTACCACTCTTTTTTTTTTAGGTCAATTTTTTCTAGTTTTCTAGATTATTAAAACTAACGTATTGGTTATATTGATGTTTACTAGTATTCTATGATAGAATAAAAAATAAATATTATGAAAAAGCAAACACAATCCACTTTTATTCCTATATTTTTCTTATGCCTTTGTCTGGCATTCTTGTGCTATGGCTGTCTTGGTTTAGGCGGCAGCGGCGGAAGTGGCGGAAATTCGTTTTCAATAAATCCTAATTCACAACTTTCTATATCTGGTAAAGCCTATTTTTATGAACGCCAGTTATATGGGAATATTCCAATAGTATTAAAGAATCTTCAAAAAGAAACAGTTGCAGTATCAACAACTGACCCAAACGGCAATTATTCTTTCAGCAACATAAATCCAGGAGTTTATTATGTTTCTGCAACGACCGGAGAAAGTGAAGTAACTTTCGGCAACATGATTCAAGTAACCGGCCAAGGGTGCACTGAAATTAGTCCTACATCTTTGCTATGTGTAAAAAATGTAATAATAAACAAAATAAGTTCAGATTCATTCCATATAGAATTTGACACTAATCGTTCTTGCCGTGCAACATTAGAATACGGACCAACAGGTGGCTACATAAAAAGCAAGACACTAGGGCAAGCTGGTCAAACATTCCATGAAACAACTTTAACCGGTTTAAACTTTCTAACTGAATATGAAGTCACTATCCATATGACTGGTGATGACGGCCAAGAGTTTGTTTTGAACGGATTAACAGCAAAAACTATTGGGTTAGCTGGCAGTGAAAACCTAGCAGTTAATATAAACAATGGTGCTTACGAAACCAAAGAACAAACTGTAACTTTAAATCTATATGCAGAAAACTGTAAACAGATGAGAATTGGAGAAAGCTATACATTAGACGATGCATCATGGATTAATTACTCTGAAACATATAAATACTCATTTTCAAACAAATCTTCAGGAATAAAAAGAGTTTATGTTCAATTTAAAAATGAAAGTGGAACTACTTCGCCTATTGAATCTGATTCCATAGTATTTTCTTCGTCAGGTTACATAGGAATCTGGATTAATGATGGTGAAGCAATAACAAATAAAACAACTGCCGAAATCAAAGCTATTTATCCCAATGCTACCCAAATGATGATTTCAGATAATTCTAGTTTTTCAAATGCATATTGGGAATCATATATAGCTACTCGAAAATGGACATTAACCAACGAAGACGGCTTAAAAACAATTTATTGTAAATTTAAAGGTGGGAATGCTGACCCAAATGAAGTTTTCACTGCTTCTATACTTTACGACACAACTCCGCCTAAAGTTGAAATGGCTATAAATAACGGTGCTAAATACGTTGGAACAACTACTGTTGATATTACCTTTTCTTACAGCAGTGTTCCTTCTCACATGAAAATATCTAATGAAGAAGAGCCGGCATCAACACAAGAGTGGGTAAATTTCAATAGCGATGTAAAATGGAATCTAATATCCGGAGATGGAAACAAAAAAGTATATGCCCTTTTCAAAGATAGTGTAGGAAATGAATATGGGCCTATTTCCAGTGAAATAACAATAGACACAGTAGCTCCTACAGGCAACAGTATTAGTATTCTTCAAACAGAAGAATCTACATCAACTGCTGTTGGGACATTCACTTTAGTGGATAATTTACCAATTTATCTTCATTTTAATGTATCTGATGAATCAACAAAAGAAGCCTATTACAATATAGGTCTGGCTACAACAACTATTCCTAAAGATTTTTACAATTTATCATCTCCCTATAAGCCAATAGAATTAAATTTAACTAATCTTTCTATCGGTGACAATAAAATATGGTCATATTTCATAGATGAAACAGGAAATAAAAGTTCTATAGAAAGTATTCAATTACGAGTAGAAGGGCCGGAAATAAGTATTACTCCAAACAGCGTTAATCTTACTGCAGAACAAGAACAAACCTTTACAACAGAATTAAAGAACATTACTTCTTCTGAAGTTGGTTCAATAAAATGGTTGGTAGCAAGTGGTCCAGGCGTAATTAATTCTGATGGCATATATACAGCACCTTCTCTTATATATGCTTCTCAAACAGTAACAATAAGAGGAGAATCCACCTCTATTCCTTCGCTATACGGCCTAGCTCAAGTTAACCTCAAAACCTCTTTAGAAATTGCTTATCTACAGAATAATGGGGAATACACTAAGGAACCTCTTTCAAAACAAATAATGCCAGGAGAAATTGCACGTTATACAATTTTAATTCTTCATTCAGACCAGGGAATAAAACTTACAGCAAACCCCACAACAGGTTATGCAACAGTCAGCAATCCAGTAAAAACGGATAAAGGAAGCATAGCGACAATAACTTATACAGCCCCAGACACTTTAACAGATGTTGCGAATATTACCTTAAATTTTAACTCCATTGAAAAAACATCTTTAACGGGCAAAGTTAACTGTACTGTTTCAACAGGAGCAAACATAACCCTCACCCCATCTGCATATGTTGCCCAAAGAAATAGTCCTATTAATATCCAAGCAGAAGTATCTAATTCCTCAGAAGACAGTATAACCTGGAGAATCAGCCCAATTACTGCTGGTAGTTTTTCATCTAATTCTGCGACTACAGTAATAACCACAACCAGTAACCACAATGTCACTTTTTATCCCTCTACACCCAATAAGATAACTCAAGCTTCAATTACAGCAGAAATCGGTGAAGCCAGCAGATCTATAAACATTTCAGTTTATCCGCCGTTATCTATAACAATAGACCCATTAGCTACAGACTCAATGCCTTTGGTTGAAGCGATGACATTTTCTGTAAATGGCTTTGAATACATGATAACAGGGCTAGACGAAACCCTGAAATGGGAGTTTAAAAATGCCAACAGTCCCGACTATATGCCGGCTGATGGGAAAACATATGCTGACAGAGGTAGTTTAACAATAGTTACAAACAATCAGGTTCAATATAAAAGGCCAAGTAAATTACCAAGTTCATTAGACGATTCAGCTTCTGATACAATTCTGATAAGAGCAACATCTGTGGCAGACCCTTCAGCATCAAGCACAGCCATCGTTTATTTAGCTGATAAAGTTAAAGTTCTAATTTACGATAATGTTGAAAAAACCAATTTAGTTACCTCTGTTCCAACAGTTATAGAAGTTGGAAACCTGCAATTCTACGCTAGTGTTTCTCCAGAAGTAATCGGGAATACTTCTGTAACATGGACTGTTAATGGCGTTTCAAGTTCTGATTCTTTCGGCAGCATAGACAGCAACGGCAAATATACTGCTCCTAATTCATTTGATGCCAACAAAGTAACTATTAGAGCCACATCAAATTATGATTCTAGCGCTTATGCTGAAGTAACAGTAAATTTAAGTGAATTCTGGGTTCCTAAGCGAGATAATATGATTGATAGTGAAACTGGAGAACCAATGCCTATCAGCAAAGTCTATGTCGATCCAAGAACAAGAACCGGAAATGATTTTATAGTATATGCAGGTACTAGTGCAGAAAACAAATTTGGCTACTATGGTCTATGGGTTGCTACTTTTTCTGACGCTATTGGAGACACCTCCGGCGGTTATTGGCAAGGAGTTAACGGTCTCTCCCGCAAAACAAGAAGTCCAGAACTCAAATATCTGATATATGACATTTCTATGGATTCTGACGGCAATCTCTATGCCAGCACAGGAGGCGGATTATATTACATTCCTCGTTATGGAAGCGGAGAAGAAGCGGTTATTCTTTCTGGGAATCAGCCTGACATACCTCTTGTTGCAATTGAAACTGCAAAAGTTAATAATAGAAACCACATATTTGCCGCTACAACTCTTGGGGTTTATGATATTCTTCTAGTATACAATAATAAAACCACAATTGAATCATGTAATCTATTAATATATACCCAGCAAAAATACAGAGTCTGGGAAACAAGAGATGGTGAAGTTGAAGACGGTAAAGACGCATCTGGAACTACAATAATGAAACCTTATACTGAATATGCCTTTAGCAATACCGAACAGGATAATCCAATTCAATCCTTTGTTCGTTCACTCAGATACGATAGCTTAAACAGATCATTATATTTCGGAACATCATCAAGTCAGGTTTTCCATTGTCCAAGCCTACATCCAAATATAGTTATACATTCTACCGCCCCAGTGTTTAAGGGTTCATCAGGAATAGCAACGGATTCAGTAAGTCCAGTATATGAATATCCAGACCTGTCATATCCAAACAGTGGTTCTGTATCTGCAGTTCCGTTAGCTCTTGCTCTAGACGTAATTAATACAAACACGATTTGGGCTGCTACAACCAATGGAGTAGCCCGCTCAATAGATTACGGCAGAAACTGGACTTCTTACTCTTTCTCTGGCGGCGTTACAACAAACTGCAAGTGTATTCTTGTTGACCCGAACAATACAATAAATGTTATGTCAGGCAGTGAAGATGGGCTTTATCGTTCAACAGACGGTGGTTCTAACTGGACTAGAATAAAAAGCGGCTTAGGGAATTACAAAACAGTTACAAGTCTAACTCAAGCTTCAGGTGCCGCAGGGCAAAGGCGTAAAGTATGGGTTGGAACTTCCGGCGGTGTTTTTATAGGAAAACAATCTTTGTCTCTAGAATAGTTTTCAGACAGCCTCTATAAAAAAAGTAAGAAACTTACCAGGTAAAACCTGAACGGACTCGAACTATTTTGCCATTTCCAGAATTGCTGATATAAAGGTCAGACATATCACCTGTTCCGCAAATAGTCAGATTTTGAGCTCCTTCTTCAACATAAAATGAATACAAAATTTCAAAAGTATTAGAGTCTATAACATAAACATATGGCTTATTAGAATCATTTTTACCGGCTACATATATTCTGTTGGTCGACGAACTGTATACAACCCCTTCAGGTGAACGTACAGTAACAGTTTTTTCTTCATCATTTCCATTAAAATCTAATGTAACAATTTTATTATTTGAACTATCAGAAACGTATAACTCATCATTTGAATAAGCTATGCCGTATGGTTTATTGAAAATATAAGCAGAATCAATATAATGAGTGCCATCAGAATAGAATAATTTTACCCTATTACCGCTTGCATTTGATCTATCTGTTATATAAATCTTAGAGTTTTTAATTATAAAACTACCATAAGCAGTAATACTACCATCTCCAATGCTAGGTGATGTATAGCTTTCATCTTCAGTCAAATCAGACACTTTCCATTTTTTAAGTTTTAATGAGTTAGGCTTAGTTAAAGTATAAAGGGCGGAACTATCATAGAATAAGCCTCCAACAGATACCGCCGGAGTTGCGGTACCTCCAGTTAAACTACCACTAATAGAAGAGTTAATGTCTGTATTTCTGATTAAAGGTTTTATGTTGGTTTCATCACTAGAGCAGAATAGGGTAGCATTACCATCAGATACTAAACTGTTTTTAACACCTAAGTTACCACAATCTTCATAACCCCAAATCCAAAAAGACAATGTAGTGGAAGTAGCTATTCCAAATTTATCTTCTAATGTAACAAGATAGGTATAAGAACCTATTGAATAATTCCTATTAAATTCACTTACTTCAGTATCATGATCTTCAGACAAACTATGCCATTTAATAGATTTTAAGTCAGGATCGTCTGATACTACCTTAAGATCCAAATTAATAATACCATTTGTTGATTTGATAATAGAATAATCTAATCCACCTACTTTTCCTGTTCCTAACAGCGTAACAGGAGTAACTGAAGTATCAATCTTCGGACCGTCTGTAAATCTAGGGCCAGAATCAACCAGTATAGACGTCTGAGCAGTATAGGTTATTCCGCTGGAATCCGAAGCATAGTAATAAATAGTATGATAATCTCGTGATAAACCATTAAGAGTAAAACGCTTATTTTCTCCATATTGTTCAGTGACCTTTTTAGGTTCTCCATCTTCATCTACCTTATAATAACCAGTTAAAGGAGAAACATCATTGACTATAAAAGAAATAGAACTATTTTGATCTATTCTTTTTCCGTCTTCAGCCCCAATAAATACTGGAACAGGAATACCCGTCGTTAACTTAACAGTCTCACTGCTTATGTATTTTTTAGCAAAATCATAATCTTTAAAATCTTTATCTTCTGCAACAAATCTCAGATACCAGGTTCCTTCACCTAAAGTAGCATCTGATAAAGAAGGATTAGCAACACCGCTAACCAATTCGGTTCCGTCATCTGTTTCTGAAGTACACCTTAGCCATTTTAGATTTTCGCTTTCAACTTGACTGCCACCACATTTATTTGCGATACCTTTCAAAGTTAGAGTATGACCGACAAAATACTTTGCATCATTTTCAACAACAGAAAAAGAACCATCGTTTTTTTCCTGTTGTATTTCAATTGTAGGGCTAGCATTAACTATAAATTCTACAGAATCGCTCTTTTCTACACCAGCAGTATCTGTTGCAACATAAAAAATCTTATGATAACCGCGGCCAAAATATTTGGAAATATTAAAACCATATCCTAATTCATTACCGGAATTATCATACCAACAGTGTGCCAGCAAATCTTCAAAGGTATTGTTTCCTTCTAAATTAAGTTCATCGCTAACAGTATAGCCGAATGAAGAATGATTTTCTGGGGATTCTATATGAGGAACAGGATAACCATAATAAAAAGTAGTAGAATAAGAATTATTAAAGCCCAATCTATCTGTTGCAGACAGGGTAATAACCCAAATTCCAGGATTTGTCAAATCTGTATTTTTTAAAGTTAAAAAGCCTCTTCCGTCAAAAGTTTGTTTCCCTGCTTCGTTATCCTGTTTATAAAGAGTCCAATTCATCTTGGTAGCTTCAATAATATCATGGTCAACAGCACCAGTAGCACTGCCATTTATTGTTAATTGTTCACTGTTTTCCAAAGTAAAAAACACTGAACTTGTAGTAAGATTAGTGCCATTTGCAAGTTTTATTTCAATTGCTGGTAAATAGCTTGAAGCAGCATAATTGAAATGTCGAGTTACAGTTACTTCGTTTCCTACACTATCCTCCCCGCTTAAAACTATTTTATTATCACCATTAACAAGTTTGGTATCATCCTTTGATATAGTTATATCTTTACCACTCCCAATATAACCTTTATCATTGAGATACCATTTCATTTCTATATATTCTGAACCGGTTGCATTAAAGTCTATATCGGTGTCTTGGAAAGACTGATTCTCTGCTGGATACAATATTTCTGGAAGCTGCTCACCAAAATAAATGTTGTGACAAATTGAACCAACTACCCCATATTCATCTTCAGCTGTCAAGGTAACTTTATTAATACCCTTCGCCAAACCTAATTCAGAATTAGTTATTGTATCCGTTCTGTCACCCTTAGGTGTAATATCTTCGCCTAAATACCATTTATAATTAGTCAAATCGTTGTTTCCAACTGCTGAAGTACCAGACGCTTTTAAGGTAATATCAAAACCATCATAAACGTAAGCATCAGTATTTGCGAAATCTAATGGAGGAGAAAAAGCCAAAGCAGGCAAGTTGTCTATGAGAATTTTCTTAGTCATAACACTAACTTCACCTAAAGAATCAGTAGCTACCAATGACAAATAATTTTCACCCTTTTTCAACAGCAATTGAATTCCGTTCGTAGATGGGTCAGAATCACTAAGTTTTGTACAACCTGGTTTTCCCCAATCAAGATACCATTCATAATTAACTGGTCCTACAGATTCAGGATAACCGGAAGGTGTCACAGTAACTCTGTCGGCATTATAATCATCAAAGGTCATAATAGTATCACTAGCTGGGGTATCAAAGCTTGCTAAGGGCAAATTGAAATACATTTTTTTAACTTTTATACCAACAAACCCTTCACCAATATCACATCTTAATTCTACAGTCCCTGTCCCTTCTCCTAAAGTTGCGATTTCAATACTGTTTACGGTGATTTCCGAATTACCAGAAAAAGTCAGTTTACCAGTTACTCCATCTTCTTTACTAATACTCCATGTCATAAGAGAAGAATCTACAGGATTTCCATCAATTGGACTAGTACCAGAGCCAACAAAAATAATCTGCTTCCCTGTGAAGAATACGCAATTAGTTGGATCTATCTTGATATGCTCAATGTTTCTAACTGATATATCCATTGTTGGGAATAAACCAACGTTCATAATTACTTCATCAGAACTTGTTACATTTGAACTATCTGTAGCAATAGCTTTAACAGTATAAATACCTTCTTCAAATTTTTTAGTATAACTTGAAATACTGGTATTAATTAGATTACCGTCAACAAACCAAGCTATAGGAATACTATCTTTTTCTATATTTGATTCAAAACTTATATCACTATTAATTTCGTAACTAATTTCGGGTTTAGGGCTTAAAATTGAAATATGTTCAATACCAGATTCAAAATCTAAGCTTAATGAAGCTACTGTGCCATAAGGTCCTGTAGCCTCAACTATAACAGTATGTGTTCCTGAACCGAGCATCCCTTCTGCAGTGCCTTGCTCTACTGAGAAAAGACTTCCTGTCTTCCACAGAACCGGAGAACCTGAATCCATAATATACCATTTAATATTATCATCACTAATATTATTATCAGATGAATCATAGCAGTTAGCATGAAATACAATAGGGTGACCATCAAAGAAATATGCTCCGCTTGCATAATTTAATTTTATTATAGGTTCTCTTTCTACAACAATCTTGACAATAGAACTAGCAACAGTTGTAGCATAATCCATACCTTGATATCTTATGCTATGATATCCTACAGGCAAATCCGTTACCAGAGTATTACCTGTAGCCGATGATTCAGTATTATCGTCAACAAACCAACTCATTTCCAAGGTGCCAGTCGAAGTCGGAACAGCGGTAAAAGTAATCTCTGTTCCCGGATCAAATCTAGTTCCAGAAACAGGACTAGTAATATTTGGTAAAGGCAAACCTGTTTCAAAATAATAATCATCACTTGTTACATCACCTAAGTTATTATTGCCTATAACTTTTATAGAATGAAGACCTGCTGGCATGTTATCAGTAGAAAAGCTTTCTATTCCGCTTTTCCATGGAGCAGCAGCGCCATCAAGATACCACTTATAGGAAGAAGAAGCCAAAGAAGTGCCGTCCACATCTATACCTCTTGCATAAAAATCAATTATACTGCCTTCAAAGAAAGCAGCACCAGTTTCTGGAGTAAGAGTTATACGAGCCGGCATATCATACCAAATGAAAATAGATTCAGAAGAGACTGCTCCTTGAGAGTCTTTAGCTTCAACACTTATTATGTGTTTTTTATTTTTTGTTAAAGAATCATTTACAAAAAATGTTCCTGAGCCTATTTTACCATCAATATCGGAGAACCATGTTATCTGCTCAGGGGCAGTAATTTCTCCATCATCATAGTCAATAACTTTTGCTTTAAATACTAAATGATTTTCAGAGGTATAACCAGAATCATTAATCGGGCTTAAAATAGTGATATCAGGAGGAGAATTAAGAATTGAAATATCTATAGAACCAGTTCCGACAGCGCCAGCAGAATCTTTTGTCGATAAATAAACAGTATATGTACCCTGTGTGGTAAAATTGTAAGTAAATGAAGCTCCTTCATTTTGAATTAATACTATTTCACTCGTAGAAGTAGCAAAATACCATTTGTAATCTTCATAGGGTATGAAATTTCCTTCAAAGTCTTTAGCGATAGCAGTAAAAGACAACTCTCCAGGATAAAATTCAGTAAATTGCGGTGCTGTAAAAGTAATAACAGGAAAAGAAGTAACATTTACGACAATACTTTTTGATATTGTAGCAATTTCATCAGAAACATATGCCGTTAGAGTAGCAAGTTTAGTTTCTTTTGCCTTTAAAGAGGGAGATTGCCAATACATTCTTCTGCTGTTTTTGCCAGAAATAATAGTTCCATCAGAAACCACCCAATCATATGAAAGATCTGAGTCTTTAGGGAATGAGGCTACGACATCATAAGAAGAAATGGTATTGCCTGTTATCTGCTCAGAAGCGGAAGAAATAATATTAATATATCTTAGAACCGGTTTTACAATAATTTCTCCAGGATAAGACACTGTTCCATTACTTGATATTTTAATAGGCAATTCCACCTTACTCCAAAAGAGAGGGTAATTTGATGAAGAAACCTGGCTTGCTTTTAATGATATAACAGCAGTTGTCTCATCTGAAGGAATACCCCAATCTACGTAGCTTTTATCAAAACTTTCATAAGTAAAAGAACCGACTGAAGTAGACCATTCCAGTTCTAAACTATCGTTCTGAGGATCAATAGCATTACCATAAAGTCTAAGAGCAAAACCTCCAGATATAGTTTCTCCTACTTTTATGCTTACGTATGGTGCTTTCTTCTGGGTTATACCAGAAGGGGGCAAAGTAACAGCAGAAACCTCTTGAACCTCACTTTGAAAAGCACTAGAGCCAATTTTCCATTCCAAGGCAAGCAAATCTTTATTGCTTGGTGGAATGACTTTTAGCATCCCAGCAGCCCCTAAGGGCATTTTAGGCGAAACATAACAGCCACTTTCGTCTATAGTAAACTCTTCACCCCATAACCATATTTTACACCTTGAAACATAATTGTCTTTTGTATCTTTTACTTGAAGTCTGATTTGATACTTAGCCTCATCTTTAGTTCCAATATTAATATTCTGTGTTGCATTAGCTTTGCCTTTACCAAGATATATTTCTTCAGTACGTATTTTATATTCACTTCCTGATAAGGACTTTATGCGAGCAATAATATGAAATGAAGTATCTAATGGCAAATCGGTAAAAATGTATTTTCCATCAGCATCAGCATAAACAGCACGTGATGGCATTTCTTCTAAAAAAACAAGAGCATTATCAAAAGAAGAAGTTCTTAAAGTCGAATAACTAGCTATAACAGCTCTTTCATTGGCAAGTGTCTTATCAAAAATAATTTGCCCAGAAATTTGACCAGAAACCAGTTCAGGACCTACACCTGAACCGCCACCACCACCGCAGCCAAGAAAGATAATGATGCATAATAAAATTATTAATAAATATCTGACCCTCATATTTTAATTTTACACTAATTACAAAGCCTAATCAAGGCCAGAATCACTACTCTTGGTCTATCCTTTCTCTTTAATTGACTTTCTTGAATTCTTCTTCTGAAGAGTATTCATCCTGCCAATTAATGATAGTAAAGCCCGCTATCGGATAAGGCGGGAAATAATCTCCGCCACCGTTTGCATAAGTCTGATCAAAAGAAATCTGTCTAATAATAGGCTGGTCATCGCGAAAAGTGCCTTTTACTGTTTCTTTAGTCTTTCTATTTCGCAAATGAACCATTGAACCATGATGTCTTAAAATCATTCTTGTGTTCTTGTCTTTTGCCCAAGGGAAAGAGCGCATCAAAGCATTCTGAACATTACCCAATTCACAATTTACTTTATTCTGGCTATTTCCAAAATCCCATTTTGCATTTAACTGAGCAGAATCAACTAACATTGCGTTTACAGTCATCTCTGGGAATCTAAGCCCAGTATCTTTATGTTTTATCTGAAGTTTGAATATTCTATCAGCGATATTCCAAGGTCCTAAGCTTCCATCAGGTTCCTTGTCTCCATCAATATCTTTTTCTGCTTCATCAAGAATTTTCTTGATAATTTTATCTCTAGTAATAGGAGGAACTACCCCAGCCAAATAGGATTCAACCCCTATAGTTTCAACAACATAAGCTTTAAGCCAAGTATTTCTTATTGGGAAATGAACATTTTGTTTATCTGAATCACCAGAACCACCTACATCCCCCAACCCTATTCCAGCTCCATCTGCTCCTCCAGGAGAATCAGCAAATTGAACGCGATTTATTGGTTCACTAGGACCATTTGCTCCTGAACTTCCGGAACCGCCAGTATTCCCTACATTTCCAATTTCAGAGCCAACAGCATTTTCAGCTCCAGACACGGGTTTATCGGCTTCTCCTGGCTTTTTGAGATATTGTCTTAGTTTAGACAAGGAAGGATGTACACCAATTAATGCTGCAATAGCAGCAGTAGACTTAGCCTCTTCTTTTGGCATGTTATATATTGTATTAATATGAGTAAAATTAAGCATTGTAAAAGGCAACCGGCCTTTCAACGGCCCCGTCGAGTTGCGCGCTGGCCAAACAGTATGTTTAAGAATAATTTCGCTTGGTTCTTCAGTAGTAAGACAGCAGGCAAGATCATAATCTAAGACAACTTCCATTTCATTTCTTAAAAAATTCATTGGATTTGAGTAATCAAACCAAATTCTTCCCATAGACATAATCTGACAACCATTTTTATCAGTACCATTCATTACTTTTTTTTCATAAGAACGATAGCCAGCTGTATACCTTTGCGGAGAATTCGGATTAGCATTAAAGTCTCCAGCAATATAGACATCTTTTTCACAAAAGATAGTCAAAGCTTTCCATTTTGGACAGCCCCAGACTCTTAAAGGAACTTCAGAATAAATAAGAAAATCTCGATTTTCTTTCTGATAATCCCAGCCAAAAAACAGATCATAAACGGTTTCACCAGGCTTTTCAGGATTTCGCCATTTTGATTCTTTAAAACCTTCGAAGCTACTTCCTGCTTTTAATATTTCTGGATGAGGCTTTTTAGCTTCACGATAGTAAGAAGGATTTAAAGGAGGCAGTAACTGTGGCTTTGCCCCATGATTTCCATCCAACATAAATCTATCTTTGCTATTTCCCAATTTTATTTGAAAGGTTTCAAATTTATCAGGGTCTGTAGAATCATTTCTAGGAGTTATTTCGCCTTTTTTTCCACCCAAAAATTCAACTCCAACTCTTGTTTCAGCCTTTATATAGCCAGGAGTATAAATTTTTTCAGTGTTAAATAATTCAGCGGTGGCATCAAGAGCTCCTTTTTTACTGAAAACAATCATTTCGTGACCATAAAGTCTGCCACCAGTCATTAGACCAGGAGTAATGCGATAAGGGCCATAAGCACCGACATCTAGAACTTGCCCATCATAAAGCAAGAAATTTCCGGGCACTATTTTTTCGATAACAGTAGATATTTTTCTGTAAGAATCACCCACTTTTCCATAACTTTCCAATAGAAAGTATCTATGTGCTTCATCAACCGACTTTGAAGCAGTACTATTTTTGGATTTAAGCAGTTTCATCCTAACTTTAAACTCGCCTTTTAGCTTAAGAACAGGGAAATCAACAGTTCCCTCATAAACACCATTAGATTTTCCATTAGTTTTAAGAAGTTTACTGTTTCCAACATAGTTATATTTTCTTGTTGAGGGTGATGGCCAGCCATCAGCCGGAATATAAGGATTGCCATGAGTAACGAACTGATAGTCAGCCTTCATTTCAGCCAACACGCAATGTAAGCCAGATTCTGCTACACTTAAAGCTACGTAATCTTTTGCTGACTTAGACAATAAGTTTATTTGACTGCTTTGAATATTAAGCAATGTACAAGATATTATTCCCAAGAATAAACATATAATAAGCATGGCTAATAAAGCCTGCCCCTTTTTTTTGTTAGTATTAATCATGGATGAATACCATTCAGCTTTCCTCTGACAGCAAAGCAAGTGTTCAATTTAATCAAAGGCCCGCTCGCTTTCTTTTCTTTACTGCCTTTTCTTGCGAACGAACAACAGATATGAACAAGATATGGTCCTGTTCCGTCTAATTCATAAGGTTCGTAATTCAATTGTTTTTCTAAGTTATTATTAGTAAGACTTTTTTCAAGAGTCACTATTTTTCTGTTTGTAACAAAAACAAGCAATTCATCAATTCCGTCTGCAAGTCTCTTTTCAAAATTTTTAGCTGGCTGACCAGGAAGATCGGAAACAACCTGTCTATACAAATCAGAAGTGCCGTCCTCTGCTTTTTTTAAAGAATATGTAATTATTTCTTCTCTAATGAAATTAGATTGCGGAGGTTTGACTTCTAAATCAAGCACCTGTTTACGAACAACCAATACTTTGCCTTCTTTTACCGGCTTTAATTTACCAACAACTTCTCGATTAACCATTTTAGGATAATCAATCCAATTAGAATTTCTTATATCACTTCCAACAATAGCAAAAAACTTTCTCGCACTTTCGTTTACGCCAATATGTTCTAATGCTGTTTTTATTGTTTTAACTTCAGCAAAAAACAATTTGTATGCAGCAGTCATTAGCAAACAGAAAAGTCCTGTAACAATCATAACTTCTACTAAAGTTATTGCTTTCTTATTTTTATGAGAAGTAAAAAACATTTTAATTACCATAAATCACAATGAGCAGTTACTATTTCAAACTCGACTGGAGCACCATCTTCGCTCGCTTTCCAACTAACATTGACATGTATCATTTTAAGACTTGAAGGCAAATTTTTATTAGTAGAAGGCACATCTTCTATAGAAACTTTTCTTTTATATTTTATGCCCCCTATTTCTATTTCAGGAACAAAACCTCCAGGATCTTTATCGTATCGATTTCCTGCTGAATTAAAATCTGCTAAAAGAGTATTTCGCCCTTTAACTTTCTCATCATCAGAGCCAAGCTCTCTTGCGCGAGCTGCTCTTACTGCTTCTATAGCCTCATTAGCTAAAAATATAGCATTTTCATAGTTTCTAACTTTTTTTACGCCAGTAAAGCTACTTGAAATCAACCAACCAATAATAAAAACAACAACCATAAAAAAACCAGCAATGAGAATTTCCATAAAAGTCATTGCTATTCTATGGTTTTTAATTTTATTTGTTCTTTTCATTATAAATTATCTTAAGATAATTTATTATACAAAAAAAATAGCCCGATTACCATAAAATCGAGCTATTTTTAAAATTAAAATCAGAATAAATCGTTTGGATCTAACCCTGCTTCCATAAGAACCATATCGGGATTTCGGGCTGATGGAGCGGCTGCTCTACCAGATGAAAGATTTGCAGGACCTTCACAAATATTCTTTATATGTTTCGGATCTAAGCACGGATTTTCAAGGGTTGAATTAGCAGGAACTCTAGCATCACCTGTAGGTATCCAAACAAAGTCGGGATGATTTTTCTTTGAATCACCTGTCCATTCGCCAGAGATAACATTACCCTTATCATCAACAAACAGATTATAAGTATAATTAACAGCAAACCACTTTGTGCCTAAGTATTCTGGCTTAACATCGTCATTAACAAAGTAACAGGTAGTTTTTACTTTCAGTTTATGGTCATCAAACCAGCCTGTAGTCCAGGTTGATTCAAATTTATAAAGCGGATAATTCCAAACCATGCGATCTGCTTCAATATCACAAACCATTGCTGTTTTCCCAGAAGCAATATTTTCAACTAGAAGACGATGGAACTGATCAGGATAAATGTCGTTCATATCATCATTAGGATTACCCCAATAGCGGTTTCCATAGAAATTGCAATAACAATTCATATATTGTTCAGAAAGCAATGCCTTTTGGTCTGCTGTATCGAAAGCAATTCCGCCTCTGTTTCTTGTAATTTTTGGTTCAGGAGTCAGAACAGCAGCGCCTGACCATCCATTGCAGTGACCTTCCCAAGGCTCAGCATTCGGATTATAATGATGGTTCTTTGGATTAGCTTCCCAAGCATGAGCACCTGGATTCTTTCCGCCAACTGCAACGACATAGTTATCATACTTTTCAAAAGGAGAAGGAGTATGCCCTTGCCAACCCTTAACCAAAAAGCCTTTTTTGCGGGACCACCAATCACCAGACCATGGAGCAGGCTTAATTTCACCGCTTATTGAATCAGCAAACAAAGCAACTGGGGCAAAAGAAAGTGTCAAAGCCAAAAGAATTGATAGTTTTCTCATTAGTTTTTACCCCCGTCATTATTCAAATATTCAGATTCTGGAACAAGACGAACTTTTCTATCTCTATTAATTCCAGATATAGCCCAAGGAGCACCCTGCTGCCAGATTTGAGTAAGTTTATTGTTTGATCTGTCTTCATCAATTTCAACCTGAAAAGATTGTCCGGGATTTCTGGTAGCTTTTGAATAACCTGCAAAAGCATCTGCAAATTGCTTATCAGGAGTCTTGCTTTTTTGGGAAACACTTCGTTTAAAGGAGATTCCACCAACGCTTCGTATTCTTGAAAACTTCTTAGCATTAGGAACCGAAGACCTGTTGTAGGCACCAAAACCATCAGCAGACTGAGCTCTGTTATCTGCTCTAACTAATGGGAAAGATGGCAAATCATAGGGGATTGGTGTACCTTCCGCAACCAATGGTTCGGAAGAATAAGAATTAACGTCACGTTCCTGATACTTCATTCCAGATGCTGTAGGATAAACATCTATAACCTTCATGGGTCTCAAGTCTTTTACTGAAAGCCAAAGAATAGCCTGATTCTTCTGACTGCTTCTGCGACCATAAATATGAAGAACGTAACATTCTTCACCATTAATAGACTTTTTAGCCCTAACATTGAATATCCACTGCATTGGAGGCATCCAGACATTTCCCTGATCTCTTAAATCACGGTAAGAAGCTTCTAGAACCCAGCGCTGACCAACTTTCCAACTGGGAACGAATCCTTCTTCAGTCCCTGCATAAGTGGAATTTGATATGATAATAGCTGTTAAAAGTAAAAAAATTACAATCAAATTTTTCTTCATTTTAACCCCCGAATTTGCGAAGACGTACAATAATTCTAAGTAAAAAAATAGGAATCGTCAAGTAGATTACAAGTTAAAAAAGGATTTTATCAAATAAATACTAAGCAAAACTATAAATATAGATAAAACTGTAGTAACTATAGGATTCATATTATAGTGATAAATAAAGAATTCTTTAGGAGTAGGGGTATATTCTGTCCAGTGAAGCATACTCTGAACATGTTTTTTGTATTCCTCATTGGTCATAAATTTTGAAGTAGTTTTGCCTTGAAGTTGATGTTCATGATATCTGAAAGACATCGTCTTATCACCTTCTAAAACTCCGTGCAAATAACACAACCATTCATACTCACCCTTGTCATTACTTACCATATAGTATTCACAGTCTGGAGTCGGACCAACAATAGTTTTGTTTTCCAAATATTTATCAGGATATAAAAAGTCTTTAATTGCCTGTTTATAAGTGCACCATTTAGGAAGATTACAGGAAGTGCTTTTTATAAGTTTTTCAGTTCCAGCATTTAAAAGTTTTAAATTCTGCCTACATTTACTGTTTATCTCTCTTCCAACATTAGCAGAAAACACTGCAGTTGAAATAAAAACAAAAAACATTATAAAAATAATTTTTAATTTTTTCATATAACATTCCTTTTCAGATAACAGAACATCTGCCGGCAGTTGTCTGTTAACAGCTAACTGATAAGCGATGACAAAATTATCAGTTGATTTTACCTCTAAAAACTAGTAGAATACTTGAATGTTCTTTTGTGTCTATAGCTCAGATGGATAGAGCCCAGGATTCCTAATCCTGTGGTCGCGTGTTCGAATCACGCTAGACACGTTTAAAAGACCCTTTTACAACAAAGGGTCTTTTATTTTTTATTCAGAGAAAACAATTCCCAACTTTTGAGACAGGTTTTTCTTCATTGAATCAACCCAGTATCCCTTATAGCCAAGTTTTTCTGCTCTGCTCAAAGCAAGATATGCTCTTCCATTGAGGTTTTTCTGAGAATAAGCCATAGCAAGAAGAATCTGATTCCAGCCCTTATTAGCCTTTAATCTTTCCAAATATTCAATAGTTTTATCAGGCTGATGAAGTGCCAAATGCAAAGATGCCATATCACAAACAACCATATCGTTTGTAGGGTTCAATTTCAAAGCAAGAGAAAATTCTTCAAAAGCATCCATATAAGAACCATGTCCAGCAAAGATAAGACCTAAGGCACGATGAGCATCTGCGTCTTCAGGAGATTCGTTCAACAATCTTCTAGCATAGCCTTCAGCCTTAAAATATTCTTCTTCTGTAGAACACCCCAATAATGAGAGATAAAAATATATCTTTCCAAGTTCCAGATAAGAAGCTGCAACAACATCATCTTTTTTTTCAAAATTTATTGCTTCTTCGTAATGGTTCCAGGCTGTTCTCAACAATTCAGCATTACCTAATCTTAAACCATCTTCGACCATAGTTTCATAGTCACCTAACGGAACCCCTTCTACAACTCTTATGGATAAAGCCTGAGCTGAAATCGAAACTGTCATAAAAGCCAAAAAAATAATCAAGAATTTGATTTTATTGTCAATAGACATTCCTATCCTCCTAATGGTATAACTACATATTATGTATCATGATATAATGATTAAAATCTACTAAAATTAGTCAACCATGAAAAATACTATAAAACAAATAAACAGAATAATAAAAGCCTATACAGGCAAGCGTAAAGGTTTTACTCTGATTGAAATTTTAACGGTTGTATTTTTAATTGGAATAATCGCTTTGCCATTTACAAATATGTTTATGTTTGGAGTAAGAGGTAGCACAAATAATGCAGAACATGTTGTTGCATACAATCTTGCAAGAGAAAAAATTGAAGAAATAAAAGGTTTACCATTTGAAGCAGTAAAATCTGATTATAAGAACTTCAGAGAAGTTTTCCTCGATAGACCGAAATATGACGATGCCTACTACAACGAAGATAATTTTATATCTTATTTTTCAGATGTGTTCACAGAAAGTTCTTTAAAAAAATCAGAAAACGCAACTTCTTATAAAAAATTAAAAGATTTATACCCTAAGGCTTATTTGAAACCCTTAGATTTATATCCAAACGACTATGATTCTCTCAGACGTGTAACCATGGTAGAAGAAATCAGTGAATCTGCTTTACCACCCAAACTGAAAAAAATTATTGTTATGGTATATAATAGTAAAAATCAAAAAATAGCAGAGTTAAGATCTTATGTAGGAAAACACAAATGAGTAAAAATCAGAAAACGGGTTTCACCTTAGTTGAAATATTAATGGGAATGTCATTAACAGTTCTTGTAGGTGGTATTTTATATTTAATGCAATCGACAGGAATTTCTACTGTTAATAAAGGAGCAACTAAGCTACTTCTGACTTCAGAAGTCAGAAACAAGATGGAATATATTATTGAAGACTTAAGAAATGCAAAAGAAGTATTAGAAATAAAACCAGATTATTTAAAAATAAGAACATATAAGTATTCTATAGATAAGCAAGAACCAGGCGAAGATGCATTAGTTACTGTTGAGTATGAAGTTGAAAGAAATGAAAAGAGACACATTCTTTGGCGAAATGAAAATCGTGAAAACCCCAAAAAACTATTAACCTTTGATAAGATTGACGAAAACATATTCAAACCATATTTTGAATTATACTCAGAAGAATCTCCTGTTGGCTGGCAGTATTATCCGTTCGATATGGTTTCCAATGACTCTTGGCAGCGTTCAAGAATTACATTTATCAAAGTATTGCTGACATTCTCTCAAGGCAAAGAAAAAACATCCTTAGAAACATCAGCAACATTAAAGCCAGCATTATCTCGTTTAAGACAGCCTAACTGGAAATTAAGATAAAATACTAGACAACATTCATTAGCTCGAAAAACAATATATTCAGGTGGAAAAATGATAACTAGAAGAAATAGTAAAAAAATATACATTGGAAAGACAGCAGTTGGTGGTGACTCACCCATTACTGTCCAAACAATGACAAAAACAGATACTAGAGATGCAAAAGCAACAACAGCAGAAATAAAACGTCTCCATATTGCCGGGTGCGATATTATCAGACTAGCTGTCCCAGACATGGAAGCAGCCAAAGCGCTGAAAGAAATATGCTTAAATAGCCCCATTCCCGTTATGGCTGATATTCATTTTGATCATAGACTTGCTCTTCAATCGATAGAAAGCGGAGTTCATGGACTAAGACTGAATCCAGGCAATATTAGAAGTGAAGAAAAAATTCGTGAAGTTATCGCGGCCGCCAAAGACCATAAAATTCCAGTCAGAGTTGGGGTTAATGCTGGTTCTTTAGACCCAGACCTTAAAGCCAAATATGGTGGTGTTACTGCCCAGGCTCTTGCTGAATCCGCTCTTAAAGAAGTTGCTCTTCTAGAAAAATGCGGGTTCGATATGATAAAAATCGCAGTAAAATCTTTTGATATAGCAACTATGACCGAAGCAGTAAAAATAGTTGCCTCTTCTTGTGACTATCCCCTTCACTTAGGTGTTACAGAATCAGGTTTACCAGAAGACGGAATTGTCCGTTCTTCAATAGGTATTGGTAGTCTATTAATGCAAGGCATTGGAGATACTATAAGAGTTTCTCTTACAGGAGATTCAGCAGAAGAAGTAAAAACCGGCATAAGAATTTTAAAATCACTAGGATTAAGACAATCTGGTCCTACAATAGTTTCCTGCCCAACATGCGGAAGAACAGAAATACCTCTTCAGAAAATAGCTAATCAAGTTAAAGAACGACTTGAAGGAATCACTGAACCATTACATGTTGCAGTTATGGGTTGTGTAGTAAATGGACCAGGCGAAGCAGAACAAGCTGATTTCGGCATAGCTGGCGGCAAAGACAGCGGTTTAGTATTTAGACACGGAAAAGTAATTAAAACACTTCCATCTGACCAGTTGGTTGATGGTCTGATAGAAGAAATAAACAAATATTTAAACAAAAACTAATGGAGACTTTGATGGTTTTTGAATACAAAAAAATGAAAAAGACTTTTTGCCATATTTTTATTTTAGCAGTTCTATTTACTGCGATATTTTATCCCAATAAATGTTCTGCTCAGGAAGATAAATCTTCAATAGTGCTTTACAGTAGCAATATTGAAATTTCATATCATCAGCCTTTTAGAAACTCATATAAATCAAATCATCCAAGCTATATAGAAGTTCCCAAAATAAACCATATTTTAAATACACTTCAAAATTATATTCTTTATTTAAAGAAATTAAATAAGCTTAAAGGCAATCCAACAATTAGAATTAGTTATGCTCCTGATGCTGTTTTTGATGACGATAAACCTCAAGCAAGAATAATAAAAATAAATGATTTGGGAATAACAAATATACTTCAGAAAACCAACCGTTATTTAAAAGAATATGGTTTTATTTCTCCAGAAGATGTAATAGAAACAGCGGAAGGACTCTATAATCTGCAAGAAAACGATATTACAAGAAAAAGCAGTTTTTCAAATTCATCTTACTTCAGAAATCTATCGAAACAAATTCCTAGTATAGAACCCGATACTTCCTACGAAATAAGCGATAAATTTCTTTTAACAACGAGACCAGGTAAAAAAACCAATAAAATATATAAGCTATCCTTAAATGAAAATGCTGATGAAAGTGGTGTTTTCTCAGAAGAAGCCAAAATCTGGTATCAAAAATTTAAGATTTCCAGAGATGAAAAATACCTAGCCCTGACAGATGGTATGGTTCCATGCATAATGAAATTAGAAACAAAAGAATTGAAGGAAATCTTTGCAGAACGCAAAGGAATTACTTTATTAGAATGTGAATGGTCTCCTACACAAAATCTGTTGGCAGGAATGATTCTGGATGAAACGACATCAGAACGTTATGCTTTCATTTATGACGCAGATAAAAACGTCATGCTTGATATTGGCAACTTCTCTAAATTATTTGAAGCCAATTATCTTTATGCCACACCAATATGGGCTCCAAAAGGGAATAAGCTAGTTTTTATTTCAGCCAAATCCATTCATTTAATCGACTTAACAAATAATAAAGCCAAACCTAATCTAGTAAATGTTGAAGGCGAAATAGGTGAATTCATGTGGTCTGAAGATGCAAATTCTTTCGCTTTCTCTGAAATTAAAGGTCAGACAAGAAACCAGTATCATTTTGATGATTATGATTTTAGAGGCTGTGTGCTTCATAGATACAGATTTAATGATTCCATGATTCAAGTATCAGAAGATTATGCCCAGCAAATAAAATCAAGACATACAATAAAACTAATCACTTTTACAAATACAGATCAGATTATGTATCTTGAAGGGAAATTAGTTGCGCCAGAAGTTCCAGGAACTTTCTGGGATCTGAGTAAAACTTTCAATGCTTTTTTAACTCCTTTGCCAACCGACAAGTTAAAGAAGGAATCAGGAACAGAACAAGAAAAAGTTAAGCCTCAGCAGCTTCCAATGCAATATCTTTATGTATATAGAAGTCTAGACAGTAAAAATACTAATGTATATGATTCTGGAAATGGTCATAGCAATCTGCTTTTTACAGATGATTTCTATAGCGTCTGGTTTATAGGCTTATATAGACAGGGCGAAACAACTTTTAATGGCATAGTATATAACTTCAGACCATCCCCCTACCCTTTCCAATGCAACAATTACATATTTTTCCTAAGCAAACCACAGGGCCAGACAAGACTTTATCTTAAATTCATGCAAGACTATAATATTCGTTCTACAAATTCGGATATCAGCCAAGAAACTTTATTTATGCATACTAACTTTAATGGAATCTTAAATGTATGGTCTATTGATTTTGAAGATTTCTTTAAATACTTAGTTAAAGGTGACAAACCTAAAAATAAAGAAAAAGAATCTGATAATAATTTATCAGAAGATGATAAGAATGAAAAAGATGAAGATGAAAATGAAGAAGATGATGATGAAAGAGAAGAAGCAAAAGACATCATCTCAGAGGAATAGTAGTTCTAAATAAGTTTAATGAACAAAATCCGCCTAAGAAAAGGAAAACAAAAAATGAAAAAACGATTAGTGTTTTGTCTCGTGCTCTTCTTATTGTTGCTTTGCAATAAAGCATTTGCAATAAAAGTCATATATGATGACACTCATGGACAAACCGCAGAAAATGCAGACTGGGTTACAGATGGTGCTTATTCCGAAATGGCAGATATGCTTAAGGCAGAAGGTTTTGAAATAGATGATTTGAGCGCTAAAGCCAAAGATGGCCTTTTTACATCTGATTTATTAAGCAATTATGAGGCTATTATTTTGGCAGAACCTAATAATCCTTATTCTGAAGAGGAAATGAAGCTTTTTGTTGACTTCGTTAAAAATGGCGGAGGTTTGTTCATTATAGGCGATCACGACCATTCAGATAGAAACAGAAACGGTTGGGATTCTGTAAGAATATTCAACAGTTTTACTCCCAATTTCGGTTTTAAGATACAAAAAGATGTTATCCTTTACGAAGCTCCATTAGCAGGGAAAGTCAACAAGCAACACCCTGCTATGTATGGTTTCAGAGCAGTAGGTGTCTGGGCAGGCGGAACTTATGATGTTTTTGAAGCACCTGATGCAAAGGCAGAAGGTTTGGTTTACAGTGCTATAACAAAATCACCTTATATAGTTGTTTCTGAATATGGTAAAGGCAGAGTTTTTGCTATAGCAGACAGTTCTCCTTTCGATGACGGAACTGGCAGCGAAAGAACCCAGGGAGCTAAGGGCAAAAAGCTTCATGACAGCTATGATTCATTCTGCTATTCTCACCCTCAGATTGCTTACAATGCATTGTGCTGGGTTACAGGGAAGAATCCCGACAAGCGTATTCCGTCAAAAAAAGTTCCAATGCATTATGAAGCACTGGAATCAGAAAAAAAGATAAACATTCTAATTGATGCCGCTCATGGAAACGCTTCAGGCGACAAGATGAAAACCTTTGAAAAACACATGACTAAATGCGGTTTAAAAGTTTATTATACATTAAACCTTTTAAAACCCAGCATGCTTAAGAAATTTGGCACAGTAATTCTTCCAGACCCAAGTAATCTAGTTATGGGCTGCGCTTGGGATTCCTCAAAACTTAGAGGAACAAAAACCCTTAATCACGTCTTAGATTTATCTGGTGCAATAATGCGTTTTAACGACGACCAGATACACGACCAGACCAACAAAACAAACAAGCCCTGGGGTGTAATCGCGCATGTAGTGAACAGCGAAAGCCCTATAATGAAAGGTGTAAAACAGCTTATTTTCTGGGGTTCTTGTTCTTTAATCCATCGCGACAAGAGATGTTTAAACGAAAAAGATGATGTAACCATACTTGTAAAAGGCGATGACGATACATTTAACGTAGACGGTTTTCCGAAAAAGCCTGCTGTAATGTATGAAAAAGGTTCTGGTATTCCAATGATGGGTATGGAAAATGTTGGCAAAGGCAGAGCAGTTTTAATCGGCTGCTGTAATTTTACAGACTACCAATACCCTGACAGTGATATCAATATGGCAATGCCTGGTCCCCCACCCTTTGAACATGAAACCCCTGAAATGTATGATAATTTAATGCTTTATCTTTCAAAATAAATATAAAGCATATCATAGTTAATTCAAAGAGGATTTTATCAAACTTGTTATTATAAAAAAGAGCACTTTATAAAGTGCTCTTTTTTTATTACTTAAAGCCTTTCAATCGAATGACCAGCCGTCAGGAACATAAAAATCCATGGCTTTAGATTTTTCACCTATCCCGATTTTCCAGGCTGTAATTGGAGAAATATAACATTTGTTTATATCGCTATTACCACCAGTAAGCATAATTTCGTTGGCATAATATTTCTTTGCTGCATCAGACTGTTCTCTTCTGTAGTTTTCTCGCTCATATAAATCAAAGGCACCAAAAGCGTGAAGCATTTCATGAGCTATGGTTCCCCACTGGAGAGGTCTACCCCAGCCACATTTAAACATCCAGGTAAAATCGCGATGATAATCTGGATCAGAGCCTACATAATCAAGGAAACAATAGGAACGACCTTCTTTATCTATAATGAAATTTGTAACTATGTTTTCACAGGCTGTTTCGTAGCGAATTTTCTTTATAAATTCTTTACCTGTTAAACCCATGCTTTTTAGAACTTTCAGAAAAGTCCCATACTGGTCTGGATCAGTTTCGCCTATTCCTGATTTATATAATTTATCTATTGTAATTGCGGTATCGCCTAGTGGGTAAATATTTTCGAAAGTAATAATAGAACCATATTTTTTGGCTTCTTTAGTCAGCCATTTTTCCGCGATTTCTAAATTCTTTTTATAATTTGTATGGTATTGGTCATTTTTCCAGTTTTTTTCTGAAACAAAGAAAGTGCAAACACAGATGCTGCCTCTTAAAGTTTTAGCTAAGCCAGTGTTTCTAGTATGCAATAAGCCATCATTAGGAAGAACTGTTCCTTCTGGAATATAAAAGAATGCATCGTCTAGCAGATTATGGCTTTTGCCGTGTTCACCACTTTCTACAGACATATCGTGGCTTTTTCTTTTTTTACCTGAGCTTTTTACATTCTTATCAATTTGTGAAGATTCATTATTGGTTTCTTCTTCATCTGACTCGTCTTCTTCATATTCATCAGATTCAGCATCTTCTTCGCTATCTAGCAATTCTTCTTCATCTATTTCTTCGTCTTCAGAATCCTCTTCATCATCATTATCTTTTTTTGCAGTATCTGAGTTTTTATTGTCTGCGTTCCAGTTAAAGGCATACATTTCGCCCTTAGTGAATGTAACCTCGTTATTGCTGTTCTTTTCAGATAATCCTATGGAAACAGATTCTTTTGTGCCATATAAGTAATCATCTATTCCGGTATTATCTCTTGAAAAAACGATTGAAGAAAGGCCGATAACAGAAGCCACTGATAAAGCAATTATTTTATATTTCATGTATATATCCTTATTTTAGAAGCTAAGAACTTAAAGAGAGAAGCCTCAACTCGAGGGATTCTCTCTTTAGATGCTCCCCCAAAATGTCTTTGGCATTGTTGGGGGAGCTGTCACGAAGTGACTGAGGGGGGAGCAAAGCGGAAGCTTTGCGTAGTTCTTCTAAGTATTAACGCAATGCTAATGCATTGCTCCCCCTTCAGTCTCGCTTCGCTCGCCAGCTTCCCCACTATCGTGGGGCAGCATCTTCGTTCGCAATGACGAATAACTTGCGATTAGTCGAAGGACCAACCGTCTGGAACATAGAATTCTAAAGCTTTAGATTTTTCGCCTATACCGATTTTCCAAGCTGTAATAGGAGAAATATAAAGCTTATCTATCTTACTATAATTATCATTTGACGTATACATTATTTCATAAGGATAGTTTTTCTTTGCTGCATCAGACTGTTCTCTTCTGTAGTTTTCTCTTTGATATAAATCAAAAGCACCAAAAGCATGAAGCATTTCATGAGCAATAACTCCTGGGCTGATTGCTTTACCCCAGCTACTTTTAAATATCCAGGTAAAGTCGCGATGATAATCTGGGTCAGAGCCTACATAATCAAGGAAACAATAAGAACGGCCTTCGGAATCAATAATAAAATTAGTTACAATGTTTTCACAAGCTGTTTCATAACGTACTTTCTTAACAAATTCCTTTGAGGTTAATCCCATGCTTTTTAATACTTTTAGGAAAGTGCCATACTGATCTGGATCAGTTTCACCAATTCCAGATTTATATACTTTATCTATAGTAACCGCAGTATCGCCTAGTGGGTATATATTTTCGAAAGTAATCGTAGAACCATATTTTTTAGCTTCTCTAGTCAGCCATCCTTCAGCTATTTCCAAATTCTTTTTATATAATTTATGATATTGGTCATTTTTCCAGTTCTTTTCGGAAACGAAGAAAGTGCAGACGCAGATACTGCCCCTTAAAGTTTTTGCTAAACCAGTGTTTCTGGTATGTAATAAGCCATCCTCAGGAAGAACTGTTCCTTCTGGTATATAAAAGAAAGCATCGTCTAGCAGATTATGGCTTTTGCCGTGTTCACCACTTTCTACAGACATATCGTGGCTTTTTCTTTTTTTACCAGAGCTTTTTACGTTCTTATCAATTTGTGAAGATTCGTTATTGGTTTCTTCTTCATCCGATTCTTCTTCATATTCATCAGATTCAGCATCTTCTTCGCTATCTAGCAACTCTTCTTCATCAATTTCTTCGTCTTCAGAATCCTCTTCATCATCATTATCTTTTTTTGCAGTATCTGAGTTTTTATTGCCATCGTTCCAGTTAAAGGCATACATTTCGCCCTTAGCAAAAGAATTATTAATTGATAATTCTTTCGCTACAGGTTCATTTCTACCATATAGATACTGGTTTATATCAGCATTATCACTAGATAGAACGGTAGAAGAAATTCCAATTACAGAAGCTACAGATAAAGCTAGTATTTTATATTTCATGAAAATTCCTTATTTTTCGAAAAGTTAGTTCTAGTTATAACCGTCAATACTGAGCCATCGTTAGATTGAAGACTATCATTTTTTTAGGGTATAGGGTGTGGGGGTTAGGGATTAGAGAATTGTTTTATAGAAAACTTAGTTTTTACTATAACCGTCTTTCCCTTCTTCCTTCTTCCTTCTTCCTTCTCCCAAGCCCTTAGCCTTTTCTAGATGTTCGGGTCTATTATTCTCCATTTATAATCTATACCCCAAACATTATTTCCCAAAGGCGTAAGAGTAAAAGTAGATATTATTTTTCCACCATAAAAAGTGAATTCTGTTATCCATAAATTGCCCTGTTGTCTTGTATTTGATACAACATTAGCAGGAGTAATTGTCTTATAATTGGCTTTAACATTTGCATTAATAGTATATGTGCCGTTTGGACGAAAGATAAGTGTATGTTTTATTATTATTTCATCGCCATAGAGATAGGTTATATATTCTTGCACAGAGCCTTGGGGATCTAATTTATTTGTAACAGTATTATGAGGTGCATTCTTATGAACGTGAAAATCAGATTTTGATTCTGGAAGAGTCGAATTTTTATTATCCAATTTTGATTTTATGTCCCCGAAACCATTACTTGATTCAGAATCTTCGTCACCATCTTCTGTATAATCTGAGTCATCATCATCGTCATCTGAATTGATACCCGCTTCATCGCTATCGTCATCGTCAGAATCATCGCCTTCATTTTCTGAATCACCATCTACTTCTTCATCATCAGCAGTTTCTTCATCTTCATCATCTGTTTCGTCCTCAACATCTTCCTTTTTAGAGCCTTTTCTTTTATCTTTAGGAAGGTTAAGAGCCAATAGTTTTTCTCCATCAGTTTCAAGAATGTCTTTAGATGATTCATTCTGAATCAGCAAAGAAGAGTTTAAATCCAATACTGTATAAATAGGGGCTGAATAGGCACCCAGAGCTATAGATACGAATGCTGCTGTTGCTAATAATTTGTTGTTCATATTTTTATCCTTTTAGTAAAAACTTGGAGTTTCTAATAAGACCCCTTCAGTCACTACGTGACAGCTCCCCCAACTTCTTGGGGGCGCATCTTCGAAATGCAATAACTGCTTTTATAACGTTCAACTTTCAGTTTTCAGTTTTCAGTTTTCAGTTCTCAATTCTTAGTCTTCGTCATCATCGCCGTCAAGATATTCATCTAGATATTCATCAACATCTTCTTCTTCGCTACTGCTTTCTTCACCTTCAAGGTCTTTATGAAGATTCTTTTTGGAGTTATCCCAGACACCAATGAAGTGATCTATTGGACAATCTGGCTTGCTTCCGTCGTCAGTAGTCATTTTGCGCATAAAATGTCTGACACCGGTGGCACCATTCCCAAAATTATAAAGCATTGTCAGTTCTATATTGCCCTTCATAACCTGCTTTGCACACTTAGCTTTGTTATCTTCAAAGTCTTCAGGAATGTCTGCGAAAACACAGTTACCAAGTTTTTCATAAATGTAATTGCTGATTTCTTCGTAATCATTTGAATAATCTTCTGGCTTATCGTTAGGAACATTGAAAGCATAGCAAACTTGAGTAAGCTTATTGTTTTCGAAGATATATTCAACTTCTGCTGTATGTTTGCAATAATAACCTTTATAGAATAGAGAATTGCCAGTATCTTCGATTAAAGGCCATTTAACTGCTTTTTTTACAGTATCCATCTTGTCGCCCCACTTGAAAGGAACTAGATCTATACATGCGCCTTTATATTTTTTTATCTTGGTATGTTCATCTGAAGATTTTTTAGCTACTTTTTTATCTTCTTTCTTTTTCTTTGGCTCTTCTTCAACTTCTTCTTCGGTTTTATCAGCAGATTCATCTAAGGCTTCATCACCGTCTAATTCTTCTATATCTAGATCTGCTGCGTCCATGACTACAACAGCATGGGAAACCATAGGTTCATCAGCACCCTCTTTATAATCTTCATTCTTTTCTATATAGTGGCTTATTAAGGTTTTCTTATTATTTACAAGCCACATATCTGTATAATCAACTTCTCCATTTGAAAGCTTTTTCGCATATTCTTCTGCTTTTTTCTTTATATTTCTAGGAGATTCAGCTTGAATACAGTATTGAGAGCCATAAGTATCATTCAAGAATTGAGATATTCTAGCAAAATCTTTAACTGTATCAACAGGCTTTTCTTTCTCATCTATGCTGATAGAATAAGAGACACCATTGAGTTTTTCGCTTTCAAAAAGAAAGACTATAATTCCAGAAATATCTTTATTAGTAGAAGAAATTGCTAAAGATTCTTCATCTTGTTCAATAATTTTATCTTTAATTTTTTGGGAAACCAAGCATATTTATATTTCTTAATTTTTGCTTCGCTTGCTTTTTTTTCAGCTAATTCTTCGTAAGAGCCCATTTCATCATCTGTTGCCTTTTTAGACTTTTTGGCAGCAAAAGAAGTAAATGGAATGAGTGAACAAATCAAAGTGAGTATCAATATTTTTTTATAAAACATTTTTATCCTTTAAATATATATTTTTCTAGCAAGATCCATCATATCACTAGCTGCAGACCTTAAATATTTGGGTCCACTATTTGAGGAACATAATTAACCTGCATATTGCCGTTACCTTGGTTTGTAATAGTAAAAACAGCTTTGATTTTTCCTGAATAATAATAACAATGAATAATAATAACAAGTTACTATAGTTTGCCCTTTATCATTTTTAGATGAATTATTCCAGCTTTTCTCTGGAGTATTAGCTTTAAAATGAACAGTACATCCACCATTAATATTTATTTGTCCATTAGCCAAGAAAGAAACAGTGTGCTTCATTACTATTTCATCACCATAGAAATAAGTATAATATTCTGTTATCAAACCTTTTCCGTCTATTTTCTTAGAAAAGCTTTTATGTGGAGCGTTTTTATGAACATGATACTGCGCAGCACAAGCTGAATAAGTACAAAAAGCAACAGAAATAAAGACACAAATAGCCAATAATCTTTTTAAGAACATTTTTTACCCTTTCATGATATAGAGAATTAGGATAATACATTTTGATTATAAGGGAAGAAAAGGATTTTGGCAAAGAAAAAACGCTTGGGTTACCAAGCGTTTTTTGTCAGATTTCAATTGATAAAACTATCAGTTTTAACAAATTACTTAGCAGCTTCTTCGCCTTCTGCAGAATTAAGCTGACCAAGAATAAGATGACAAATTGGAGTAACTACAGCAGTTTTCTTAGCTTCTTCATCCATATCTTCAGTAGACATTTTTTCACTGAGAATGTGAGAAATTGTGAAGTTTTCTTTTTTCCAAACTGTTGAAGCAACAACTTTACCTTCTTTGATTGCCTGAGCTAATTTAGCAGGATCTTTAAGAAGAGCTTCATCTTCAGTAGTAATAGCCTGTTCGTCAGCCTGGCCATAAACCTGTACAAAAGCTTCGTTGATTTTGTTGTAATCTTCAATGTACTTAGCCAAATCTTCATGGTCATTAGCTACATATATAGCACCAGCTACCATTTTACCATCTTTATCAAAAGAATAGCAATTCTGGCTTTTTCCCAAAAAATCAGAAGTTTCGCTAAATACTATTTCTTCGTCATTTTCAAGAACAAGAGTGCTGTCTTTTTCATGTTCTTTAACTTCAGCTTTAGTAGAACCGAATTTTACATCGCCAAAATAATCACCTTCTGGAGCAGCTTCTTGAGCAAAAGTAACAGAAGTAAGAGAAAGAGCTACGATTAAAGAAATAAATATTTTTTTGAAATTCACTGTATATATTCCCCTTTCAATGTGGAATGGGTTACTTTTATATCATATTTTTACAATTTTTCAATCTTTTTTTTGTAATTTTTTCTTAACATTCTCTTAACATATTAAAAACACAACAAAATTTAATAAAAAGAAATAGTTTGCCACGGTACAAAAAATTGAATATACTTTATTGTTTACTTAAGCAGTAAAAAATCTATAAATAGGAATTAAGCAAATGCTAAACAAAAAGAACGATTGGGGAGCATATTTGTATTTAATGCCTGTAATAATTATATTATTCGCATTTCATGTGCTTCCAATTTTTATGGCACTAGGCGTAAGCTTCTATGAATGGGATTTAATAGGTAATCCTGAGTTTGTTGGAGCAGGAAACTACACTCGTCTTTTTGACGATCCAATGTTTTGGAAGTCAATTTGGAATACCATTTATTACGCAGCTTTAAGTATTCCTCTGACAATATTCCTGTCAATGGGTATTGCCATCTTGCTTAATAATCCTATTAGAGGGCTTGGTTTTTACAGAACAGCCTATTTTATTCCAGTTGTTACTTCAATAAACGCAGTAGCAATTGTCTGGAATTTTATCTACCATCCGGAAATAGGTCTTTTAAATAAAGTAATAGGCTGGTTTGGAATCTCACCCGTAGCTTGGTTACAAGACCCCAACTGGGCTATGCCTGCTATCATTCTCATGAGCGTTTGGAAGGGTCTTGGGAACAATATTATAATCTTCCTAACCGGTTTGCAGAATATCCCAAAACATCTTTATGAAGCAGCCCGTATTGATGGAGCTAACCGTTGGCAGCAGTTCATTCATATTACTTGGCCAATGCTTTCCCCAACGACATTCTTTATTTTTACAATGTCAGTCATAGGTTCTTTCCAAGTATTCTCACAAGTCTATATGATGACACCTCGTGGTGGTCCATTAAAGAGCACTATGGTTGTAGTTTATTACCTCTACCGCAAAGCTTTTGACCAATTTGAATTTGGATATGCTTTAGCAATGGCATTTGTTCTTTTCTTGATTATATTTGCTTGCACTCTATTCAACAAGCTTTATATTGAAAAGAAAGTTCACTATTCTTGAGGTGACTAATTATGCATGAAATAAAACATCCAGAATATATACCAGTTCACATAATATTAATTCTAGGCGCTTTCTTTATGCTATTTCCATTTGTTTGGATGATTAGTGCCTCATTTAAAAGCAATTCTGAAATAATTAAAAGCCCAACCGACAAAATCGTTTTATTACCTGATTCAATAAGACCTTCTTTCTTGAATGACGAATCAGATATAAAACGCATCAAAGAACAGAAAGAAATAGATGACGCATGGTATGCAACACCAGAAAATGAACGAGACCCAAGAAAGAAACCCTTTGAATGGTGGGATAACTATAAGAATGCTTTGAAAGCTCAGCCTTTCTACAGATTCTTCCTGAATACCTTATTCGTAAGTATTACAGTCACAGCGGTTTCTCTATTCTTTGCCTCCCTGGCAGCTTATGCATTTGCTTTCTTTAATTTCCCAGGTAAAAACCTTGTATTTTTGATGATTTTGGGAACTATGATGCTACCTCAACAGGCATTATTGATTCCAAACTACATCATGCTTTCAAAAATGCACTGGATTAACACCTACTTAGCATTAACCGTTCCTTGGTTAGCTTCTGCATATGCCGTCTTCTTCTTAAGACAGTTCTTTATGCAATTACCCAAAGACCTGTTTGAAGCCGCAATCATAGATGGCTGCACAAGATTTGGTTTTTACTGGAGAGTAGCGCTTCCGCTTTGCAAGCCATCTCTTGTTACAATGGGCGTTTTCTCTTTCCTTTCTAACTGGAATGCATTCGTATGGCCGTTAATCGTAACCAACGATACTAACTTGAGAGTTATCCAGGTCGGGTTAAGTTATTTCTCTTCTGACGCAGGAAATGAATGGGGTCAGTTAATGGCTGCCTCCACGATGACTATACTTCCATTGGTTATTATGTATTTCTTTGCCCAGAAACAGTTTGTAGAATCTTCTGCAACTTCAGGTATGAAGGAGTAAGAAAATGGAATTCAAATTGGGTAAAAACAATAGATTTAGATTAACCGGAATGGATGTATTCTTAATCATAGTTCTTTTTGTCTGGATACTCATAGTTTATCAGATTTTCTGGGCTGATACTGGAGATGAAAAATCGAAGTCCAATGCAAATCTGAATGGGAAAACAGAAATAGTCTTCTGGCATGCTATGGGTGGTCCCCTTGGCGAAGCCATGGATAAACTAATAAATCAATATAACAACAATCCAAATTCTAAGTGCTATGTAAAAACAATCAATATGGGTGGATATGACACCCTGCAGAAAAAACTTCTTGCTTCTTTGATTGCTAACGAAGCTCCAGATATCGCTCAATGTTTCGAAACCCTGACAAAGAAATTTATAAAGCATAAAAAAATAGTTTGCATTGATGATTTAATCGAAGCCGACATCAAAGAAGGAAAAACAAATGAAGATATCAGAAAAGATATTATTCCTGCTTTGCGTATAAACAATACTTTTGCCGGGAAATTATATTCATTTCCTTTCAATAAAAGTGTTCAAGTTCTTTACTATAACAAAGACATGTTCCAAGAAGTTGGCTTAGATCCTGAAAAACCGCCGAGAACCTTTAAAGAACTTCGTGAATACTGTCAGAAAATCGTTGATTTCTATAAAGCCAAAGGCGAAAAGGACAAATACGGTTATGGTTGCGCAAAGTCTAATAACTGGAGTTTCTTAAATAGAATCAAAGCGAACAAAGGTTATATAGTTAAACGTGATACTGATGGCACTTTAAAGTGCGGTTTTAATGAAAAAGCAGCTATTGATTCTTTAACATTTCTTCAAGATATGCTTAAAGATGGCTTAGCCAAAGAAGGTCAGGCATTCGACCATCAGAACGAATTTATGGCTAAGAAATGCGGAATTATTGAATCAAGTGTTACAAGTAAAATATATATGAATCCAGATTTCAGACTTGGTATGGCACCTGTGCCTGGCATCGAAGACGAAAGCCTGCCTGGCGGAGTTTACAGAAGCACTATTCTCTCTGGTACCAATATCTGTATTTTCAACAATAACGACCCGAAAAAAATCGAAGGAGCCTGGGATTTCATCAAATGGTTTACTAACACAGAAAACGGTGTAGATTGGAGTATCGGTACCACCTACATGCCTGTAAGAATATCATCTGTAAATTCAGAAAAAATGAAACAAAAAATGAAGGAAGATCCAAACCTGAATGCAATATATGGATATCTTGACAATCTTGCATTTGAACCAAGAATTACTGCCTGGTTTGAAATTCGTGACCTTATTGCTGATTACCTTGAAAGATGTACTCTTGAACACAAAGACCCCAAAATCTATTGTGCTGAAATGGAACGTGACATTAATGCTATGCTAAAACACGTTACTGATACAGACGACAACAAAGAACTTGGCAATGTAGACTAGTAAAAGGCTTTCTTCTTTCTTAAAGAAGACAATTCAAAAACCGCTTGAATTAAATACTCAAGCGGTTTTTTTTTATTTAAAAATTTAGACAAGCAAAATTAAATTAGATAACTCTAATTTTTATGTTGATAATTCTTTTAAATGCCTGTATACTATTACATAAATAAGCCAAATGGGATATTAAATTCACAGTTTTGGCTTTTAATAAAAGATTGCAACAGCATATTCAGAGCTAGCATTGCAATAGAAAGAAAGGACCTTAATTAATGAATAAAAACTTAACAGCTTTTCTTGCTTCTACAGCAATCATGTTCTCTACTGCTAATCTAGAAGCAGCAAAGCAGAATACCCAAGTAAAAAAAGCAGTAACTAAAGACTGGACGATAGCAATTTTCCTTAATGCAGATAATAATCTTGATTATTTTGGCGTTCAAGATCAGAAAGAAATGGCAAAAGTTGGTTCCAATGACTACATGAACATAGTTACTCTTATAGACCGAGAAAGAGGTCCTGCTCAAATCAACTATATTGAAAAAGACAATATAAAGAAAATCAAGGATATGGGCGAACTTGACATGGGCGATTACAAAGAATTTGTCAAGTTTGTCAAATTTGTTAAAGAAAATTATCCTGCAAAGCATTATTGTTTCAATATTTGGAATCATGGTTCTGGTTGGAAAGATAAACGTAAAGATATAGTAAGAGGCGTTTCTTATGATGATTCTTCAAATAATCACATTACAACCAATCAGCTTTCTGTTGCATTAAAAGAAGCAAATCAAATATTAGGCCAGAAAATTGATGTATTGGGTTTTGATGCTTGTTTAATGCAGATGGCAGAAGTTCTTTATGCTTGCAAGGATTATGCAAAATATATGGTAGCTTCAGAAGAAACAGAACCAGGTGACGGTGCTCCTTACGATGAAATACTAAAAGACGTAAAGAAAGGAATGACTCCTGCTGACTTCGCAGATAATTGGGTTGGTTCCTATTTAACTTCTTATTCAGAATTGGGAGAAAATTTTCAGGCAACAACTCAGTCAGCAGTTGATTTAAGCAAAGTAGACAAATTAACAGATGCAATTAATGGCTTTGCAAAAGCTGTTATTGCAGGTAATCATGCTGGTATAGTTGGAAGAGCTCAAGCTTGGTCTCAGCATTATGCTTATTATGAAAATATAGATTTAATAAGTTTGCTAGATTCTATGAAAACTTATTTAAAAGATGTTAAAGACCCTGGCTTAACAACTGCTATCGAAAAACTTCGTGCAGCAGAAAAAGAAGCTGTTATTTCCCATGGTTATACTGATGAAAAATTAGAAAATTCCAATGGAATTGCTATTTTCCTACCATCTGGAATAGGTGCCAGCGTTCCTAGCCTATATAAGGAACTTGCATTTGCAAAAGATACTATGTGGGACGAAATGATTGTCGAAATGGGAAAAAGAGCAATTATCGACGAAGTAATAAAAGATGTTAAAGCTGGTAAGACAGCTTCATTCAAAAAAGCTGTAGCTCAAGCTAAGAAAGAACCCACCAATACTGTATATCGTTCTCTTTTAAGAGAAATGAATTTTATTTATGCCTCTGAAAATGCAGTGCCAGCAAAAAATAAAGCAGAAGTTGAAAAACTTCTTAATGATTTGAAAGCGGCTGTTAAACGATAAAGCATTTTTTTCAGATAAGTAATATATAAAAGCTTGGGATAAATCCCAAGCTTTTTTCGTAGTTAGTAGTTGGTTGTTATTGTTGTAGGAAATAAGTATTTTATATATAATTGATTGAAAGGAGTTTTAAATATGTGCAGTAAATCCGAAATGGAATTTTCTATTTTTCTGATTCATCAAATGGCTGAATTTTGGCATAAAACTCCATCAGAAGTATATAATATATTAGATTCTTCCAATATACTAGATAATTATATAATTAAACATTATGACGTTCTTCACTCTATGGGTAGCGAAAGTTTAATAGAAGACATCAATGATTATATAAAAGAAAAACATATAATATGTTAGTTTACCACGGTTCTATATCAAAAATAGAATTTCCAAACGTAAGTTTTTCAAAAAAATATTTAGATTTTGGAAAAGGTTTTTATCTTACTACTTTTCAAAAACAAGCTGAAAAATGGGCTTCTCGTAAAGCAGACAGAGTAGAGTCTGGTATTGCCACTGTCAATGTTTACGAATTAAATGAAGATTGGAACGATTTTAAAGCTTTGAGATTTGATTACGACAATGAAGCTTGGTTAGATTTTGTCTGTCAGTGTAGAAAAGGAGAAGAGATATATAAAGAATATGACATAATTGCTGGACCTGTTGCTGATGATGATGTTTTTAAGACAATAAATATGTATTTCAGGAAATTGTGGGACAAAACAAAAACCTTAGAAGAATTGAGATATTATAAAACAAGCAATCAAATCTGTATAACAAATCAAAAAGCTGTTGAAAAACTACTGACTTTTAAATCTTCATATAGAGTTTAATAATTACGGATTGATAATAATTATGATAAATAAAGATGAATTAAAAAAATTTTATATTCAAGATCTAGAAACTAGCATTGTTTCTTATTTGGCTGAATTATTAAAAATTGACTATAGAAAAGCGATGAATATTTATTTTAACAGCAAATTATCAAAACAAATTGAATCTGGTAAAAATGGTATAGAAAATTTAGATTATAAAAACCTAGCAGAAGATCTTATTGAAAACGAATTATCCTAACATTGAATAATGAATTTGGGAAATCGGCACATCTGGCTTACCAATTCTGAAGAATATGCCTGGCAATCCAGTGCAATGACAAAAAACCTTGGGAGAAATCCCAAGGTTTTTTGTTAGAGATAAGAGTAAAAGAGATAAGAGAAATGAGAAATGTTTTAGCTTATTGGTTACTAGCGTTATAGGCTACACATTTGTCATAAAAAGTATAGTCTATGAGCTTAGTTATTGTTTTAAAGTTACAAGTTATAAGATTCAAGTTATAAGAATTCTTGGGTCTCCAACTATGGTCTTGTATCTCAATTTTTGGTCTTAATTCTAACAACAACAATAAAAACCAATAAATGTATTGCAAATATAGACTACAAGCTAAAAAAAGTTTGCGTTTGCTCTGAGTTATTGTTGGTAACCTCTTGAAAATACAAGTAAAAACATATATTATAAGACCAATTTATAACTAAAAAAATACTAGGTAGTAAAGTAGTAAAGATGATTCCTGAAAACTTGCAAAACGATGCACAAAAAATAATAGATTTAATTAATAAGAGTCAGAATATTATTCTGACAGCTCATCTTAGACCAGATGGTGATGCCATAGGTTCTGTTTCCGGACTGATGAAATCACTAGAAAAGATGGGTAAAAGAGTGGATGTAGACCTGCTTGATGGCGTGCCTTCACGCTTTCCTTTTGTATGGCCTGAAAATCATGAATTACTGAAAAAGCCAGAAATAGAATCAGACCATGATTTAATCATAGTTTTAGACTGCGGTGATGCAGAAAGACACGGAATAACTTTTAAATACGATAAATCAAAAACAACATTGATTAACATAGACCATCATGCCAGCAACACTATGTTTGGTGATGTCAATTATGTAGATACAGGCGCACAGGCTACCTGCGAAATAGTTACTGCTCTTATTGATAAAGCTGGTTTTTCATTAGATATAGATATAGCAGAAAGTCTAATGCTTGGGCTGATGACTGACTCAAGAATTTTTTCCAATGAAAACATGAGATATACAACCCACGAAGCAGCAGCTGCATTATTAAGAACTGGTTTGTCTATTTCAAGAATATTGAACACATTGAACTGTGGTCGAAAAGAAGTTGATTTAAGACTTCAAGGTTTTGGGCTATCTAACTTCAAGTTGGAATGTAATGAACATCTGGCAACTTTGGTAATAACTCAAAAAGATTTGGCTAAATTCAACGCCAATGTTAGTAATATTTTTGCGAGCGGAATATTTAATATTCCATTAACTATTGAAAGTGTTACTGCTTCTGTAGTAATCTTTGAAAGAGAAGATGGCTTTTCTGCATGTGAATTTCGTTCGAGAGGCGGAATAAACGTAAAGGAAGTTGCTGTGGCTCTAGGCGGCGGCGGGCATCTTCCCGCTTCTGGTTGTAGTCAGCAGATTCCAATAGAAGAAATGGCAGAAAAAGCTATCGAATTAATGAAAAAACAGGTAAATGATTTTTACAACAAATAAAATGAAGTTCAATAAATTTACAATTATATCTATTTTCTTTCTTGTTTTTGGATTATCAAACGCTAATCCTGGTATTGTCTCGGCTACAGAAAACACTTCTTTAAAAACAAGTGTTGAAATTCAAAATCTAGGTTCATTAGTCTTGCAAAAGGCTAATCAGTCAGACACAACTAAGCTTATATTAAAAAAATCTCCTAAGATTACAATTGTAGTAGACAATTATGAAGGTTTAGAACCACACGAATTAATTAAATACGACTTAGATAATGATGGAAAGACTGAAATTATAGCTACTTTAAAATATGCTGACAGTCAAAATGTGATTCCTTTTGTCTACACCCTCAAAGAAAGTCTCGAAAAAATATTTCCTGACGAAGACAGTGAAAGCAAGTTGCTTACTTGCAGAGAAGTCTTCGTAACGACACAGAACTCAAAGCCTGTTGTATGCTTAAAGTATCTGATTAGTTTTCATGATTATGCTCCACCTGAACTATACAAATTAGAAATGTATTCCTTAGAAAATGGGAAACTTAAACTTAATCAAATAGGCTATAATGAAGGTTCTCACTACAATCTTCTTATGAATCTTGCAGCCGAATATATGCATAATGGGCAAACATTACAAGCAGCTCAACTGTATAATCAGGCAATAGCTTCTTCAACAGGTAAAATGAGTAATAAAGCTTTTTGCGAAGCTCTTTTCTTTAACGCAGAAGCTTTAAAATATTCTGGCAAATATTCTGATGCCATGAAGCTATTTGAAAAATTAGTTTTGGAACATACAGACAGCGATTTTACAGAAATATCACAAAGAGAACTGGAATTTATACACGATAATATTAAAAATGAAAAATTGTTGTCTGAATATTATAAGATTCAACTAGAAATAGTGAATGAACACACAGAATCAGCATTAACTCATTTAAATCAATTAATAAAAGATAATCCTAAATGCAGTTTTATGGATAGATTGCTTTTCACAAAAGCAGAAATGTTGATATCTGACAATAATATAGAAGCTGCAATGGCAATTTTTATAGACATAAAAGTTAAATACCCTCAATCTCCTCTTATTGATACAATTGACGAAATGTTAGAAAATCTTGAATCTAAACCGGAAGATTCTGAGGAATTATAACAATGGCTAAGAACCAAGGGCGGAAGCAGCAAGTTGCCAAACCGCCGTCTCCTAGAGAATTATTCCTTAAGAAAATACAAAAAATAGTTATTTGGACTTTAGTAGTATCTGTCCCATTAATATTATTTATTATTATCCCTATAGCCTGCCGCAACCATTTTGTTAAAACTCTAAAAATATCTGAAGACGTCTTTCTTAGCGCACCAGAACATATAAACCTGGTTAACACAGAAGATGTAGGTCCTTGTTACAGAATTAAAATAAATGGGTATACATTTGCAATACCAGAAAAGTTTACACCATCGAAAATAGACTTCAATGAAGCTGAATTCAGAATGAAATCAAGAGCAGAAGGAAGATACATATACCTACATTCAGAACACAGAACCAGAACCATGAATTTTAACTCTAACGGCATAACAAAATGGTTTTTACCAACAGAAACAAGAAAATTCCTTCCTATTATTTTAAATGCAAACTGGCATCCTTTCAGACTTATGTTCAAAGCTCAGTTTTTTGCAAGTGAAGGTATTACTTCAAAAATCTTTCAATCAAAATGGGATAAAAACCATATTGGTTATATTTTTCCCTCCCCAGGTAATGAAGGTTATTTAGGCCGTATATTCAGAATGAATGATTCTGGAACAGTTGAATTTTTAATATCAGACAGCGTTAAACCAGTTACCTTGAGAGAATGGGTAAATATTGCAATGATGATTCAAACCCCAGCTCCTGGGGAATATGAAGAAATATATGAAGATAATGAAAAAAACCTGTTTTCGTTAGATGATTTAATACTGAAAGCTTCAGACGAAGAACAGCAGGCAAGTACGCTCAATATAGCTCTTAATGAATTTTATAGAGTTAAAGAACCAGAATGGCTCATTCCTGTTGCGATAGTTATGCAAGAAAGAGGCTTTTTCCCTGATGTATTAGATTTAATAGAGCAATATAAAACAAGTTTCCCTGAAAATTCAAAATATCAGGCAAAATGGAACGAACTTGTTGATAAGGCCGTTGCAGAAAGCATCACTATTGAGGCTGACCCGCTTTTAGATGTCAGAGAACTTAACCTCTACTGTAAAAATCTAACAGATATGGATATAAACCAAATCACGCTAACTATTAATATTACTTCAAATCTAGGTTTGACCAAGAGTTTTGATGTTTCTTTGCTCAAACAAAGTTCTTTACGATCTAGAGAAGAAAAACAAATACAAGTAAAATGCCCTGCAGATATAAGTTTATCAGATGCAGTCCATATAACTCACAGAGTTACCAGCTTAGGGTTTGCAAAATAATGCATTAAATCGGACTAAGCTGACCTAATACAACTTTTTTTGCCGCCCCTGTTGCCAAAGGAACATTGCCTGGCTGTCTTTTTACAAAAGCATAACCTAAGACAGCAAAAGCCATTGCTTCCCGGGCCATTACAGGAACACCGTATTCATCACTAATACAAACAATGCAGTTCTTTTGCAGAGCATTTTTTAATCTTTTTATCAATTCAGGATTTTTAGCGCCACCGCCTGCTACTATCATTCTGCAAGGGGAACTAATTATATTATCGATTAAATCAATAGCCTCTGCAATAGATAAAACAGTAACATCGAGCAGAGTAGACATAGCATCTGCTGGTTTTATAGTATCATTAAATTTTTCTAATAATTTAACATTAAAATGCTCTCTACCAGTGCTTTTAGGAAAAGGCATTTTAAAATAAGGGTCCTTCATAAAAACTGACAATATAGATTTATCAGAGGTTCCTGTAGCCGCCAGCAGACCATCTTTATCGTAATTACCAATTTTATTTTTCTGCATATACGCATCCATAAGAACATTTCCAGGCCCGGTATCAAAAGCACAAAGTATTTCAGCATTATGGTCAACTTTATGTATAGCAGTTATATTTGCCATTCCTCCGACATTAAGAACAATACAGTCTTCAGGAAAAAGATTTCCGAAAAGCATTAAATCTGCGTAGGGAACAAGAGGCGCCCCCTGCCCTCCTGCTGCCATATCAGCAGCTCTAAAATTATTAATAACAGGAACTCCTGTTCTTTGAGCTAATAAAGGAGCATCCAGCAATTGCAAGGTTCCTGTGAGACTTATACCATCCCATATCACGGGCTGAGGCTGATGCCATATAGTCTGACCATGAGCAGCAATATAATCAGGTTTTTCATCAAATTCTTTGAAAAAACTATCAAAAGCCTTAGCGTATAATTCTGCAATATAACTGTTTCCAAGTGTTACATCTATTGACGAGCATGGTTTCATCAATTGTTGAATACGAGAAAAAGTATCAGAATCATAATCAAAGGATTTATGCCAAAGCAAAGTATAAGAACCGTCTTCTTTAAATTCTGTCAAAGCCCCATCAATTCCATCACCGCTAGTTCCGCTCATCATGCCTAAAATTTTCATTTGCTGCTCCTAATAATTATCCAGTTCATTATAGAATGTAAAAGTCTAAAAAAAAATTAAAAAATTTTAAAATTTTTTGTCCATTTTTCCGTTTTCGGTTGATTACTATATGTGAATAAAAAAAGTCGTTTTTATTGTTGTAGGTAATTATTGTTTTTATTGTCGCTGTCTTTGGTTGATTATAAAAGCATCATTACAAATCTTTTAAAAGAGGCTTGTATTCATGAAAGCTAATGATTTAATTGCTTCAATAATAAGTTTGACTTTGATTATGCACAAGGCATATTGCTGAAAATTTTGCAATATGCTATTATCTTACAAAATACAGAGGGAGGCAAACATGGCCGAACAGAAGTCAACAAACACTTTAACAACAAATCAAGAACGAATGAAATCTTTAGAAACAGCTATTTCCGGAATTGAAAAACAATTCGGAAAAGGTGCTGTAATGCGTCTTGGGAGTTCAAGACACCTTCAGGTAGAAGCAATTTCAACTGGTTCTCTTTCATTAGACTATGCATTAGGCGTAGGCGGAATGCCAAGAGGCAGAATAATTGAAATATTTGGTCCTGAATCATCTGGTAAAACAACAGTTGCTCTTCACTCAATAGCTCAAGCTCAGTTATCTGGTGGCCAAGCAGCATTCATAGACGTAGAACATGCATTAGACCCTTCTTATGCTAAAAAACTTGGCGTAGACATCGATAATCTTCTTATTGCCCAGCCCAGCAGCGGTGAAGAAGCTTTGGAAATTACCGAAATGCTTGTAAGAAGTAATGCCGTAGATATAATCGTATTAGACTCTGTTGCTGCTCTCACAAGTAAAGCAGAAATAGATGGCGACATGGGCGATTCAACAGTAGGTATGCAAGCAAGACTTATGTCCCAGGCTATGCGTAAACTTACACCCGTTGTTTCAAAATCTCGCTGCGTCTGCATTTTTATCAACCAGATCCGCGAAAAAATCGGTATAATGTTTGGCAATCCAGAAACCACTCCTGGTGGCCGTGCATTGAAGTTCTTCTCTTCTGTCAGACTTGATATCAGAAGAAAAGATGCTATAAAAGAAGGCGAAGATATAAAAGGCTACATAACAGAAGTCAAAGTTGTTAAGAATAAAGTTGCTCCGCCATTCAAGAAAGCAAGATTTGATATGATGTTTGGCGAAGGAATATCAAAAGAAGGCGAAGTATTGGAAATGGCAGAAGCAGCCGGTGTAGTTGAAAAATCCGGAGCGTGGTATTCTTACGGCGATACTAGAATGGGACAAGGAAGAGAAAATTCTAAGAATTTCCTCAAAGAAAACCCAGATGTATTTGGCGAAATCGTATTAAAAGTAAAACGTGCATTGGGTATGCTTCCACCGGAAGAAACAAAGAAAGAAGAACCCAAAGCTGCTACTGAAGAAAAAAAGAAAACCGCTTCCAAGAAATAATTCTTAAAATTAGGCTCTAAGCAATAAGCGAAATGCTTAACGCTTAGAGCTTAAATTTGATATGCATAAAAGCAGTTATATAAAAGCTTTACCATCATATTTACTGCTAATATTATTGCCCTGTATTTTTGGGCTTTTTTTATATTTCTTAATTATAAATATTGATAAAAAGCATGAAATAGAAGCAATAAAATCACAATTATCAGAAAGAGCAACAGAATTTATTGCTAAGTCTTCTCCCGTAGACTATTTTTACCCCTATTTCAATAAACTAACAGATGAACTGCAGCCTTTTATAGAAAACAAAGCAGGGAAAAATGGCTCTTTTATGACAAATGCTGATGTTAGCAAATTGATAAATGATTACCGTCTGAAACTAGGAGAAAACATCAGATGTGCCATATTTGACGAAAATATTAATTTAAGAAATCCTCAAGACTTACTTCCTCATGAACAAAGATTTTTCACTTTTGCCTGGAAAGATATTCACGAATTTGAACCAGAAATGTATGAAAATTACAGGCAAGACAGAGATTCTATAATAGGCGTAGAATTCAATGTTGAACTCATGTTCGGGCAACCAGAAATATGTATACCAACTGTTAATTATGGGAAAACAGGTGTCTTCTTTTTTAAAAATGCTTCTAAAAACCTTAATGGGTTGATTATTTTTGTAGAGTATGCACTTACAAGCAACGAACTAGTACAAAGAAAAATAAAAGATTTTGCAACAGAACGTCAGCCTATAATACTTTACGACAAAAAAAAGCAACAAAGAACAACTTCCACACTGAATCACAAAGAAATCCCTTTCGAAAAAACCAATACAGAAGAATTTCTAAACGGCTTCATAGACAGCAATGTTGTATGGAAAGGCTTTGACTATGGTGATTATAAGCTTTTATTAGGCCAAACAATAGAACATTCTGATAAATATATAAATAAATTTATAGCATCTATAATAATAACCATATTTATATTGCTATTAGCCTCTAGATTTTATTTTAGAAATTTTTCAAATAACCAGGGTGTGTATATATCGATTAGATACAAGCTTATTTTTATATTCGCAATAGCAGTATATATGCCAGCAATCAGCCTTTGGGTGCTATCACACAACAGCCTTCACGACCATAGAACAGCCATTGAAAATAAAGTAAAAAAAGGCATGCTTGATATTTTGAATAAAGTAGATATTGATTTTAAAGCAAAAGAAGAAGAAGTTAACAACTGCTATACAAAATTAGACAATTATTTAAAAAGTTTAAAAGGGAAAGAAATACCAAACAAGCAAGAATTCAAGAAAAAAGTAATAGAAATTACTGGTGACGAAAATTTAAGAAGAAACTGGGTTTTTAACTGGTTGGACATAAGAGCAGTAGATAAAACTCAAATCTATACAACTTCGGCAAATGACACAAATGATAGAGTAAAAGCAATTGCCAGAGTCATATCCATACTCTGCCTGGAAAAATATTGTCCAGAAAGATTAACACACGCAGGTATTAAACCAAGTCAGTCAGACATACTTGTAGGCAATTTATTAGAAAACCCTGCTGTAGGTTTTTCTACAATGTTGGAACGTCCAAGACAACTTATTCCATTGGATTTAGATAACGCAGGAGTATACTGGTGGTGGAATTACTATCCAGACATAGACAATCCGGTAGCCTTTTGTATAGGTAATGCTATAGCCAGGAATGTAAATCTATCTTACTTTAATAGTTTACTGAAAAAAAGATACAACGTTGACAATGTTGAAATGAGATTAATCTGCTTTCATTCTGAGACCCAGAGATTTATTCCGAAAGTATCATCTAGAAAGGAATTCTTAGACTTAATTAATGTATCAGACATTGATAAAACCGTTGAATCAACAATCATTAAATATAATAATCAAGACTATCTCTGCCTGTGCTTGCCAGGAAGCAGAATTAAACGTGGTTTTCTACTAGGTTTGTATCCTGTAATAGAAATAAATTACCAAATAGAAAAAGTTCGCTCAACCATTTATCTATTGATGATACTCCTTTTATTAACCTCTATTCTAACGGGTTCTTTGTTGGCAAAAACATTTATTACTCCGGTAAACGAACTTAATAGAGGCTTAGAAGCTTTAAGAAAACGTGAAACAGACAATATTGTAAAGATAGAAAATAAAGATGAACTAGGCAAACTGGGGACTGCTTTCAATCAAATGATGGGAGAAATCAAAGACATGCTTATGGCAGGTGCAGTCCAAAAATGCTTAATTCCAACAGGCAAGCAGAATATTGAGGGTTACGATTGTATAATTTACAATAAAATGGCGGCTGACGTTGGCGGAGACTATGCTGATTTATTTGAACTGCCTGATAATAGAATGCTTATCGTTATTGGAGATGTTAACGGACATGGTGTATCATCATCGCTATTAGCGGCTATGGTAAAAGCCTCTGTTTTTATGTTTGCAAATCAGAATGTTCCTATAGAAGAAATAGTTACTAATACCAGCCATATGATATGTGACCTTTTAAGCAATAAGAAAATAATGAAATTCTGTCTGATTACATTAGATAAAATTACTGGGGAATTAGCTATTTGCAACGCCGGTCACCCTTTCCCATTAATCAGAGAAAAAGAGACAGGTAAAGTCAGAGTACCTACAAATATAAATCTGCCTATTGGTATTTCTAAGAAAAGATCTAATTTTACCTATGAAAAGGTTGTTTTAAATCCTGAAGAGACACTTCTTCTTTATACTGACGGTTTCATAGATGCCAACAGTAACCAGACCGATGGCTTCGGTTATGATAATTTAAAGAATTTCTTCTCAAATATTCAAATAGACAGTGCAGAGGAAGTTGAGAAACAATTAATTAATTTATACGAAACAAATCTTGGAAGCAAAGAATCAAACGACGATATTTCCTTCATTATTCTGAGACGCAAGCCTCTTCAAAACGATTAAAGTAACATCATCATCAGGTTCGGTCCCATCTTCCCATTTATCATAATTACTAAAAAGAGTTTTAATTATTGTTTCAGAATCATTTTTCGCTAGTTCTGACAGGCTGTTTTTAAATCTGTCATAACCATATTGTTCTATGGTTTTACCAGTTGATTCTATTATTCCATCGGTATAAAAAACGATGGTTTCTCCTTTTTCAAGAGTATATTCTTCGGTATTTTTCTTTCTTATTTTTTTCTGAGAGCCAACAGGAAAACCTGTCATTTTCAACTCACTAATCTGCCCGTCTTCTGATATTTTCATAGGAAAATTATGACCGCAATCTAAGAAAACAGATTTTCCACTTGATAAATTAATAATAGTCGCGAATAGTGTAATCATCTTTTTTACAGGAGGTTTATTAAAATAGGTATTTATAACAGAATTCAAATAACTAAATAGAGTTATTAAATCTCTAGTCTGCTTGAAACCATGATAAAGAACTGCTTTTGCAATTGCCATTATTAGAGCAGATGCAACCCCATGCCCAGAAACGTCACCTATAATAATACAAAGATTATCTTCATCAAGCAGTTTAATATCAAAATAATCTCCTCCTACAGCAGATGCCATTCTGTTAGAAAAAGACAACTGATACCCATCCAACTTTGGAAGAGACTGAGGAAGCAAAGACTCCTGAATATACTTAGCCAGTTGCATTTCCTTAAGATCGCCAATCATTTTATTAAAGCTTTGGGCAAGGCCTCCAAATTCATCATTCTGCAAAGCTTCGATTCTGAAATCAGAATTTCTTTCTTTTATTGCTTTTACCCCATCTTCCAAACATTTTACAGGATAAAGGAAAGTGCTGGACAATTGATAACCTATAGCTAAGGCCACTATTATAAAGAAAATAATTAAAGAAGTTATTATTCTACGTAAAGTAACCAATCGTTTTTCTATTTTCTCATAAGGATAAAGTGCATAAAAAGAATAGCCTCTAATTCTAAAACTTTTTATAGCAAATAAAAGATAAGGTTTTGAGTTTATAATAATCTGACTCTCTATTGGTTTTCCAATATAATTCAATCTTCTATTAACAGATTTCAATTCATTTTCTAACGAATTGTCAGGAATCCATTCATCTTTATTATCATTGTGAATAAAAATTAAATAATTCTTTTCTTTTGGATTAGTTTTACATTTTATAAGACGTTTATAAAGAAGTTCATGCAAAACTTTTTCTTTCATACTCATCATAATAATAAACTCAGTTTTATTATTAAACGATGAAAAACACCAATAAAGATAAAACTCAAAAGGCCCCATCATAATATCCTGTACGGTATCCGGTCTTTCCCAAAAACCAGCTAATCCTGTCTCAGAACTATTCATTGCGTTTCTTAACCCAGGATCTATAGTTTCCATAAGATTGGTGTTGTATTTTTTGTCAATACAAGCCTTTGCATAAGATTCACAAACCTGGCTTAAATTATCCAAAAGAACATAATTTGTAATATGTTTTATACTTGAAGCATCAGAGGCTAAACGACGGTCTATTATGCCTAACTCATGTTTTGCGAGACTAGCAGTTATTTTGTTTCTAACTTTTTCATCTTTTTCGTAATTTTGGAAATCACTGGCTAATTGTCTGAAATCATTCAAAAAATAATGACCAGATCGGCCAAATTCACTGTCAATGTTTAAAAGAATATCTCTGCTTTCGTTTCCAAATTCTGTAACAAGATTATCTCTCATATCACTTATATACTGATATCCCAAATAGGAGAACCCCATTACTGGGGTTATTACCGCAATAAGGAAAAGTGTTATAAGTTTAAATCTTATTGAGATATAAAAATCTTGTTTTTTAATAGCAATAAAATAAATGAAAACAGTAATTATCCCTATTATAAAAATCAGATAAACAAATAAACTATGGAATTTATCAAAATTTCTTTTACTACATTTTTCCCCGCCCAATATCCAGAAATCTTTAAGTTGTATTGCCCTCCAAAGAACATTGTCTACATCTATATAGCCTTCTGAAATATTGCTCATCATCACAGTTCTCAAAAAAATATTCTCATATATATCATTATATAAATCACTTTTTTTATTTAAAAAATGTATCTTTCCTAAGGAATCTTTTATAAAAACATCATTAAAAACCTTTGAATAACGATTAACAATCTGATTGACTCTGAATTCAAAAGGTGGAATATTCCAAAAAACTAGCATTATTCCTTTTTGGGGATTATTTTCTGAATTCATCCAATATATATACCCCTCTCTTGTATTCACAATAATAGGCATTAAAAGGTTGCGGCTTTCTAAAAAAGTGCCTAGTTTAAATTCCTTACCAACAAAACTTCTTAATTGCTTTTTATATTTAGTCGCACAGTTAACTCTTTCTGTATAATCGCTTTGTATGCTACCCCAAAGTTTAGAAGCTATAAATCTAGATTTCAAAGTAAACTCATTAGGAGTTATCAGTGAACCTTTTTCATCAAAAACATAAAAATCAAATTCAGATTGAATAAAACCGCGTAATTGTCGGTAATAATCCCATAATTTATCTTTGTTGTTATCATTTTGCTTAAAGGAAAACCATGCCCCTCTGGCTATTTTCAGCAAAAAAGAATCTGGCTCAATTTCGCATTCAATATCTTTCAATGTGTTTTCAATTTTTGTAGAAAGACCTGCAATATGCTTGTTTTTCTCAATAGTTATGATATTGTGACCAAGATAAAGAATAACAAGCAGAGGAAGAAGGACGAAAAGTCCTAAAGGAGCTGCATGTTTTAAGAATACAGAGAAATATTTATTAAAGATTTGACCCATACTAATCACAATTCAACGCTTTTATTTAGTATAATAACATTTGTTTTTTATTAATGGAACTCCTTAAATTAAGATGATTATTGATATATTGTTCAAAACAAAAGTATATGTTACAATTCTTAAATGGAAAAAAGCAGTTATAAAAAAGCTTTACCGACTTATTTTTTACTGATAGTGTTCCCAATTGTATTTGGGGTATTTTTATATTATTTAACTTTAAATATAGACAAAAAGCACGAAATAGAAAACATAAAATCAAAACTATCGCAAAGGGCTACTGATTTTATAGCTAAGTCTACTCCTGTAGACTATTATAAATTTCATTTTCAGCACTTAGCAGATAAGCTTTTTCCGTATATCGAAAATAATATTTCTGACAAAAGTCAAATAAAAACAAGTAAAGACGTTTCAAGAGCAATAATAGAAATGAAACGAAATCTAGGTTCAAACATACGCTGTGCTATCTTTAACCAAGATGCACAACTTATGAATCCTAATGATTTAAAAGACTACGAAGCCAGGTTTTTTACTTTTGCCTGGGCGTCTATTCATTCATTAGGAGATCCTGGCTATAAAGAAAGACGATATGACCAGGAAAAAATACTAGGCAGAGAATTTAATATAGATATAATGCGTAAAAAGCCGGAATACTGTATGCCAACATTCAGTTCAGGCAAACAGGGAGTTTTTTACTTCAAAAATGCAGACAGCAAAATAAACGGAATGATTGCCTTCGTAGAGCTTGATAAATCTAGTATAGATCTTGTTCAAGCAAGAATACAAGATTATTCATCTTATGAAAATCCAATAATATTGTATGATTTATCAAAAAAACAACGAAAAACTCCAACCATGGGACATCAAGAAATTCCTTTTGAAAAAACAAATACAGAAGTATTTTTTGATGGTTTTGAACAAGATAATGTCGTTTGGAAAGGCTTTAATTCTGATGAATACAGGCTTCTTCTCGGACAGATTTTAAAAGAACCGCAAAAGTACAACAATCGATTTCTTACTGCTATTATAATAGCTTTAATATTACTGATTATAAGTTCTATATTCTTCTTTAAAAATATTTCTGATAAAGAAGGTATTTATATATCAATTAGATATAAATTGATTTTCCTTTTTGCATTAGCTGTTTATATGCCAACTTTAAGTCTATGGGTTTTGTCTAATACAAGTTTAAATGACTATAGATTAGCTATTGAAAACAATATAAAAAAAGAAATGCAGGATATTCTAAATAATATTGATTTTGGTTTTTTAAAGACCAAGGAAGATATAAAAAACAGTTTTTGGGAATTAGATTCATATTTTAAAAGTTTCAGCGGGAAAAAACCACCGACTTCTGATGAAGTTTACAGGAAATTAAAATCAATCGTAGGTGTAAATAATCCTCTCAATAAAAGATTCAACTGGATGGATGTAAGAAACATCGACCAAACCCAGATTTATACGACATCAGGGACAGATAGCAACGAAAGATTGGAAAAAATATGCCGTGTAATATCTATTCTCTGTTTAGAACGCTATTGTCCAGAACGCTTAACCTATGCGAAAGTTACACCAAACCAGTCAGATATACTAGTGGGTAATATTTTTGAAAATCCTGTATCAGGGTTTTCTTCTGTTTTTGAACGTCCTCGACAATTAGTCTATCAAAATATAGATGGTGAAGACGCTTATTGGTGGTGGAATTATTATGAAGATAAAAGTAATCCAGTAGGTTTTTTTATAGGTAATGCACATGCTAGATATGTTGTTATTGATTATTTCAAAACACTACTAAAAAATAGGTATACCATTGATAATACTAATTTAAAAATAGTTAATATGCATTTTGGAACTCAAATGTTTGTTCCAGAAAATGCCGAAAAAAATAAAGATTTGCTAGAATTGATAAATGTATCAAAAATTAATATGACAGTTGAATCATCAACTGTAAATTATAACAATTCCGAGTATCTCTGTTTATGTATGCCTGGAAGTAATTTGAGAGATTGTTACAGTCTTTGCATGTATCCAATATCTGAAATAGATTATAGGATTGATAAAGTAAAGTCTGCAATATATACAGTAATAATATTAATGCTTGTTATCTCTATTTTTACCGGTTTACTACTGGCCAAAAATTT
>ONIU01000370.1:0-1050 GCA_900317935.1 uncultured bacterium
TGAGAAGGGCAGATTAAAAGGCCAAGAAAAGAGTCCTCCTAATGTGACATGAAAAGACCATGTGTTGAATTAAGTGGTAGATTTTGTTATAATTAATGTTGATGAATAGTCTTTTATAATATTGGATCAAGCTATTCTTCATTATTTGCAAAAGGCATGGTTTTTTCGAAGAACTATGGATGCTTGATAATAGGAGTGTCGCAATGGAGGCAATTGAGATTTTTAAAGAGGTTATTGGAAAAAGACTGTTACCTTTGGTGGTTAGCTTTAACCCATATACTAAAAAATATCAGATTCATCCATTTCGACATGCTATAACGCCTACATTTGAAAAAGATTTTTCTGATATTCTGTTTGACAGCATAATTTTTTACGCCTTTGAGAAAAACGAAATCGAGAGAGAATATGATCGTGGGAAACTGAGCGATTTAAGAAGGGCCTCTCGGGCTGCTTATGAGTCTAGAGTTCCAAAAACAGAGAAACAAGCGGATGGATTGTTGGGAGAATTAACGTTAGATAGCTTTATTAAGTTGTTTTTTGAAGACATTGAATTGCTTTATTCTCGAGTAAAATATCTGGAAAGAAGACCGCAAAAAGAGCTGACTGAGAAGCGAACCGGGCAAGAAGTCAAAGGATATGATGGGTTGGTTTTTTCTTCTTCAAATGGTCAACGCTATATGTTGGTTGGACAGGTAAAAACAGGCGACTGGACATATTGCCTTCGAGGAATAAAAGAGGATATAAATAAAAGCATTCTAGAAACATATTTTTCAAGCGCAATGCTCATAATGACGGATATCATGCGGTCGACCTCCAGCAATTCTGCGCTTCTGCAAAAAATAATCGATGACTTGAATGACCTACAACTCGATTACTCAACGGATCTCCCAACATTACATAAAAAAGTAGTCAAATACTTCAAGGATAATCGAATTATTATTCGGCTTCCCTGCCTAATCATTGTAGATGAGAAAAACTATGACGATGAAAGTCAACTATTAGAAACCATAAAGAAAAAATTAACTACATTTATTAACGAAGAAAAAATAA
>ONIU01000370.1:1133-2014 GCA_900317935.1 uncultured bacterium
GAAATCTTGCAAAAATACGAGAAGAATTCTTGAATATTAGGAAGAATATATGAATTTTAGATTTCTTATTAAGGAACTACTGTCTTTGACAAACTGTGCAGAAATGGACGAGAGTACGTTTTCTAGAATGAAAGATCTTGTCTGTTTTCTTTCAGAAAAAAGACAGCAACACATAATACCTAAAGATGAGCATCAATATCTTGATTTTGTCTTATATGCGGCGGCCACTCGAATGAGAACATTTGGATATAACAGACAAAATAGCTTTTCTATTGATGACTTTTCAGGTGATGCACCCCTCAGTTTCAAAGATTTGAGCATTGCTAATTATTATAGAACTACTTCCGGTGCTGTTCTTGACAGGCTGCAAAAAGAGGTCTTAGATAAGTTTGAGGCTTATAACCATCGCCTTTTTTTGAGCGCTCCAACCTCCTTTGGCAAAACGTTTTTATTAAAAGAAATATTATATCAAAATCAAAACCGGTATAATAATATTGCCATAGTATTACCAACGGTGGCCCTCCTAATGGAGGTGTCCGGAGACTTGGCAGCATTTTTTAAGAACCAAAAAATGGACTATTCCATTTTTAATTCAGTTTACCGCGATCTAGAGATTGCAGATAGAAATGTTTTTATTTTGACTCCCGAACGGGTTCTCAGATTGCTGGCGTTAAAAGAAGACCTTAGAATTGATTTTGTTTTTTACGACGAAATCTATAAGGTGGATGAAGATATAGCAGTCAAAACAGATGATGATGCAGAGTCTACAATTGAAGTAGGCAATTTAGGCAATAATTCTAAGAATAAAATCAAAGAAACCGACAACCATAGAGCAAGTGCTTTTCGTCTGGCATTATATTTACTTATGGAGCAGCAGCCTG
>ONIU01000036.1 GCA_900317935.1 uncultured bacterium
AATATCGCACATAAGTAATGTTATAGTAGAGTTATAACGTCTGCTTCTTGCAACTTCTTCTTCAAGTCTGAACTGGAAGTATCTATGAACATAAAGTTTAGTAATAGAATCTGTGATAGCAAGAGAATAAAGTCTTGCATTTTCAAACGAAATAACAGCCTGAGAAGCCAATGTTTCAAAGAATTCCAAATCATTGTCAGAGAAGGGCTCACCATTAATCTTGGGCCCTACTTTTACCATACCGTATAATTCGCCTTCTTTAAGCATTGGTACATAAACAGCAAATGGCAATTCCTTATTAAGAGCTGTATACGACTGATAGCTTTTTCTAGAAAGTTCCTGAGCAAAAATAGGCTTCTTTTCTTTTTCTATGGTAGTCATTACCCAAGATTCAGCGGGATCTTTCTTTAAAGCTTCAACTTCTTCAATTGTGATTCCCTTAAATGCTTTAACTTCAAGATCTGGAGAATCATCAGAAGCCAGCATCAATATGCCTTTATTTGCCCAAACAGTTTCTAAGAACATATCTATAGAGATATTTATAAGTTCTTCAAGATTAAGAGTAGAAGAAAGAACCTTGCTTGCCTGCTGCAAAGTCATAAGATTGAAAACCTTATGATCTAATTCGTTCTTAGTTTCTTCAGAACGTTCAAACAACATTGCATTATTAATAGAAGTACTTGCCAAACCGACTATAGCTTGGAAAAGTTCTAGATCAGACTTAACATAAGGTTCACCATTTTTCTTTTCAGTCAAAATCAACAAACCGACGAAATGGTCTTTTATTCTCATTGGAAATACGAGTTTAATGCGGCGCAATTCGTCTGATTCAAACTCAGCAACAAGCATATTTACGTCTTGTTCCGTGGGTTCCCAATAACCTTCATCAGAAAAAACTTTTGTAAGAATAGTATGGTCTGAATAGAATTTAAACTTGCCAAAAAGTTCAGGAGAAATGCCTATTAAATCTTTAACGCTTACTAAATCGTTTTTGTCGCTGTAAAGCATTAGACCGGCACCTTCAATACCTATTCTTTCACTGAAAATAGTAATGAAGTTTCTTGCGAGAGTATCAATATTCAAGCTTCCGCCCATTGCCTGACTTGCATAATAAAGAGCTGATAAAGAATCAACCTTTTCATTTAATTCTTTATTAATTTCACCAATAGTCTTCATGTAAGACTCAATGGCAACACGAGATTCTATAAGACTTTGGAATATTTTACTAAAACCGTCTTGAAGTTGGGAAATATCGCCTATTTTTAAATCTTCTAAGGCTTCAACATTATCGCCATCTACAATTTTATCAGCTATATCAACAAATTTATTGATGGGATTAACAACTTTAAGTTTTATAAAGATATAAACTAATGCAACAGAAAGAACTGCACAAACCACAAATACTACTATGTTTATTGACACGCCAAAACATGTGGCTCCGGCATAAACCAAAGCCAATAGTATAAACAAGTATAATACTAACTTTAAGGCAATATTCATTATATCTCGCTAAATTTAACTTGTATGATAACATAAAACAAAGATATAGTTAAGAAAATATTTTTAGAGTTTAAAGAAGATATCAGATAGAAGATTTAAGACCAAATATGGGGATATAAGATATAAGTTATAAGTTATAAGTTACAAGTTACAAGATACAAGATACAAGATACAAGTTACAAGACGGAAGATGGAAGACGGAAAATGGAAGATTGAGAAAGAATAGAAAGTTTCGCGTCTACTGTCTGCTGACGATACCTTAGCAAAACGCAACACAAATCTAACGCAAACTTAAGCTAGTTCGGGAAAGCGTTTTAGAACAGCAGCAATGATGCGTTTAGAAATTTCGTCAGGTTCACCAACAGCATCTATTTTTACAATTCGTTCCGGTTCTTTTTCTGCCATCTGGTTATAGCCATCGAAAACTCTTTCATGAAAGGCAAGTTCTTCACATTCCATTCTGTCGAGTTGTTTGGTGCCCCCATGATTAGCACGTTTTAAACCATCTGCTGGAGCAATTTGTAATAAAATGGTCAAAGAAGGGAGAAAATCTCCTAAAAATTCTTCATGAGCCTTACGAACTTTTTCTGCTCCCAAACCTCTGCCATATCCCTGATAAGCAACGCTAGAATCAAAATATCTATTGCCTGCTTTCAACGCAGGATTTATAACTTTTCTCAAATGTTCACAGCGTTGAGCAAGCATAAGAAACATCTCTGTTTCTGCTTCAAGTTTTCCAGACAACTTACTTATAAGAACTTCTCTGATAGCATCACCTGGTCTGGTTCCGCCAGGTTCTCTTGATACTAAGGTTTCAAAACCTTTTTCTGCAAAAAAATTCTGCAATTTCTTAATTTGAGTAGATTTACCACTACCTTCAGGACCTTCGAAGGTTATAAAATATCGACCAGTCATTTATCTATTTCCATTTATTTAGTAGAAAGATCAAAGAATTCATCCAGTCTTGTCAACTTAAATACATTGAATACCTGAGACTGAATATTGATTATTTTTAGATTTCCTTCTTCATGAGTAATTTCTTTTTTAATATAAACGAGCATGCCGAGTCCAGAACTATCAAGATAGGTAACATCGCCTAAATCAAGAATGTAAGTCCAGCCTTCTTCATTTTCTAAAGATTCTGAAACTGCTGATTTGAGATTTTTAACGTTATGAACGTCAAGTTCACCTTCAAGAACGAAAGTTTTGGTCTTTGCATTATTATCAATACGGCAATCTATTTTCATTTAAGCCTCCTCACCCTTTGGCAATGAATCTAAAAGCTTCACCATTTTCAGAGAAACGTTCCCATTTTCTGGATTAGTAGTATATTTTACATAATCCATAATATTCTTGATTATAAAAACTCCTAAGCCCCCCTCATTCATTTTTTTAAGGTCAGGCACAGGAATTTTATCTGGTTCAAAACCAGGATCACTATATAAGAGTTCTATCATTAGAAAACGATCAGTAACCCTCATTTCAACATCATAATACTTTAATGCATCGAATTTGTAAGCATGTCTGATTACATTTGTACATGCCTCTGTGGTTGCCAACTTCAAATCATTAAGCAAAGCAGCATTTAAAGAGAGATGATTTACTGAAGCATCTATTATTTTTCTAACAAGAGCCAGAGTATCAGAGTTACCGTTAAGCCGCAACTTAATATAGGTAGCGTCCGCAGGCAGATGCTTTATCATATATTCAATATCTTTACTCAAATTTTTCGCCGCCAATCATTGAAATTTAAAAATACAACCTGCTAATTCTGGTTCTGATAATATCACGTTATAGCCCACAACGTCTACCATAACAGATTTACCAAGTCCCTTAGCGGTTTCCGCAAGCATTTCGCCGGTTTCTACTGAAGATTGATTTAAAAACCAAGCCTTCTCAAGATAATCTAACGCTTTATCATTATTTGTCAAATCATTAAAAGCCAAAAGACATCTTGCCATAGCAGTGTAACTACCAGAATAATCAGGCATTTCTCTAATATTTTTTTCTATAAGTTTTTTTAGGGAATTAGCAACCCTTGTTTTTTCTGAACCTTTGGCATTTTTAAGCCTGCATCTTGTCATTTCCCAAAGAACCCAGCAATTGGTATCAGGATGATCTTCGGCTTTTCTCCAACTTAGAAGAGAACGCTTAATCCATTCTTCAGAAAACTCCCCTTCCCTACCAGCTAAATCTTGTCCAATAGCGCTTTCATAAATAGGCCATACAGATCCACCAGAAGCTATTATATTCTTATGAGCATCTGAAAGAAGCTTGGTTAATTCATTTTTCCCTGTCTGCCCCTGTAAAGAAGCAGTCATTTCAACATATTTTCTTCTATAATATCCATTTTCAGGGTATTTTTCTCTAAGATTCGCATAAATTTTTCTGGCTTCTTCAAACCTGTTAAAGTTTTCATACAATTTGGCCAGTTCTGCAGTCTTTTCAATATCAGAAGAAATATGAACATAAGTCTTCATATAATCAACCGCTTTATCAATATTGCCTTTAACACGTTCTATAAGAGCAAGACCATGAATAGCTTCAGCAATATCGTGAGAACCATTCATAACAGTTTTAAAACATTCCTCTGCTTTTCGCAGACCTTCTAACTGAAAACTTGATTTGAAAGAGAAAATATAATAAGCATAACCTTTAACAAGCATAGGAACAGAAGATTCACTCTGTAAATCCCCCAAATCAGAATCTATATTTTTAATTATAGAATCAAGCATATCGGTACTTACTCTAGTTCCTCTAACCATGCATCTTTTAAGTCTTAAAAGCATTAAATGAGCCTTTAATTCCAAAGGATAATCTTTGGTTATAGCAGTTAAAAGTTCTATAGACATCTGGAAATTATTTAAAAATTCATAGGTTCTAGCCAACTGATAGCTTACTTCAAAATTAGAAGGCTCTGCACTTCTAACCACAGATAGTAATTGAGAGGCTTTTTCTATATCAGCAGTTTTTAAAGCAACCTTAGCAAGTATTTTTGACCATTCAGGATTATTGGGAATCAAGGCTAATGCTTTTTCTAAACGTTCTGCCGCAGTCATATAAAACCTTTTTTCTAAGGCTTCCTCACCCTGCTTTGCATATTTTTCACCTTCTGCTCTGGCTTTTTCTAGTTTAATGATTTCTGGTGCCTGATAAGCTCTCAAGCAAGTAGGATCTATCTTTGCTGCTTTATCAAAGGCATCTTGAGACTGTTCGTACTGTCCCAATCTTATTAAAGTTTCACCGTAATCACACCAGTCTTCTGCAGAAGATTCTTTTAAAGAAAGCAAACTTTTCTGAGAATCTGCTTTAACAGAAAAACTACCTGTTTTATCTGCAGAAGCAATTACTCCTTCATGTGCCCACACCAGAGTAGGATCAGCAGCTACAGCACTTGAAAAAACTTCCAATGCCTTATCAAACATCTTCATTTTAAGATAAGTATCACCAGTCAGTTTCAATATTTCCAAATGAAATGGACTTAAAGCTCGTGCTGCTTCAAGATAATGAAGAGCTCTCATATCCTTTTTAGCTTCAATAAAATGTTTTGCAATATCAAGAAGACATTCGCCGTTTTGTAGCTTAGATTTTTCTATTTTGCTGAAAGTTTCATCGGCACTTTCAATCATGCCCATTTTGCTTTGAAGCTTACCTAGTTCCAGCATTATATTTATGTTATTCGGCCTTAGATTATCTGCTTCAGAAAATGCCTTTAAAGCAGCACCGGTTTCACCCATGCCTAGCCAGCCTTTGCCAAGGCCTAAATGCATATCAGCATCATCAGCAAAACTTTTAACGGCATCAGAATAATTTTTTACAGCACCGTCATAAAAACCTCTAGCAAGCATTGTCTCACCGATAAGCGAATACATTTCACGAGTTTCGCCTGCTTTTTCTTTATACCGCTTTAAATATTTCTGAGATTCTAAAATATTACCAATGCTCAAATAAATCTGAGCAAGCCTTATTAATACTTCAGGCTTTTCATCAGAGACTCTGACAAGTTTGTTAAGCCAGCTAATAGCCAAATCTTTTTTGCCAGAGTTATATAAGAGTTCAGCCAAATGAGAAATAGAATCGGCATCACAAACAGATTTGTCGCCGGTCTGCAAAGCGTTCTGCAAACATTCTACGGCTTCTTCCCTCTTACCCAATGCCTCTAAAACCTTTGCACCCAAACGCATTACAACAGGATCATCAGGACAAATAACCTTAGCTGCTCTATAAGTGGAAAAAGCCTGCTGTTTTTTATTCAAAGCAAGCTGAGCATCGGCAAGATTAACATAGCAGGTTGTATCAGCCGGATTTTTCTTTAATTCAAGTTCTAGAGCAGTTAAGTCGTTCTGAGAGTATGTCATATCAGCTATTTCCAATTAAATTACATTTCGCGAGGAACTTCTATGCCAAGTAAACCCAAACCTAGCGCCAATGTTTTTCTAGTCATATTACAAATTTCGAGTCTTGAAGCCTTAATAGAAGCATCTTCACAGTTCATTACAGAACATTTATCGTAGAAAGATGAGAAACAAACAGAAAGTTCGTAGAGATAATTGCACAAGACATGAGGTCTTAAATCAGTAGCAACAGAAATTACAGCCTGTTTCAAATCCATAATTTTCATCATCAGTTCTCTTTCTTCAGGACTGCTGATAACTGCTTTTGCAGAGTAATCATCTATAGATTCTCCAGCTTTTCTGAATATAGAGCAGATTCTTGCATGTGCATACTGTAGATATGGTGCAGTATTGCCATTCAAAGCGAGCATTCTATCGAAAGAAAAGACATAATCATTGTTACGATTCTGGGAAAGATCTGCGTATTTTATTGCGCCTATACCTACCATTCTAGCAACATCTTTTTTCTGTTCTTCAGAAAGTTTTGGATTCTTTTCGTTAACTACATTATAAGCACGTTCTACAGCTTCTTTTAAAAGTTCTGCTAGTTTTACGTTTTCACCACTTCTGGTTTTTAAAGGCTTGTTGTCTTCGCCCAATATGCTTCCGAAAGGAACGTGTTCTAAACTAACATTGGGGTCAGCAAGAATACCTGTTGCTCTTGCAGTAGCAAAAACCTGCTTAAAGTGCAGTGCCTGACGGGCATCTGTCACATAAATAATTCGCTTAGCACCCAGCTTATGGGTTCTGAATCTCATTGCAGCAAGGTCAAAAGTTGCGTAATTGTAACCGCCGTCAGACTTTTGAATGATAACCGGTAATGGATTTCCTTCTTTAGACTTGAATTCATCTAAGAAAACACATTGAGCACCTTCGTCTTCTTTTAAAAGACCGCTCTTTTTGATTTCTGCCACAGTATCGCTGAGCATATCTCTATAGAAGCTTTCGCCTCTTTCGTCTTCCGGAGTCAGTTTAACATTCAAAAGCTTGTATATGCGGTAAACTTCAGCCATAGAAACTCTGGTTATCTTCTTCCAAAGGTCTAAGAGTTCTGCATCGCCCTGTTGAAGCTTGACTAAATATTCATGACAGGCTGCGGCAACTTCTGGTTTTTCTTTACATTCAGCAGTAGCAGCTTTATAAAGCTGTTCTAGTTCAGCTAATGGCAGAACTTCTTCTAAGGAAACTCCTTCTTTTTCAGCCTTTCTAATTACCGGTTCAGCTTTGTAAATTACCATAGCCATCGGCAAACCCCAGTCTCCAAGGTGATTCTGACGAATTACAGGATTACCGAGAGCTTCAATAACTCTAGCGAGAACATCACCAATAATTGTAGAGCGAAGGTGACCAACATGCATCTGCTTAGCTATATTAACACTGGAATAATCAACTACTGTAGGAATAACTTCACTAACAGAAACATTCAAAATGTTTTTGCTATTGCAAAGTTCATTAAAATTCTTTTCTATAATAGTATCAGCAAGATACATATTAATAAAACCAGGTCCGGCAATAGTTACCTTAGAAAACCAGTCTTTTTCTGATTCCAACTGTTCAACAATTTCTGCAGCCAGTTTTTGAGGCGGACATTTGCACAATTTTGCAAATTTCATCGCTGAATTAATAGAGAAATCACCATTCTTTTTATCTGGTGGAACCTGTACATCAACAGCAGAATCACTTTCTACACCGTGGTTCTTTAAAATCTGGTTTAATTTACTTTGAATAAGCTGAACTAGCTGTTTTTTCATATTTTTATTCCTTTTTTAAGCCTTCGACTTGAATATAAGCCAAATACCTATTATACCTATTACGAAATTACACATCCAAACACCCATGAATGGAGATAATGTGCCTGCTTTGGCCAAAGCCTTGCCTGCAGCAAACAAAATATAATAAATAAAGATAATTACAACAGACATTCCAACACCTATACTTGTGCCGGAACGAGTAGTCTGAGACCCTAATGGTGCACCAATCAGTACAAAAATAATACCTGCAAAAGGAATAGATGTCTTTGACCAAAGCTCTATCCAGTTATTAATCATTATTTTGCCTGTAACACCCTTAGCTTCAGAATCTTTAATAAAATTGTACAATTCGACAATAGTCATTGTTCTTGAATTTTTAGAATCAGGAACATGATCTGGATTCACATAATGCGTATCTATAGGATAGTTTAAAATCTTAAAATAAGTGTAATTGCTATCTTCACCAGTCATATGAATATTAGAGACTCTGCCGTTCCAAAAATAGCAGACTCCGTTATCAATCCTTGCCCTTTCTGATTCAATGACTCTTGGAAAGCCTTTTGGCTGACCTTCATACATAACAACCCCAAACATATCTTTGGTTTCGGGATTAAACTTCCTAACAAAAAACTTGCGACCTGTTCCAGCTTCAAAAAATCTGTTTTCAGCAATAACCGGCAAAGGTCTTTTTAAAGTAACTTCACGTCTAAAAAGCTTTGTAAACTTATCATTAGCTGCTGGAACCAGTTTTTCGTTAAAAAGAAAAGTCATAGCTGTTATAAACAAACCAGAAATAATAGCAGGTCTGACGATTCTTGAAAAGCTGTAACCTCCAGCTTTCAAAGCGGTAACTTCTGAATCAGACGACATTCTACCGAACGAAACGAGGTTTGCCAACAAAGTAGCCATAGGAAAACTGATAACCAGTGTCGGCGGAAGGCTGTAAATAAAAAATAGCATTACGACAGTCAATGGAACCCCTTTAGAAAATACCAGGTTAATGAGATCCATCATAAGGTCTATAAGCCATATGGCAACGAAAAAAGCCATTCCAAAAAGGAATGGTTCTAAAAGTTCTTTTAGAACATATCTATCTATTGTTTTTAATGAAAATTTATCTAATGAAATAGCCATATTAAGAGATTAATTTACAATTCAAAGCGTGCACTTGTCAAGACACTGAGCAAAGGAGGAAAAAACTTATACTTTTTAGCTATAAATATAAGTTTGCCCTAGACTGATAATATATAAAACGTTATTATAAAAATATAGATTTATAATTAAAAAGGTTTGTCTAGTAACATGAAAACGAAGTATATGCTTCCCCTATTTCTTTTTATTCACTTAACAGGGTTTACTGCTGACTTCGTTCTTGAGAATAACCTTTTAAACAAAGGTATGACTTATTTTTACCAAAAAAATTACACAGCAGCAGCTGATTATTTAGGCCAAGCTGCTGACTTAAACCCGGGCAATGTTTGGGCAAGATACTATTATGTGTATTCTTTAGCTTTGCTTGGCAAAAAAAATGAAGCTTCAAAGTGGCTGCCCAAACTTTCTTCTATATCAAAAACTACTCATTACAAACAACTGGTTTCTTTTTTGAATTCAGAACACACACAAAAAGCTTTTGAAACACCTAAAAAAAAGAATAATACAAAAACTAAAACAGCAAACCCAAAACCTAATGTATCACAAAAAAATAAAAAAACAGATATTTTAGACGAAGCAGAATATTTTATTGATTCAGGCGATAACCAAAAAGCTTTGTCTATAATAAAAGATTATATGAAAAAGAATCCTGCAGAAGGAAAGGCATATAAATTGCTTGCAATGATTGATTTCAACAATAGAGATTATCAAGCCTCTGCAGAGAAATTTGAGAAAGCTTTTCAAGAAGGAATAAAAGACTTCGATTCTTATTTCATGGCTGCTCAAGCAAATTTAGATATTCAAAAATATGATACCGCTTTGGTTTATTATGAAAAAGCAAGCCAAATTAATGCCAAAGATTTGTTCGTAAAGATTTCTCTGGCAGATCTTTATTGTGACAGAGCTAATTACGAAAATTCAATCCGTCTCTACAAAGAAATACTAAAAGATGATCCGAATTATCTAGATGCTAAAATCGGTCTGGCAAAAATAGAGTTTAATAAGGGCTACCTTGAAGAAGCCTTAGAACATGTTTCTGGAATTATAGATGAAAATCCAGATAATGCAAAAGCTCACTATCTCAAATCCCAGATTTTCATGGAAAATAAAGATTATGATAATGCACTAAAAGAAGCAGAGACTGCTTTTTCTTTTAACCCATTGAGTATTGAATACAGGGTTTTCTGTTCTCTTGTAAAAGTTAGAAACTTTAAAGTCCAAGAAGCCGTTAATGACCTAAAAAAAGTATTAGAAATGTTCCCAGAAAACACTTATGCTCTTACCGCTCTTGGTGAAGCTCAACTGACTGAGGGAAATATGAAAGAAGGAAAAGCAACTTTACTCAAGTCTGAATCTATAAAAAAAATGCCACAAACAGCTTTGTTACTTGCCTTAATAGAATGTAATGAAAAAAACTATGATAAAGCTGATTTGCTATATAAAGATTATTGCGTATTAGCTGGAAATAGCCCGGAATCCTTATTGGAATATGCCAGTTTTACAGAATTAAAAGGCAATAAAGAAGAATGTTTAAACTCATATTATGCTGTTTCTAAGAAGTTTCCAGGAACACCATATGCAGAAAAAGCTGAAAAAAGAGCAAATGAAATAAAAATGTCTCATTCTCAGCAGTCTAAAGAAAAATATGGTATTTATTATTAAAATTATCTTTGTTTTATTTTTAATTATTGCTGAAACGCAATCCTTTGCCTGTGATAGCACTGTTTTAGCTCTTCTTACTGGCAACGACATCAATTCATCTACTGTCTCCAAATTTCTATCAGTTTCAGATAAACTTGTTGCTGAAGGTGATATGCTAAATTCATACAATATAGCAGCGGCCAAAAAGCAACATGCCATAATTATGAGAGATTGGCTTGGATTAATTTCTGAACTTGGTTCAACACCAATGGTATCAGATGCACATAAAAAAGAATTCAGAGAACTATTATCTGATGTGGCAAAAGGTTTAGGAATAGTTAGGAAACAGCTTGAAAAGGAAATTTACTTAAACATACATGAAATAATAGAAGTTTGTGTTACAAAGATTACAATTCTTGCAACTTTAGTCAGAGACAATACCAAAGTTTATAATTTCCTTCAGTTTGAACTTTCTGTTTATGCTCCAGGAGTTTACCTTGATAAACATGATGAATTTCTTACAGAAAGTTTTTTAAAAGACATTGAAACAACTGTAGGTAATCTGGAAAAAACTTATTCTCAAAAAGCAAAAGAATCGTCAAAAGATTTCTTGAATTCAGTAGAAAATCACAGGAAAATAATTGATGAAGTCAAAAATAATAAGATTTCTTGGGAAAAAGCCACTCTTTCCTACAATGATTTGAAGAATTCTTTTGTTGCCCTTAAGCAGCAACTTCTTTCTGATGGCTACTTTGAGGATTCTGGAGAAGCCAAGTGATTTGATTTTGAATTAGCTTTTCTTTCTAATAATTTTTTTACTATTTCTTCAAAACCAGCCAATTCAGCATAGTTAACCGGTAATTTACCTTCCGCATCTATAATATCAAAACAAGAATCCGGGTATGTATCCAATATAACTTCAGCCAAGGAAGCATCCCCTGTTTTTATAGCATAAATCAGTTGTTTACTAGCTTCAGCATCTATTTCTTCTTTTTCCAAGTTCTTTATCAAATCTGATTTAAAAACCTCCAGCGGAGGAATATCGCTAGGTGCGTAAAAACTTGTATTTACACGCAAAACATGTTCTTTACTGTCTCCAACAGAGCCCCAATCCACATGAATCGGCATAGAATTATTCTTTTCAACTGTTTCAAAAAATCCACCTATAGGTGTAATTAAAGGGTCGACAATTATTGTTGGAGAAACATCAAATTCATCAACAAACAAAAGATTATCGCTGCTATCAGAAACTCTCACATAGACAGAAGTTTCGTCTCGAACAACAAAACGAAGTAACGCCCAAATCTGCATATTCAAATCTATCATATGTAAAGAAGTTCTCTTTGAATCTAAAACATATAAATCAAGAAAAAAATGTACATCGGACTCTTTTGTCTGCTGTGAATGAATATCTGTTATGTTGGGAAGTTTTTCAAAATCCGGTATATTGGCATCAATAAAAATATTATTTAATGCTTCTTTTATGGATGAATAAGACTCTTTGCTGATTGATTCGCCTTCTATGCCAGAAAATATGCTCCTTACCTTAAAAGGTTTGATACGTATATTGCAAACCTTCATTTCTGTAAGAAACTTTTTTTTAAACTGCATAAAAGCCTCAGTCAAAGAAAAAACACTGGGGCTTCGAAGTTCTTCTGTTGAAGTATCGATTGTTTTCCAAACTGATGGAACCATGACACATGCAAAAGATTCAATTACAGCAAAGGAAACAAATAAACATGCAAGAATAAAGAATCTTCTCACAAAATCTACCTCTTCCTAGAAGGATAAGTTCCACCCTTCACGACATCATTCATTTCTCTATCCTGAATTCTAGCTGTTATTTGCTCTGAAACAGTAGTTTGTCCTTTAGAATCTGGCATAAGCATTACTAACTTTAATGTCACAAGAACCTCATGTCTTCCTATGTTTACACTGTCTGTTGCCTTCTGAACATAGACAGCCAAAGAATCAACATCTTTGAGAGAAGTAATAAAATCTCCATCTTTATTTCCAAAAGTTATTCTGCTGTTGCTTGTAGGCCCAATGGATTCTGAAGGAGTAGAGCCAAGCAATTTGTCTTTATTTCCTGTATATACAAAAGAAAGTGTTTTTTGATAACACTCTAGAGAAATTCCCTTCCAAATTCCATTTTTATCTTGCGTAATACCTAATTCTAGATTTTTATCACAAATGGGAGTTACTCTAGAAGCAAAGAGAATACCAGTATCTGTTGAAGATGCCAAAGAATTATAATATTTCGATGCTATAGTAATAGGTATTTTTGATTCTGTTTTCCTGTTCCCGTCAGGACCTAGAGAATATAGATTTGTGGCTCTTTCAACATTTTCCTTAAATTGTAAAAGGAATCTTTGGGCTTCTTTCTGCGTATTCATTCGCCATGTGCCAACTTTAAATCCCTTGTTGCTTCCACCAAAAATAGAAAAAGCAGCCGTAATCACTAATCCTAGAAGTACAGTAGCAATCATTATCTCTACAAGAGTAAAGGCTTTCTTATTCATGTTTTGTAAGTTCTCCGGAAACAACAATTTTGTAATTATTAACAGGCCGCTTATCACTTAATTTTAAATCTACGGAAATTTCTATAGATTCTGTTTGAAAATCTTTTGAACTTATAAGTGAAATATCTGTCGTATAAGTGGGATGCCCAAGTGGTTCTATAAAATCAGAAGTATAATCTCCCATTAGAATACCTTCTTTAAGCCCCGAACCATTCCCTAAAAATGATTCATAAGGCATAGGAAGTTGCGTTTGCTTAGCATCTAGTTTAGGCAGAGAAGAATCTGTTTTGGTTCTTTTCCAGTAAATATACTGTCTATAGGATCTTATAAAGAAATCAGGATATTTTTTTATTTTGTAGAGAGCAATATTCTGAATTCCTTTTGCTAAGAAATCAGCTTGAATTCTATCGTATTGCAATTTAGCAGCAGGGGCTGTACTTGTAAATATCTTGACATAGATGCTTCCTAATGCCAAAATTATTGCAGCAATACATAAAACAACTACTATTGCTATTCCATTTTTTCTATTTCTTTTCATATTGAGTATTCTTCTCATTCTGTGTTGCAAACAAAAGTTATAGCGGAATAAGTCTTTTCTTTTGCTACTACCTTACCATCAACAGGAGTAACATCTACTGTTATTTTTATAACCGCATAAGCATAATCACCGGTTAAGCTTGCAAAAGATTCAGACCTGGTATTCTTATAACGGAATCTCCATGTATTTGGTTTATCATATACATAATTCTTATTAGGAAACTCAAGTTCCATCAGATTATTAAAAGTTATCGGCTGCTTTTTTAGAACAGCTGTTACTTCATAGCTATTCTGCCCAACTGCAACTTTTCCAAAACTAACATTTTTAAAATTAGAATCGATTTTTTTACTTGTTCCGCCAATAGCATCATTCAATGTTTTAAAGGGAAGAGAAGAGAGAAAATTCATTCTGTCTACAAGAATTTGAAGAGCTTCCCCTCTTCTGAAATCGTGAGTAGTCTCCCTATGACCGTGACTAATAATGCCAGCCGCTCCTATTGCTGCCACACATAGAATTATGAATGATATCATAATTTCTATTAAGGTTACGCCCCTTCTATCAGAAGGGGCATTTTTGCAATCAAGCAACAAGGAGATCATTGTTCGTTGACTCCTCTTTCAAGAACACGGTAATCAAACTTAGAATCAAGAACATCAAAATAAGCTCTTAAAGTTCTTGTCTGATGTTGATCCTTAGCATTTGTCGGATTCTTTATTGCATTAGAATTGTCCGGCCAATCTTTGGCATCATCTTCTACTTCAAGTTCAACATAGTATTTACCAGCATTTCTGAAAACATACTGAATTGCTTCATCTGCCTTTCCATCTGCCAATTTACCAGTAGGATACTTATTGAGAGTGAAGGATTTACACTTAGGAGTACCTGAATTATCTATCATTACAAACCTGAACAAAACAGGAACGTCAGTTAATAAGCGACAGTCTTTTGTTTTATTAGTTTTTTCATCATCCATATTTTCTCTGAATATGGTAAGCAAAGCTTCTTTTGCTTTTAGGAATTTAAAACTGTCTTTTATGTTTCCACCGAAAGTATTTTTGATATACCAATCATTAGACCCGTTACTTTCATCATCTACAGCCAAGAACCACTGACTAGTATTCTTGATCGTAACAAAACCATTTTTCGGATCTGCTTCAAACCAATTATTATATTTTTTATCAACTACAATGGTTGGAACTCTGAACTGACTTTCCATATCTGGATATCTATCCTGGAAAGCACTAATAAAGATATTAGGGCGATCATTGTCTTTTATAACTATGGTTCCAACAAAGTAATCATCCTTAGCTGATCCAATAACAGTATTTTTGTTATTTAAGCTGTTATAAGAATCATCATTGCAGCTTTCTACCCAACTCAAACCAAATTTATAATTAGTATATCCGCTAGTATTGTTAGCATAGTTGAATGGCAATCTAGCATTGTCTATTCCAGTTATACTACTGAAATTATCCATACAGCCAGCAGGAATATTATACTTCACATAACTCAAAGCCTTAGAAGGAACAAGACCAACAGATTTTAATTCTGCATCATCGTTAACTGGTACAGGTGCAATTGATTGCCCAACCAAAGATGCAACTTCTTTAATGCCGGCAGCCGTATCATAATGCAATATAGCTTTACGTTTATCTCTATTAAAACTAGCTCTTAATGCATTTGGCATACCTGGAACATTATGATATTGGTCATTTGTATTTTTATTGACTACTGGAGTTCCAGTATAATTAGCCATTGGGTTGTTGTCGCAAACATAGAATATCATCCAAGTATTTGGATTCCATCTATCAATCGTTTCACCTGTTGAAGCATTAATAAAAACAGTGCTTTTGTTTTCTTTTATGCTTTTAATGTCTGCTTTATTTTTAACAGATTTATAAGCAGGACCATTAGCGTAAACCATCTTGTAACCAGGAACAATTCTTTGGGCTGCATTTTCTTCAGCATTGTATTGGTAGAGAGAGGGTCCAGTATTATCTGTTACGCATACTTCTGCTTCACCGTTAATTGAAATAGTAACAACTACCGGAACTTTTTCAGATTTATATTCCCATCCATAAGAAGTTTGTCTTACTGGATATCTGACATAAACCATATACATATATTGTCTTGAAACAGATGCATTAATAACATATCTGAGTGGGTCAGAAGGCATTGGCATAAGATCTCTTAACTGAGCCTGTGTAAGATTAAAGTTTTCCACAGTAAGAGTTTTAGACCAAATTGATTCGTTACCTTTCATTAAATCTGCTCTCCAAGATACTTGGAAATTATCGACCCATTTCAAAGTATCAGGGATCATATTTGGATCTTTTGGATCTGGCGGATTATCAGCCATAACAACTTTTGTTCTATCTAATCCTTTATTCAGATTGGCCTGAGTTTCTCTAAGCTTCATACCCCATCTGATATTTGTTTTATAAAAGGCATTACCATCATTATCTACAGATTGACACAAACTTGCCCCATCCATAACAAATTCTGTTTTTTTCAGAGACGAATCCTTAGAAGATGGTGTTGGTTTGTATTCATTTTCTCTATCATAATTCAAACTGGTCATAATAATGCCTCTGCCATCAACAGACTCAGGCGGCTTTTTCCAAGTTTGTTTAATATGTTCCCAAGAATAACCGTCACGAACTATTCTGCCTCTTGCAGTAGCTACCTTTGGAGGATCACTAGGTCTTGGATAGAGACAGGTTTCTTTTTCAGAAGCCAATGCACCAACTTTTAGTTTGGTATAATCATAATATCTATATGTAACCTTTACGCCAACATCAAACTCGCCTTCAAGAAGTGACGGAAAAACAAGCAGATAATCACCTGTCGTATCTAATACTTCATAGTCTTTATCGCCAGGTTTAATTGTTTTACCAAACTGATCTTTGGTTTTAACAATTTTCCAGTGAAATACCACAGAACTTTCTTTTATTGTATTTGGGTAACGACCTATGGCTCCATCCTTATCTTTATCTTCAGATGCTCCTGTAACATTTACACCATTAGCATCATAATAAGGAGCATTTTCGGCAATAAAGAAAATATTTCTTGTACTAGAATAAGAACCGTCATCATTATCTGGCGATGCCATTACAAAGCCTGTGCTAGTTAATTCCATAGGCCCACAGCAATCAGCAACAGCATCAACATTTGTTGGTTCTGGAGGTGTTGGTACATTGATAACAGCTAATTCAGTACGTATATTGCTGCCATCTCCATCATACCTTGTCTGGTAAAGATTTGAAGTCCATATCTTTTTAGAGTCTATCTTGTTATCTTCGGTAATATATTCTCTTTCGTATTCATTGTATCCTAATGGAATTCTATTATTGATTCTAGAGAAATCGGTATCCAAACCATAAGGCCGTTTGTAAATAGCCTTATAAACCATTTGTCGATAAATCGCAACAAAATGCTTTTCTGTTCCATAAGTGAATATATATTTTCTTGTAGTTTCTGTTCCATCTTTACCGAAATTATTGATATTTTTGGGTTCTAATTCTGTCTTTAAAACATAAAGATTTCCAAAACCATCAGCACCTATTTTATCTGGCAATCTGCCGTCGAAATGAACATCTATTTCGTCTGGTGGGCCTGATTTGCCTCCTTCAACTCTAACAAATGAGTATACCTTTGCTTTTTTAGAGTCATAGGCGTAAACAATACCGCCTGTTTGCCACCACTGATCAGAAACAGCAACACAAGCCAAATCACTTGAATTTGCTATACGCATAGCAGCAGGACAATTTGCAGCATCCATCCATTCATTTATTACATCTGAGCCTAACAAATACACATAATTTGAAGTAGAATTTCTTGTAGAAATACCAATAAAATTACATGTCAGATTGTCGCCTTTACCAACAATAATGTCGCCAGCTCCTTTATTCAGAGTGAAGTTAGTTTCACCTAAAGGGCGATTATACAAATAACTGCGCTTAACCTGAGAAGAATAAACAAATCTAACAATTGGTTCAGGAGTTCCAGGAAGAGCAACGTCTGGTTGAGCACGAATACAACCGTCTACACATTCACCAAGGGTTGAAGCTGTTCCTTCTGTTCCGGTTGTAACTGTTGCAACAAAAGCTGATTCGGAATTAACTTTAACAGGTGATCTTTTATTCTTAATATTCATAGACAAAAGATTGATATCTTTTGTGTGTTCTGTCAAAAATTCTTTTACAACACGGTGACACCAACCACCACTGCCATAGGTCCAGTTACTATAAACATTATAATCTCGAGCATGATACCAATCTACCCCAGAAGTAACCCAATATAAATCATAACCTTGTTTATCTTTACCTGCAGATACAGGAACTTCAGTACAAGGTATATCTGATGGAGTAAAAAATCTATCTAGAGACTTACAATAATCAGTATGAGTATGATTACCTAGTCCTGTAGGAGATGATCTTGGTCCAGAATGTGCACGATGAACAATAAAAGGCGGGTCATAACCATACACACCTGAGTCACCACGAGGAATAACTCTTCTCTTGACTTCTACTCCATCAAGAGATCTGGTACTGTCTTTTGAAGCCCAAAAAGTATATAGTCTCTTCTCAATAAGACTCTCAGAAGTTTCGTTAGCAGTACCAGTCCACCACTGACCAGCAGAAATACCATAAGCATCTTCTGGGTCATACATCCAATTATAACTATCTGTTGTCAGATTGTTCAGTGCATAAACCCCTCTATGGCTTCCATTCCCAACAAGCACAAAACAATCGCCGTTCTGTTCATAAAAAACATGCAGATTTCCGCAAATACCACCAGTGCATACCAAGAGTAAACACAACAGCAATACTTTTATCTTATTATTCATAATCTCTTGTACTCCTAGTTTATTATTTAGCATTGAGATATTCTGACAACTTAGGTGCAAACCTCTGTCTGACATACTCAGGAACATCATATTTATCGAAAATCCGTTTTGCACACAAAACGGTTAAATCCTTACCACCAGATAAAAAGAGAGAACCAAAAGTAAAATCAGATACTTTTGAAGGAACCCAATCTTTATACTCTAAATATTGTTGCAAATTTTGTTCCAAACTCATGGCAGAACCTAAAGTAATATGTTCTACCGCTTTTTCTTTAGACATAACATTTGTATCTATTCCTTCAACATCTGGTTTATAACTTAAAAAAGAACGAAACAGAGCAGAACTGCCAATATCAGGATTATCATTGCCTGATATAATAGATTTTTTCGTATTGCTATCATCTTCCCTGATTCCATAGCTATTATCTATTACAATAGAACAATTTTCTTCTGCTGCAACAGCATTAATTATTTCTTTTAATTCGCTGCGTATTGTTGTAAGTCTTTCTTCCGTCTCTTTTCTAGTCAGGTATAAAGCACTCATAGCCTTATCGTTATTATCAATAACTTCAGCCTTTAATTCTAAGATTTTTTTATCGATTGAAGCAATTCTGTCTTCATATTCTTTTATGTTTTTTTCATTTGGAACAAAGCTGGCCGGGTTATCATGTACAGCCTCAAGATTAGCTATCTGGCCTTCAAGTTCTTGTACTTTTTTATTCTGATATCTTACCTGATTCATGTCTGCAGCCGTGTTATTCTTCATTCCATTCAAAACTGTTTTCATCACACTTATATCTTGCTCCATTTTTTTTCTTTCACCAGGAGCAAAAACATTCATTTCTCTCATTAAACCATTGGAAGCAGCAATTCGTTCAGATTCAAGCTCTTTAATCTGTTTAAAAATTTTCTCATTTGCAATATATGCACTTTCTTGAGCTTTTTGAAGTTCCATTCTGATTTTATTTGATATTTCAACTTGATTCGGATTTCTGAAAAAAGCCCCATTATTGTAATCAAAACCAACCATCAAAGGGTGAAGAATAAGAAGAATTCGCGTATCAACAGTGGCAAAACCTTGAGCGAATAAAGTATTCGAATAAATAATAAAAGCTGTAACAAAAAATGCTAATAAATATTTATTTGTTTTTGTTAATTCCATAGTTTATAACCTTTCCCCTCTTCTTCCATAAGTTTTATTGCTTCTAGTCTAACATCCCTGGCACCAACAGGTATAATATCAGCATTCATACCCAGCCTTGCAGCCCAGTATGAATTTGCCACTTTCAACCATTGAGATAAATCTTCTGCAGAAGCTTTGCTTTCCTTCTTGTATGCATCTTTCACAAGGTTATTAACTAATTCACGAGGTCTAGTTCTTAATTTACCTCTATATGGAAGAATATTAGCCACATCAATAACAATGTCTGTTTTGTATTTTTTCTTTAAGGAATCAGTTACTTTTTTTATAGCCTCTGCTAAATCACGGCACTGAGGGTAGATAGACATATATGGAGTCATACCATCCTTAGTCGGAACTAGTCTAGATAGGTAGATTCTTCTTTTCATATATTCCAATTTAGATTCTTTAAGCTTCTTTTCTAAGAGAAACTCTCTTTCAGCACTAATTCTATCTTTGAATGGAATCCCTTTAAGTTTTTCTTTTAGTTTTTCTGGAGATTTTAGCAATTCATCCTCTAAGTCTTTAATAGATTGAATAAAAGCTTCTTGTGAATCAAAATCTTCTTCAAATGATTCAGAAGAAGTTCCTTTAAATCTCTTTGATTTAGAATCAAAGGCACTAAATAAAGGATGAGCCAAAACCAAAAGACGCGAATCAATAAAAATAGGCATATTAGAAGCCTTCTCTGAATTTTGTTCAGCTACAACAGCCGTAGCAAGAGAACAAAGTTCAATAACTAATAACAATATGCATTTCTTAAGCAATTTTTCCATATTTTTCTAAACTTATTGCAATATCAATACCCCTAAAGCAACTGTCCTTTTACAAAATCTATTTTCTTAATTTTTAGTATAAACATAAATATGAAAATTAGCAAGAGAATAAGCATTACAATTGAGTTTCCCTATAGTTTATCTCACAAACAAATGTAAAATTTTTTTTCGTTCCGATTACGAAGTTTAAAACATCTAAAAACATTATCAATAAAGCGAAATCAAACAAAATTATTTTTTTACAATTATATTATAACAAAACCCGTAAAAAATTCTTTACAAAAAAAACAATATATTTTTCTAAAACAAAAACAGCCTTAAGTTTTTCAACTTAAAGCTGCCTTGTTTAATAATAATTAATAATAATCAAAAACTGGCATCAAATGAGTCGCCGCGTTTGCCTTTAGGGTAGACTGCCGGCTGAAGAGCTGGGATATTTGAAGGATATCTTGAATCAAGAGAATTCATATGTTCAATTATTCTGCGCTTAATATCTTCAGCCTTGTAATCAGTTTTTGCCGGCTGAGCATTAATATTCTGAGCGGAATCTAATGGCAATATTGGGTCCTGCCCCATCGGAACAGGAGCAACATTAGCAACAGGTGGATCCTGAACAGGAGCCAGAGCCTGCATTTTCTTTCTATGTTCATTCATAGCAAGTTCCCAAGTGTAAACATCAGGCTGGTATATCTTGGGTTCATTATGACGTTTTACGCCTCTGACGTACTTTTTCTTATCATGATTGAAAGTAACTTTTCCGGTTTTAGCATATAAGCCAGCTTTTATCATGCTTTCAGAGAAGTCTAAGTATTCCATTCTATCTCTGTTAGAACCTTCTAAAACAGCTTGAGCAGGCTCATTACTAGCCAGCATTATTACTGAGCAAACAGCAACAGCTGCTAATCCTTTTACAATGTGACTCATATTCAGTTTCATAAACACCCTCCATGCTTATCTTTAATCACAAGCACAAAAATTTATAAGGAATAGCATTTCTGTCAAGGGATTTTTTTAAAATTGTTAAATCCATTTTCAGGGGGTAGTTTAACAAAATATGTTTTGTAACTTGGGTCTTGGGCCTTGTAACTTGTAACTTATGTCTTGAGTCTTATATCTTATATCTTATATCTTATATCTTGTATCTCAATTTATGGTCTTGTGTCTTAAATCTTAAATCTCAAATCACATCTTCTTCAATAATTCATCGTGATATGCACGAAGTACATAATTGCTTATCTGGTTTTTTAAATCAGTATTTATCAAAGTAACTATCTCATGCCAATTACCATCCTGGCCTTTCACACTAGGCATAGAGATAAAATTCCCTCTTTCTGATTCAAAAATACGAATATCTCTCAAAACAAGACTATCGTCTAAAATGACAGTAGAAAAAGCTTTTAGCTTATTCTTGGGATCTTTGATTATTTGAATTCGAATATCTGTGACTTTCAAAACATTAATTAGAATTTTAAAATAAATTCAGTCCAGACTTTCTTTTCTTTAGGAGTTTTGCTTTCTATTTCAGAACGATTTTCATTTGAATAACCGGCTTTAATAGAAACATCTGATGTTGCATCAACAATACCTTCGACTTCAACATTTTCTTTTAAGTCGAAAGTATCTATAACAGTCTTTTTAAAAGCAACTTTACCCTTTAAAGTTGGTTTAAAACTATATACAGCTTCAAGATAATAATCAGAAGAAATAGCAGACGGGCTAATATTGCTTTCTATGGAAGTATTACTTACATTACCGATAGAAGCACGAGTTGAAGACATAATATTATCAGAAGTATTTTGAGTTCCTGGCCCAAGAGTCAGATTAGACTGATTGTATTCACCATAAAAGCTTAATCTGCCTGTTTTACCAGATAAACTTAAAGCAGAACTGCTAGAATCATTTAAGCCTATAGCATTATCTTCATATGAATTGTTAAGAGTAATAACAGGCATAAAATCTCTTTGGCTATTAGGATTTAATTTAACAACTGAGTCGTCAAATTCAATTTTTGAATTGAAACCTTCAAAACCTGTTTCGATATGTTCTGCTTCTGAAGGGAAAATTTTGCTGGTGTTCTGATAGCTTAGCATCTGGCTACCTAGCGAAAGATTAAACTCTCCTTTAAAGAGTTCTGCTTTATCAGGAACAATAACAGAATTAGAAGAATCTTCTACTGTACTAAGTTTGAAATCTGATATCTCATTGACATCAACATTTTGAGCATAGGAATTAGGTACATTAGCAAGTATGCTAAGTACAACAGCCAAGATTAATTTTTTAAGGCTATTTTTCATGTTAAAATTCCTATAAACTCCTAATTTGATTATACAGTATAATATCCATTTCGGCAATATTCAAGCAAAATTTATGTCATTGCAAAAAAAGCTTTTTCAAGACTTTTATAATTTTTGACAATGCTTTCTATGCTGTCACAAATTTTTAACTTTCCTTTATTTATAATACCCACATGAGTAACCATTTTTTCAACAACTTCCAAGACATGACTGGAAAATATGATGGTTGTACCTTCTTTAGACATTTTCTTGAGCATATTCTTGAAATCTCTGGTTGCTTGTGGATCTAATCCATTAAAGGGCTCGTCTAGAATCAACAGAGACGGATTATGTACAACAATTCCTGCCAAAGCTAGCTTTTTCTTCATTCCAAAGCTATAATTACCAGCAAAATCATCTGCTGCATCTTCTAAGCCAAAAGAAATCAGAATATTATTTATTTTTTCTTCTCTTTCTGTAGCTTTAATATTATAAATATCGGCCACAAAATCAAGAAACTGTCTTCCTGTTAAATAATCATAGAGAAAGACTTCATCAGGCAAATAACCAACCTTAGACTTAACTTCTATAGGATTAGCAGCTACATTTAGGCCGTCAATAGTTACAGAACCAGATGTCGGCTGCAATAAGCCCATAATCATTTTAAGAGTTGTGGTTTTACCAGCACCATTTGCGCCAAGAAAACCAAACATTGCACCATTAGGAATATTCAAACATAAATCATCAACAGCAACATGTTCATTGAATTTTCTTGTCAAATGGGAAAGCTCTATCATTTTACAACTGTCCTCGTAATCGTTCAGGACGATTTTTCAACAGATAATCAGCGAAAGACGCTAGTTCAGGAAATTCTTCAAAATTTTTGAAAGTAGATTTATTTTCCCAAAAATCTTTTAATCCAGAATAACCTGCTTTTTCATATTCTGCTGCAGTAATAAGCATTTCCAATTTATCTATAGCTTTAACAAATCGGCCTTCAACAGTAGAACCATCTTCAAATTCCCTGAACAAAGAGAGACTTTCTTTTGCCAAATCATTTCCAAGCGGTGAAATCACATCTTCAATCGCCATAGTTTCCATTTCATCTTTATTCTGGAAATATTTTAACGTCACATAAGGGATATCCCCCACCCTGGTTTCGCCTATTTCATGAACAATTGCTATAGAAACAGCTTTGCTTCTATCTATCTTTGCATTAACCAAAGAAGAAAGAAAATGTGTCAGAAAGACGACTCCAAAACAATGGTCTGCAATAGATTCTCCTTCGCGGATGCCGCGAAGCTGCCAACCGGTTCGACGAAGTTTCTTTAATGTCAGAAAATCGCGAAATACTTTATCTAATTCTTCATTTATAATATTCATAATCATTGCCCGCAAAAAATCTATTTAAACTTATCAAAATATCAATTACTTTTTTAGTTTTATTTTGTTGTTGTCATATTGAAAACTGAATCAATGACACATAAAAAAAGACTTGGGTAAATCCCAAGTCTTTTTTCTAATCTAATGTTATTTTATTTTTATACAACAAAAAACATTATTATTCCTAATATGGTTATAAAAATACCGAGAGCCACATAGAAAGTGCGAGCCCCATCCCGACCGAATACCTTAACAAAGAATTGAGCTTTACTGCTATTCATAAACCAATCGTAGTCTTTAATAGCACAGAATATTGTTATAATACCGATTAATACAGCTAATATCGGAAAAGGCCAAGCATTACTTTTCAAATTATTTGTTTTCTACCTTATCTTTGATAGCTTCGATAACTTCAGCTTTCTTTTCTTCAACAATAGCCTTAACAGCACTTTCTGCCTTTTCTTTTAATTCTTCTTTTACAGAAGGAGCAGCAGAAGTTTCTGCGGGTTTGTTTTCAACTGCTGGTGCTGGAGTTTCAACTGGAGCTGGAGCAACTGCTGCTGGTGCTGGAGTTTCTACCGGAGCTGGAGCAACTGCTGCTGGTGCTGGGGTTTCTACCGGAGCTGGAGTAGCTGCTGCTGGTGCTGGGTTTTCCACCGGAGCTGGAGTAGCTGCTGCTGGTGCTGGGGTTTCTACTGGAGCTGGAGTAGCTGCTGCTGGTGCTGGGGTTTCTACTGGAGCTGGAGTAGCTGCTGCTGGTGCCGGAGTTTCTACTGGAGCTGGAGTAGCTGCTGCTGGTGCTGGAGTTTCTACCGGAGCCGGAGTAGCTGCTGCTGGTGCTGGGGTTTCTACCGAAGCCGGAGTAGCTGCTGCTGGTGCTGGAGTAGCAGTAATAGGAGCTGGATTAGTAACAGGAGCAGTCATTGGCAAACCAGGCATAGCTGCATTTGGAGTAGCAACAGGTGCTGGAGTCTGAGTCTTTGCTGGAGTAGCAACTATTGGCTGAGAATTATAAGCATTAGTTCTAGCTATATCAGCTTCCTTTTCCCAAGTTGGTCCCCAAATAGCAATAACTAACGAGGTAATCATAAAAACAACTGCTAAACCTGTAGTGAATTTAGATATTTCAGTTGCGCCACCACGTTCACCAAACAATGTAGAAGAAGCACCGCCGCCAAAAGCGCCAGCCAAACCTTCTCCTTTATCTGCCTGGAAAAGAACGATTACTATCAGAGCAATACAAACAATAAGATGAAAACCTTTAACGATTATCGCTAACATAAAACACGAGACTCCTTTGAGTTCTGTACAAAATCACAATTATGAGTGATAGAGTTTAACAATATGTGAGAAAATTGTCAATATTTATTTATTAACGGTTCATGACCCAATATTGATAGGCGTTGAAAAAATTCAAAAAAGGTTCCATACCAAAATAAAAAGTGATTAAAAAGCCTAAGCAAAGATAGGGTCCAAAAGGAATATGATGAGACATAGGTCTGTATGTTTTTTTATTCTTTATACTATCATATATAATTGTTGCAAGACCAAAAGAAGCACCGACAAAACTAGCTATCAAAACAGTAACAATCACTGGTTTCCAACCAGCCCAGGCACCCATGGCCGCCAAAAGTTTAACATCTCCCCCACCCATTCCATCTGGTTTTTTAAAAATAACCTCTGAAACTTTTCCTAAAAACATCAAAAAACCGCCGCCAACCACGAAGCCAATAAACGAGTCATTAAAAGACACATAATAACTCAGTTTGAAACCGCCAAATTCCAAACTAGCCCAGGCAATAGCAGCGTAAATAATTCCTGCAGCGATTCCACCCTTAGACAAACAATCAGGAATAATAAAACACCTGATATCTACTATTGTTACAATTAAACAAGCCGCAACAAAAAGCCAGGAAATCAAAGCCTTGATTGAAAAACCAAAGAAGAAAACACTTACTCCGGCTACTATAGCAGATAAAGCTATATAAACTCTCTCTTGAGCAATACCAGCATTACAGCAACCAAATTCCAATCCTTTTGTGCAGGAAGGACATTTTAAATAGTCACAATGAAACTTTTCGTGACTTGGCCAAGCTCTGATAGCCCAACCTATATATTTTCCAAGATAGGCGCCAATAACGGCACCTATCATAGAAAGACAAAGAATCTGGCTCATTTTATCCAGCCATTTTTATTAAATACCCTGCTGAGTATTTTGAACACTAATTTTGCAGCAAGAAAATCTGGTGCAATAAAGCCAGGAATTGGTGCCAGTTCAACAACGTCAAAGCCGACAACATTTCGTTCTTCAACAACTTTCAGAAGAATATCCATAGCCTGATACCAAGTCATTCCGCCCGGTTCTGGAGTACCAGTAGAGGGCATAAGCGAACAATCAAAACCATCAAGATCAACAGTAATATAAACATTTTCTGTCAATCTATTCATTGCCTTGTCTATCCACTTCTTTTCTGGATCTAGCAATTCTTCTGCCCAAATTATGCCATCATGTCCGACTTTCTGAATGAATTCCCATTCATCTATACCAGTATTTCTGATACCAATCTGAGTAAGTTTTGCATAATCCCAGCAACGTCTCATTGCACAAGCATGGCTATTATGAGATTTTTCATAAATATCGCGAAGATCAGAATGTGCGTCTATCTGCAAAACAGATAAATTCTTATATTTTTTACTGCAAGCTCTTACGCAGCCTGGAGTAAGACTATGTTCCCCACCAATCATAACAGGAAATTTTCCATCATTAAGAACTTTAGTGGTAGCCATTTCTAAGTTTTTAATTGTTTCCTCAGGGCTGTTAACATCTATTTCAAGTTCTGGAAGAGTGTGAACACCTTGAGTTAAAGGCTCGCACTTAAGGTCTAAATCGAAAGGTTCGACCTGTCGTGAAGCAGCTATTAAAGCGGCTGGACCTTCACGGGTTCCTGCTCGATAAGAAGTGGTGCTGTCGTAAGGAACAGGTATAATAACAGCTTTTGAATCTTCATATCTGGATACTTCGTCGTGAAGTCCGAGAAAATTATTTGACATTCTGAAATGCACTGAATCTAGAATCATATAGACTCCTGATATTATGAGTTGATATTTTGGATAATACCATACCTATTGAATTCGTCAATGGCTAAGATAAAAAATTTTAAATAAAATAATAATTTAAGTTAAATTTTCTTATAAATAACAACACTTTCTTATTTATAAAAAAGTAAAAAAAATTGCCGATATCAGGTAAGTAGCTTTATAATAAAAGTAGGAGAAGCATTGATGTCATCTGCTTACAAAACTACATCTGAAAAAATATTGGACAGTCTCGCCGAAGGCGCAAGCTTTGCGGATTTGCAGGAATGCGGCTACGATAAGACAGACCTTTTGACTGCAGCATTATTTGGTGTAGCAGAATTGCATGAAGAATATAAAGAACTAGCTAAGAAACACAGCCAGTTTAAAGAATACAATCTATGGTAAATAAAAGCAGCCGAAAGAATCGGCTGCCTTTTACTATAAAACTTTGTATTGATTATTCTGAAAGATAACCGTAAATATAACCGGCAAAAGCACAAACGCTAATAACTAATGCCCACCAAATGAAACGAAATATAGACATATTTTTATCCTCCAACTGAAATTACAAAATTATGATATCATATGTCTGAATATTTGGCAAAGAACTGGAACCTTTTTATGAAAACTTTTAAAACTATAGTCCTCACATCACTATTATTAACGGTAACAGCTAATGTATTTGCCGAGTTTGATAATACGAATATTCTTGTAGAACAAGCGGTTAATCATATTTATCAGCAACGTTACAAACAGGCTCACTCTATATTGAAAGAAGCTTATGAGCAATCTCCAAGACATCCCGGAGTTCATTTTAATTTAGGCCGACTATTCGAATTAACAGGGAATTTTCAGGAAGCATTAAAGGAATATCGCTTAGCAGCTTCGCTAGACCAATCAATGGTAGCAGCTAGAAGAGGAATAGCCAGATGCAGCGTAGAGTTAAAAAAAGTAGCAGTAACTGCTCCAAACAATAATGCTGGACCAAGCAGTAAATCAAATGGCTATTCAGCACCAGTCGTTACTCAGAAAAACACTGCTAAGCCAAATCAATATGTATTGCCTGAAAACCCATTTCCAAATCAACCAAATTATTCTGGTTATGACTCTCCAACTTCTCAGGCAAAAACGAAGAATTCGGCACCTGTAATCAGTCAGAATAATTATTCTCAAGGGAAAGACACTCTTCAGACAAGCAAAGTTTATTCAAGCACAAGCAACCTGGATTTGCCTCCTCTGCCTCAAAATGTTATGGTAAAAGCTTCAAAGCCATCTGGAGAAAGTAAAGCCAGAACAATGCTTGATAATGGAGATACTGATGCTGCAATAAAAGCTTTAGAAGGCATATTAGAAAAGAATCCAGACAGTCCGGAAGCACATTATCTTATGGGTAAAGCGCTGGGTTTGAAAAACAACCTCTTTGGTGCAATCAAACATCTTGAAGAAGCTATCAGAGTAAATGAAAAATATTATGATGCCTATTATTTGTTAGGTAAGGATTATGCAAAGGTTAACCTGATGGAAGACGCCATAAAGAATTATCTGGTTTATTATGGAGTAAAGCCTCAGGCCTCTGTAGCAGTGGAAATAGCAAAAACTTACGAACAAATGGGGAAACAGGCTCAAGCCAACGATTTTTACAGAAAAGCAAATTCTATGAATCCAGGCAATTCAAACCTTCAAATGCAGGTTAACGAATCTTCTGTCAGCTTAGCTAACGACTTGTATCTTAGAGGTAATCATGCTTTTTCTATTAACCAGTTCAGAGAAGCTGCCAACCTGTTCAATCAAGCATTATCAATAAACAGTCTTCCTGACGGCGCGAGAAGAGATGCTTTAAGAAAGCTGGAAATAGCCAGATTTCGTATAAACGAAAGAGATGAACAACTTGCTCCGATGAAACAGGGCTTTGACGAAACAAGAAAACAGTTTGCTTCAACCTCTCTCAAATACTATCAACTAGCAGACATAAACTACAAGAATAATTTTACAAATGCCATTTCTGTAGAATGGACCGGATATATTGCCAGAAGAATTACAAGATATGGCCGCGATTTCCTTCTTATGATAAAAGAATGTGACCGTGACGAACTTGAATATATGAATAAAACAGATAATGATTATCGGCTTAACAAGCACTTCAACAATCAGCCGGTATTTCTGCTTATGACTTCCAAAGGCGGTTTCCCGAACTTTATGAAAGAAAAAACCATGATTACCTTTAACGGGAAAACCGAATGGCAGTTCTACGAAATAATTAATGATATGGGTTCTATAGTCAGACTGCCTACTTTCGAGTATGTGTCAGCCTTTCCTGTAAGAACAGCTCGAAGATAAGAGAGCAGAGATAAGAGCGAAAGAGATTAGGGAATTGTTATAAGAGTTAGAAAGGTTAGAAAGGTTGGAAGGGTTGGAAGAGTTAGAAGAGTTGGAAGGGTTAAAAATGTTAGGCTGCGCCATGGTAATTGTCTGCGGACGGTAGACGTGAAACCTTCTATTCTCCGCACAAGGCTCGTTCCCTCAGAGATTATTCGAAGGCAGAAATTTACAGAGACTCTCACAGGCTCTTTGCTCTACTGCTCTACGCTCTATATTCATAGACTTCTCTTTTGCCAGAAGTTGCAAAAATAATTATGCCAGCCACAATAAAAGTTATAGCTAAGCACTGGCTAGAAGTCATTCCAAAGCAATCAAAGGGATTGAGTCTTATAAATTCTATAAAAAATCTTGCTATTCCAAACCAAACCAGGAAAAACGCGAATCTATGACCTTTGCCGATTTTCCACCAGGTCCCATAAAGTAAAATCATACAGAGAATAAACGAAAGAGAAGATTCATACAAAGGTGTAGGATGAACAGGAATATCAGCAGGAATAGCCTCATTAGGGAAAAGCTCTTTATATTTTTCAACGAGAATAGAGTTTGAAGAGCTTAAAGTTGGAACAATTCCCTTGGGAAAAGTCATCGCCCAAGGCTGTTTACAAGGAATGCCGTAACATCCGTCACCAGCAAAAATACAGCCTAATCTTCCCAAAACGTAACCCCAGGCAAGACCCGGAGCATAAAGATCAGCTAATTTAAAGAATGGTTCACCAGATTTTTTAACTCTCCACATGCAAAGCCCGAAAGCCATCACATAACCACCTAGAACAGAAAAACCTGTTGTAGAAAATAAAAGAGTATGTATTGGATTGGCTAAGAATTCGGGTATATTTTCAAGAACGTACATTATTCTAGAGCCAACCATGCCACCGAATATGGCTAAAAAATGGAGATCCCAACCAAGGTCAACACTAACACCAGCCTTTTTAAACTGCCTGTTAACCATTAAAAAACCTGTTAGAAAGGCTGTAGCTAGCAACACACCATAGGTGCCAATTCTGATTGAACCTAGTTGAAATAATATCGGATGCATAATAGGTTAAAGTACCATAAAAAGCATAAGCTTTCAACCCCAACCCCCACAGCACTTATCACTAAACTTATAACTTGCAAATTGAATCTTGCAACTTGTAACTTAGTGTAACGCTTTGCTGTGTGACACTTCGTTGTGAGACGTTTCACAGTGGTAATTGTTGGAAGGGTTAAAAGTGTTACGCTGCGCTGTAGTGGCAGTTATTTTACGAGTAAGTCTACACATTTGTCATAAAAAGTTTAGCATATGGGCCTTAGCCCTGAAAACTATACGTTTATGACAATGTATAGACTATTAATTAAATTTGTCCGAAAAGCTTCTTCAAAAAAAGAAAAACTTTACGTTTGCTCTGTCACTTGCGGTGGGTTGCATAGAAACAAAAAAGAGTGTAAGATAAAATGTACGCTTTATAAAATAATAAGCCAAATAATACAAGCATAGATAAGAGGGATGTTATATGGCTCTGATACTAGTCAGAGAAATAGTACAAGATCAGAATCTTATTGTTGTTGCCGGCAAAGAAGGGTTAGACAGAAAGATTATCTCTTCTGAAGTTCATCGACCCGGTTTAGAATTAGCCGGTTTTTTTGAACATTTTGGATACGAAAGAATTATTGTTCTTGGTCGTACCGAACTTGCCTATCTTGGGGAACAGCAGGCAGAAACACGAAAAGTAAGATTACGACAGCTTTTGTTCTTTAATATCCCCTGTATTATTATAACCGATGATTTGCTGGTATTAGACGAACTGATTGAACTCTGCAATCAGAAAAGTATTCCACTACTAAGAACCCCAGCCCGAACCGGTGAATTCATTTATGAGCTTTCAAGTTATCTTCATAATCGTTTTGCTCCTCGAAAAAGCGTTCATGGCGTTTTCGTAGAAGTATACGGTGTTGGTATTCTTATCATGGGAGCTTCAGGAATCGGGAAAAGCGAATGTGCCCTTGAATTAATAAAGCGAGGACATAGACTTGTAGCCGATGACGCTGTTCAACTAATGAAAATCAGCGACACCAAAATAGTTGGTTCACCAGACGATATGATCAGACACCATATGGAAATCAGAGGTCTGGGCATTATAGACATACGTTCACTTTTCGGTATAGCAGCTACAGCCGACGAAAAGAACGTCGACATGGTCATAAATCTCGAAAAATGGGATGACAACAAAGAATACGATAGACTAGGCATTTTCCAAAGAACAGTAAAATTCTTAAAAGTTGAAATTCCATCAACAACAATACCTGTTAGAGAAGGGCGTAATCTAGCCGTTGTAGTTGAAACGGCCGCAATGAACTTCTATTTGCGCCGCATGGGAATTATGAGTGCAGAGCGGTTTTCGAGACAGCTTAAGGCTAAAATGGCCGGAGATATTTAAATGATTTTCAGCCTTCGACGTCTAATAAATCATAAGGTCAGAGCACGCAGATGGGTTGCTTATTTATTCTTAGGCCTTCTGATTATGGGCTTCGGTTTTACCATTTTATCTCTAGCATTGTTGATGCTTGCTCCAGCTACTGTTGAAACTCTTAGGTCATTTCATCCAATGGCACTAGCTTTTACTGCTTTTACTGCCATGCTTATCAGCAGTTTCTGGTTTTACAAAGGTTTTAAAATTGCTTTTGAACTACTCGACAGCCGAGACGCCGAATTATCCACCAGACTGAAAGAATTTGTTTTTCATCGTAATAGGAAAGATGAAAGACCTTCCCTTGTAGCCTTAGGTGGTGGGACAGGGTTAAGTTCACTTTTAAAAGGCTTAAAGGAAGTAGACGTTAAACTTACTGCTGTTGTTACTGTTACAGACGACGGTGGTTCTTCTGGACGTCTGCGCAAAGACTTACAGATTCTTCCTCCTGGCGACATAAGAAACTGTATCGTTGCTCTTTCAAGGTCAGAAAGCCTGCTTTCCAGACTTTTTCAATATAGGTTTTCTGAAGGCGGAGACATTGAAGGCCACAGTTTTGGGAATCTCTTTATTGCAGCCATGACAGGGGTTCTGGGAGATTTCAGCAGCGCTGTTCGTGAAGCCAGCAGTATTCTAGCGATTAAAGGGCATGTAATACCTGTAACAAACGACAATGTTCAGCTTCATGCTGATTTTGAAGATGGAACAGAAATGGTTGGAGAAACAGCTATTTGTGAAGTAAAGAAACGAATAGCAAAAATGTCTCTTGTTCCTGCTTCCCCTGAACCGAATCAGGAAGCTTTAAGTGCAATTGACGACGCCAACATGATAATACTTGGCCCAGGAAGCTTATATACAAGCGTAATACCGAATCTGCTGGTTCCAGGAGTTGTTGAACATATCAACAAAAGCGAAGCAATGGTTGTATATATCTGCAATGTAATGACTCAACCAGGTGAAACAGACGATTTTAATGCTCTTGATCACGTTAAAACAATTTTAGACAAAACAGGTCTGAACAAGCTTGACACAGTAATAGTAAACTCAAGAAGAGCTGCGAAAAATCTTATGAGTAAATACGAAGCCAAAAATCAATACTGGGTTCCACCTACAGTAAAAAAGATTGAAGAACTAGGAATAAGAGTCGTTGCCGCCGATCTGCTTTCAGAATCAGATTTATTGCGTCATAATCCTAATACTTTAGCGAATATTATTGCTAATCTAGTTATCGAAAAGAAAAATACCGACACAGATATTAACGAATTAAGTAACGAAGAGTAAAAAGAGCTATTCAAGCCCAAAAACAAAAAACAGATTATTTTTACATTATAGTTAACAATACTTGAAAACTGCCGATACCCTTTATGCTATGCTTAACATAAAAAATAACATTAAAGTTTTACTAACTGCATGTGTGGCTTTGACAATACCAACAATATTGTCGGCAGCTACTTCCTATGCCTCGGTTTCACCAATCGGAAACCCAAGTTCTGCTACAAAAGCGGAATCACTAACAGCAGAGGTTCAGGAGGATAACCTCGAAAAAAGTGACCAGCTTTGTATAGATACTAATCTTGGTAGAACCAGGCTTAAAGAACTTTTACTCAATAAGAGAGGGGTAGCTCTTACTTTTGATGATGGGCCTAATCCTCATACAACCCCCTATATACTTGATATTCTAAAAAAGCGTCATTTGAAAGCAGTATTCTTTGTATTGGGAGTCCAAGCCAATAAATATCCAGACATAGTAAAAAGAATACACGACGAAGGTCATATAGTTGGCAACCATACATATGGTCATAAAAACCTCGCTAAACTAAAACCTGCAGCTATAAAAAAAGAAATAGAAAGTACAAATAAACTAATAGAAAAAATAACCGGTACAAAACCTAAATTCATTCGTCCGCCATATGGTTCTGTAAACAAAGCTGTTGTGGAAGCCATCAATGAAGAAGGAATGAGTATGGTTTTGTGGACAGTTGACACTAAAGACTGGCATAGCAAGAATGAAAAAGCTGTTCTAAAAGAAGTTGACCGTCAGTTGCATATTTCCAGCGGGAAATGTATAGGCGGAGCAATATTGATGCATGATATCTACCCTTCTACCGTCAGAGCTTTAGACCCTGTTTTAGACAAATTAGCCTCTAACAATTATAAGGTTTATTCTGTTGATAATCTTGGGAACACAGAATCTGACTTCTGGAGCGTAAAAGCACCTATTTTCTGCACAAGACCAATTTCACTGCATGCTGACCCAGAAATCAGCAGAAATCCTCTTATGATTACCCTTTTAAAGGATAAGCCTAAAGAAAAAGTTTCTCAGATGGGAATGCTTAAAGCACGCAAAGAAGGAAATCTATTGATATATCTCGCAATGGCAAGATAATCTGACTGTCGTTAGCAGTTTACCTCGTGACATAGTATGCGCTCTAAAAGCGATGCTTTTAGAGCGCATACTTTTTTAGCTTAAACAGCGATACTAATCATCTCTAAAAAAAAGAAAGATGCCGCCAGCGAAGAAAACTTTCATAGAATCCTGATTAGATAATTATTTTAAAGCAGTAAAGCCCAAAATTAAATTATCTACATCAGAAACAATTTCTATTAAATACCTTTTTAAAAGTTCTTTATTTGTGCTTAAAACTTTGATTGATAAAGTAGTGAAAAGCTTTCTGAATTTCTCTGACTTCCAGACAACAGGCTGAAAAATAGCATTTATATCTTCTCCAAAGCAAAAAGCTCTGAAAAATTCTAATATAAATTGATCTTTTTCACTTATGTTTTTGTCATAATAGACAATAGACGCTTCTTCAACCGAAAAATTATGTTTTTTTACCCACTCTAGCGCAGTGCTTTGCATTGCAGCCCCCTCTGTCTTTATATTTTCTCTAAAAAACCTCAAAACTTCGGCTAAATCAGAATTATCATTCTCTTTTATAAAATCATCCAAGTATTTATTGTATAAAGAATCAAACTTTAACTCAGGAATAATATTAGCCCATTTACAGTATTCTTCTAGAAAAACACGCAATTTATCAAGCTTTTGATCTGCGTTGCCTTTAATAAGTTTTTTCCATTCTCTTGGGTCATCATAATCATTTGTATTGAAAAAACTTGCAAAGGTATCTGAACTCTGTCTATAAATTTGTTTTTCAGCCCAATTTTTTATTATGCCTATATCTCTATTCTTATCTGTTTGTAAACTTAACCATTCAAAAGCTTCTTTTATATGGCTAAAAAATAAAACTTTTTCTTTATTTTCAAACCTAGCTAGCTGATTGTTTAAATTTTTTCTGTTGCCTTCTGGAAAAATAATATAATCAAAACCCATACTATAAGCAGCTTCTAGTTTTATTTCAGCTTTATCAATTGGCAAAATTTCACCATTTTCAGTAACACAGCCAGTAGCACAAATTGAAGGCATATCATATTTTTGAAAGCTGTTTTTATTCCACTCATACCAAATTTGCATGACTAAACTTAGTTGGTATGAATCACCATTTATTGTTTGAAAAAAAGCTAATTGAGGTAAAAAGTATATTAATATCTTTCTATATTCAATAGAAGTAAAATTATAAACAATTTCGAAAAGCCGTTGAGAAGCATTTATAAAGACGTCTAATTCTTTTGTTCCTGTGTCGTCAATAATGCTTCTTAAATCATATCTAGAAAAGCTTACTAATGGAAAGTTTTTGTCTGCTTCATATTCATTTACTGCAGGGAAAGCGATTCCAGGAAGCAGTTTTCTTGGTTCGTTGATTAAGTTTAATATTATTTCATCATCAGAAAAAATGTTTTCCAAACATTCTTTCTGATAATAATTAGAATTAAAAACCTTTTCTAAACGATTATATTCCTTCTGATAAATTTCTATCGTTTCTGGAGACGGTTTAATGGCATAAAGTCTTGTGGGACGAGATTCCCAGAATGGTTTATCAGAGTGGTATTCATATTCGGCTTCAACAATTTTTATAAAGTTTTTATTTACTTTTTGAAGCCATTTTGTTTGAAAATTATTACTTAACGGTGAACACAAAATCTCTAATGCCCTTTAAATCATTTTCATGCAATACAACTTTACCTGTTTGGTTTGATTTTATTATTTTTTCTTCATTATTTTCGTAAATAATTTTTAAATCAAAAGCTTTTCCATCGTAAGAAGCAATAGTAAAATCATTGTTATTTGCTAGTTTCAATACGTAATACTTGGCTTTATCCTGTTTCAGGTATTTGTCTAAATAATCAGAAATATCATTTGTTGCGGCTGCCATTGCTAATTCTTCATTTGCCATATTTGGATTCAAAAATTCAATAACAGAATTAATCATATCTTCAAAACAAAAAGAATAAATTTTTGCTTTGGCTTTTTCTTCTTCGATTATTTTTCTAATTATTGAAGCAGAAAGTAAATCTCCTTTAGCTTTTTCTGATTCTCGGAAAATAAAAACAGATTTGCTTATCTTTTTTTGAGGTGCAACAGGCTTAATAATTCTTTCTTTTACTTTGAGGAACAAATCTTTATCAATTTTTCCATAACATTTTGTTAGATATGAAATTTCAACTGGTCTGTCATTCCACCATTCTATCATACAAGGCAAACCATTAGGCATTTGACTTGCTTTTAAAAGAATGTCTGTTTGTTCATCTAAATCTTTGTTATTTGGAGTAACAAAAATTGGAGTAATTCTTACAAAGTCATCCGATTCTAACGAAGAGGTATCTGTTATTAATCCCATAACAGCATCTTCGTTTTCATCAAAATCTATTTTCCAAACCTGCCCTTCTGTTACCGACTGTCCATCAAGCAGAGAACCTTCTTTTGCATTATTTGCCTTAACAAAGGCTTCCCAATGCTTTGGGGAACAAAGTAAATCATGACAGGCTTTACATTCTTTTGCGTGCAAAGATAAGTTTTCCGGCAAATGAGTATTTTTATCTTTAATAGCTTCTTTTAAAAAGCCTAGAAGTTCATTTATTGGGCAATTTTCACTCATCTTTATCACCACCTGTCAATTCCATAAATCTTTTTTCAAGATGTTTGCAATATTCTTTTATAAATAGTAGCTTTTCTTCTGCAGATAAATCGCTTATTGCATTTTGCAAAGAGTTTTGAGCATATTTCAGCCTGGTATAAGCCGTTGTTCTTTCAATCTTATTTCCTTTTTGTAAGTGAATAAATCGCTTGTCATTCAGAAAATTTTCAACACAATCTGTTAAAGACAATCTTTTTTGTTCGTCTGTCAGAATGTCTTCTGAAAAATAACCGCTAAGTATTTTGCAAAAATAAGCAAGTAAAGCCATTTCAGATTGATTAGCCAAAGTTTCGTTTTCTGAATGGCATTTAATAAGGAAATTCATGCTTTCTTTAGCTATGTTCAAATTGCTATAATCAGATTTATTTGAGAAATTATTGTTAATAGTTTTTAGAGTTTCTTTATTGTCTAAAGATACTTCTGATTTCTCACTCATCATCAATTTAGCAATAATTGTTACTAAATCTTTAAGCCTGAAATAATACTGTTCATTAGCTTTCAAAATATTTAAAAGAATAAAATCTATTTTTGTTTCTTTATCAATAGAAATTTCTGGTATTGTTAAATCATTATAATCAGGAATATAGCAGATAGCTGAATTTAAAGAACAAGCCATATAGCTTATTCCCTTATTCTTATATTGCAATGCATTAAATTTGGCTTTAATAGTCTGTTTTATTCTTTGAAGCAATTCTAAGTATTCTTTAGAGTTTCCTTCTGCAAAACTTTTTAATAAAGTCAGACCTCGTTTTAATAAATAACTATAAATTGAAAGTTCAGGTGCTTTACTTGTTTCTGCAATATATCTAATTTGAGCAGAAGTTGTAATAGAACTTTTATCGTAGGTCAAATCTTTTTCGAAATCTTCTGGCTTTGTGATTATTTCTAATAGAAGCTGGTCTACAGTTCTATCTTTTTGTAAAGGCGTGACAACCTTATCTAGATTTTGTTGTATTATAATTCTTGTAATAATCTGAGTTGAAGCCTCAAAAAGGTTGTGATATTGTTCAGTATCAAAGGAAGAACCATTAGGCTTTTTCAAAAATTCAAAAATAGTTTTGCCAATATAAGTTGGATTAGTAGTAGCCGTCATTTTTACGTTCTTCCAATTCTTTTAGTTTCTCATCACAGATTTTTGCAAAGCCTGTTTGTGAATCGTCAATCATAGTAATATTGCCTGGTATTCTAACATTCAATAGAAAAAGCATATCTCTGGAAAGAATTTCACATTGGTTGCGATTTACAAAAAAGAGATTTTTATCACTTTTATCTCTATAGTCAAGTTGGCTTGTTCCAAAAGCTAATGTAGATACTTCGCTAGAAAGACTTAAACCTGGATGGGATCTTCGTTTTGCAAAATTTATGGTTTTATTATCTTTTTTATTTAAATACTCTCTGTATTTTTTATGATTTTGGGTTTTAGAAGGGATATAGTTTCTGCTGTTTTCCCAATATTTTTCATATATAAAGGCTACATTTCCAAAAGGAATATTTAGGCTGAACTCTTTGGGTTGGCTTTCTAAGTAGCCATCACACGCAGCCATAGCTTCAAGCTCTTTTGTTAATAATATGCCTAAGTTCATTTTTCTTCTTTCTTACTTTTGCTTTATTGCGTTGAGAAATGACATTTCTAGAAATACAAAATTAAGTATTATTTATTTCTATACCATATTAGAAACTAGCTCTATAAATTCAGGTTCACTTTTGGCAAAAGTATAAGGAGCATATTCACCAAATGCTGTAGGTCTACTTATAGTAACTAATTGTATACCTTTATCTGAAACCAGGTCGTCTAAATAATGTTTTAACTCTACTAAATGATTCCCTAATTGAGTTTTTAAAGCGTAGCATCCATGAGAATTAACATCTTTAGCAATTAGATAGCACATTGTTTAATACCTCCTTGAATTCAATTATATTCCTTATTCTACCGTTTTCATACTCTTCCCTGATATATTTTCCAATAGATGTGGCATAAGGCTTTTTATATAAATAATCATGTAACCAATTATTAAGTTGTCTATCATATAATGTGTTAAATTGAATTTCAATAGGATAATGATTATTGTCTTTTTGATAATAAACGTGAACTCCTCTATAACCATCGTCATTAGACTTCCCTGATGTTAAATCAACAATTTTAAATTCATCAGATTCAAGTTTTAAAATATCGGTATATGAGTCACAAAAAGCACGAAATCCAAGTATATCATTAAAGACTTTTCTTGCCTGATGTTCGGGGTAGTATCTTTTGTATTTCGCAATTATAGATTCTTTACTTTTTATTCTAAAATCAATAGGAATATTGTCTAGCAACATTTGACAACTGTATGAATCTGCCATCTTATAAAGTTCATTTAATAGAGATTTTTCATCAAAATAATGCAGATTTTTCTTTAATGATATTCCTAATTCGCTTTTATAAGATAAAACAGAAAGTATTTCAACAGAAAGACCATTAAGTTCTAGAATATTACTAAACAACGTTACTCCAATTGGTATGCTATCTATATTTGCTTTAACACTTGGTTAGTTTAGCCTAAGTTACTTTTTAAAGTCAATTTATATCTTAAAAGAGAAATAGCACTAATACCCTTATTAGAAAATAAAACAAAAAAATTCTAAAAAATTCCGAATGGAATAAAAATCTTTCACTTTCTTCTTGTGTGAAATGAAAAATCATATTACTCTCAAGGAGAAATAAATTGGAAAATTCAGTTGAACTAACTCAAACTTCTCAGGTTATCGCTAGTGAAAACACTAATAATTCTGAAATAGAAACAAAATCTATTGAAGAAAACAAGATTTCAGATGAAGTTACTACTGAAATATCTGAAAAAGAAGAAAAGGAAACCAAAATCTTGGAGACAAATAAACCTTTCAAATGGACAAATGAAGCAACAAAAGCTGCTGCTTGCATGCTCAAAGACATAATTGACGATTATGAAAATAGCTCTAATTCAGCTTCAATAGATGAAGAAATCTCTGACCCATGGGATTATGAAAAATTAGACAAACAAATGGATTTATTAAAACAGTCCAAAGATTTTAACTTGTTTCCAGAAGAATGGTGCAGATTTAAACTGGCTTCTGTTATAGAAAAATATTTCAATAGACATTGTAAAAGTATTGGTGATATCAGAGAAAAATATCGATGGTATAGTATTTGCCATGGAGATGATGAAAAACAAAAAGATACTTCAAATACAAAAGATTCCTTTAATTATGATTTTCAAAAATTATACTTAGTTTTATGTAACTTATCAAAGTATAATATTAATTTTGAAGGAGTGGCTGAAGGTATATTGTGTGATTATTATCAAATTACAGACAATAAAGAAGATTTAGAAGCTTTTGGTTTCTTTGCTTATGACGATATTGATGGATTTTATGAAACTTTTGTAAAAAATACAGAAACAAGTATAGTTGCTGATGAAATATCTAATGGGTCATATTGTAAATTAGATAGTGAACCCGATGAATATCGTGAAAAACTTGAAAGAACTTTGTCTTTGCCATATGAATTTCAAATCTTTTATCTAGTAGATTTATTAAAAAAAATAATAAATGGTTTATTACCTGATTTTGATGATATTGACGAAATAAAAGGTCTAAAAGATAATTCAAAAAAAGATTACAATCTTATGTTGCGACTCGCAGAATGTTCTTATAGATCTATCGACTTCCTAAACCTCGCAGATGCTTTTTTAACCGATCAGATAAAAGACCTGAAGGGTTTAAAAGAAAC
>ONIU01000102.1 GCA_900317935.1 uncultured bacterium
TTTTTTTGTTAGTAAGATTACTTTGATAAAGTTCATATTTTTATTTCTTATAAGTAATTGTCTTAAATTACCCTCTTTGTTAAAGAGGGATGTCATGCATACTATGCATGACAGGGAGATTTTTAATAACATATAATTCTTCGGACTAGACTATGTATTGTTTGATAAACTTCTCGAAAATCCCCTAGACTACGAAGTAGTCTATCCCCTTTGAAAAAGGGGATAAATATTTAATAAAGCTTTTTCTATTTTTATGTTTTGAAATATAACTTATTAATACCCTATATAATTCAAAAATCCTTCGCAACCTTCTACAATATCATTAAAAGCCGCATCAAAATTTCCTGTATACCAGGGGTCTGCAATATTGTCATTTCTGCCTGCAAAGGAAAGTAATAAAGAAACTTTGCTATCAGGATCGCCGCCGCAAATGCGTTTGATATTCTCTATATTTCTTCTTTCCATCGCAATAATATAATCATATTTGTCATAATCTGATTTCTTTAATTGAACTGCGGTTCTGTAGGTAGTCGGTATTCCTTCAGAAGAAAGTTTCCTGGCAGCAGGCGGATAAAGCGGATTCCCATATTCTTCAGTACTGGTAGCGGAAGAAGCAATTATAAAATCAGCATCTTTCCCACGTTTTTTTACCATATCTTTTAAAATAAATTCAGCCATCGGTGACCTGCATATATTGCCTAAACAAACGAACATTACTTTTATCATTATTTATCTCTTCTGTTTTATAAACTAATAGCAATTAATATTAATATATAAATTACTAAATTTACAATAAAAACAAAACTAAAAAGTATGTTATAATTGGCGATTATGTTTAATTGGTCAGAAAATAATAATATATATAAACAAGCTTTAATACTTGCGGTTCCAATGATGATTCAAAATGGAATCACTAACGCCGTTGGTCTAATTGATGATTTAATGGTTGGATCTCTTGGAACAGAAAGCATTACAGCTGTTTCTATTGCTGTTCAACTTATATTTGTTTATAATCTGGCAGTATTTGGGGCTATTTCAGGCCCTGGCATCTACTGTGCCCAATATTATGGTCAGGAAAATAAAGAGGGCTTTTGGAATGTTTTTCGTTTAAAAATTTGGATATGCTTAATTGTTATGGCAATTGGCTTTTTAATATATCATTTTTTCGCAGTAGATTTAATTAATCTTTATTTGGGTGGAAATGATTCAGGCATTGATAAAGCAGTAACATTAAATCTCAGTTCTAATTATTTAAAAATTATGCTTTGGACTCTTTTGCCTTTTGCTGTAACTCAAATTTATGCTAGTTCCTGGCGTGAAACAGGTGAGAGTGTAAAACCAATGATTGCGGGTATTTCATCTGTTGTCGCTGATGTGTTATTTAATTATTTACTTATTTTTGGAAAATTTGGCTTCCCATGTCTAGGGGTAGAAGGAGCTGCGATTGCAACGGTTATTGCAAGAGTAGTAGAAATGCTTGTTATAGTAGTTTGGGTTTATTCTGAAAAAAAGAAGAATAAATATATTGCAGGAGCTCTTCGTGAAATTACAATCCCTCTAAGTAATATGATGGTTGTAATAAAAACGAGTTTACCAATATTTTTTAATGAGTTTTTCTGGGCAGCAGGTTTTATTGGAACTTTTCAGTGCTATTCTTTAAAGGGATTAGATGTAGTTGCTGCCTTAAACATTGCAACAACTTTGCATAATTTGGTTGTAGTTGTAATAATTTCTATGGGTAATTCTGTTGGAATTTTAATCGGTCAGCAACTCGGAGCTTCAAAATTTGAAGAAGCAAAAGAGAACTCTTTAAGATTAACTCGTTTTACATGCTTTTTGGGGTTGATTGTAGCTTTAATGGTTATTGCAATTTCTGGAGTATTCCCTACTTTTTTTGAAACCACCGAAAGTATAAGGATTATGGCTAGAGATTTCATTATTATTAATGCTATATTTCTTCCTTTGCTAGGTATTTTAAACTCTCTTTATTTTACTTTGCGCTCCGGCGGAAAGACTTTTATAACTTTTTTATTTGACTCTGTGTTTACTTGGGTATTCGTAGTTCCCACTGCTTTTTTGTTGAGTAAATACGTAGATTATTCAATTTTGACTATATTTGCTATTGTTAGTAGTTTAGATATAATAAAGATAATAATTGGCTACGTTTTGATAAAAAAAGGTGTTTGGATTTCTAATCTGGTTGAAGAATAGAAAAATATGAAAAGAATTTATGCCATTGGTGGCGGTGAAATAAAAAATAAAGAAACAATAGAATTAGATGCTTATCTTGTTGATAAGGCCAAAGAACATGCTGGTTCAAAAAGACCCTATGCTCTTTTTATTCCTACTGCAAGCCATGATTTTATGCCTTATTACAATTCTTTTCATAAAATTTATACTGGCGTTTTTAATGTGAAAACAGATGTTGCTCTCACTGTTTATCATGATTATGGCTTAGAGAAAATAAAAAATAAATTCTTAAAATCAGATATAATTTATGTGGGCGGCGGTAATACGCTTTTTATGATTGATTCATGGAAAAAGACAGGCATACTTGATTTAATTACAGATGCCTATAATCGTGAAGTAATCATTTGTGGCTTATCAGCAGGGGCTATCTGCTGGTTTGAAGATATTTATACAGATTCATTAGAAAATGATAATAAAAAAGATGCTCCTTATTCTATGGCTAAGGGCTTAGGCTGGATAAAAGGAGTTGTTTCTCCTCACTACGATGAAAGAGCAATTGATTTTGACCAAATTGTCTTAAATAATTACAAAGAAGCTATTGGAATAGAAAATAATTCAATGCTTGAAATAATTGATGGAAAAATCACCCGATCTATTTCCTCAAATAATAAAAATGCATATAAGATAATTAATAACAATGGCAAATTATCTAAGGAAATTATTTGAAAATTAATCAGTTCTTTTGGTTTACAGTAAAACATTAATTAGAATTGATTAAAAAAGAAAAAGTAAGTAGAATATGATAAATATATTAGAAGGCGGTAATGCATAATATGTTAGAAATAGGCACCAAAGCACCAGATTTTGAATTAGAAGACCAGAATGGTAAAACTCATAAACTTTCTGATTATAAAGGGAAAAAGGTAATTCTCTATTTTTATCCCAAAGATAATACTTCGGGCTGCACAAAGCAAGCGGTGGGCTATTCCACAAATAAAAAAGAATTCGAGAAAAAAGGCATAGTTATTCTTGGGGTAAGCAAAGACAGCGTAGCTTCTCATAAGAAATTTGAAGAAAAACAGAATCTTACTATAACCATTCTTGCTGACCCTGAACGCAAAGTTATAGAAGCTTATGATGTTTGGAAAGAAAAGAAAAACTACGGTAAAGTTTCTATGGGCGTTGTCAGAACAACTTATCTTATTGATGAAAATGGAATCATTATAAAAGCTAACGATAAAGTTAAAGCTGCTGAAGATCCTGACAAAATGTTAGAGGAAATTGCTTAATGCGTGTTATTCTTTCTCCTGCAAAGCAGATGAAAGAAGAGTTTGAAATATTAGAACCAGAAGGTGTTCCGATATTTTTAAATGAAACAGAAAAGCTTCTTTCTTGGATGCGTAAGCAGTCTAACGATTATTTGCAAAAAGTCTGGAAAGTTAATTCCAAAATAGCAGAATTAAATTTTGAACGATTGAAAAACATGAATTTGCGTTCTCATTTAACTCCAGCAATTTTAGCCTATGAGGGCATTGCTTATAAATATATGGCTCCTTCTGTTTTTGAACATAATCAGTTTGATTATGTTCAGGAACATCTTCGCATTATTTCAGGCTTTTACGGGGTGGTTAAGCCTTTAGACGGAATAACCCCATATCGTCTTGAAATGGCTGCTAAAGCCAAAATAAATGATTATAAAGATTTGTATGATTTTTGGGGCGATAAAATATACAAATCAATTATAAAAGAAAGCAATCTGATTATTAATCTTGCTTCTAACGAATACTCCAAAATTGTTGAAAAATATATAACTCCTGAAAATACTTTCATAACAATTGATTTTTGTGAAAATTATAAAGGGAAAATGGTAACAAAAGGCGTTTATGCCAAGATGGCAAGAGGTGAAATGGTGCGTTTTATGGCAGTAAACAATATAGAATCACCTGAAGAAATAAAAGGCTTTAATGCTTTAGGCTACCATTTCCGAGATGATTTATCTTCAGAAACCAATTATGTTTTTGAACGCCTACCAAAAAATATCAAAGAGTTTTAAACTATATTATCTACGATAAGACATATAAAAGAAGCTACAACACAAATATTTCCGTAAATGTAACTAATATTTATTGAAAATCGTCATTTAACAGAAAATCTTTTAGCTGTAAGTGCATTACATTGCTAGTCGAATAATCAATATCATCATTAGTAATTATTATTTTTTTATCTATCTGGCTCAAATTATTAAATGCACTGAATTCACGCTCATAAGTCTTTTCTTCTGCAATAGAATAGGCAACTTGTATATAATATTTTTTCCCTGATTTTTCTGCCAAAAAATCAATTTCTTTTCCATTATTATTAAACAGAGTTAGTTCATAATTCCTATATAGAAGCTCATTATAAACAATGTTTTCTAAATTATGAGTCATGTCGTAACGATTGTTTTGGCAATGTAAAGAATTTAAAGCTACATCTTCATCATAAATCTTTTCATAAAAAGATAGTTCTCGTTTAACCTTAGTTGAATATTGTTTTAAATGCTCTATAATGTAAGCCTCTTCTAAATAATTTAAATATTTCATTATTGTGTTTATTGAACAAGCAATATGTTCATTTCTTATATAATTATAAATTGATTTTGCAGAAAAAATTCGTGAATTTGAACGTAAAACATAATTTACTAGAGAAGTAAATAGAGATTCTTTCCTTATTTTATATCTTCTGATAAGGTCGTTTAAAACAATTGTATTATATAAGTCACTTAAGTATCTTCTTTGAGCTGATTCGTTTGGTTGTTCTATTCTTCCTGGGAAACCTCCCCATATTAAGTAATCAGAAATGCTTATTTTCTTTTTTAATTCCTTAGAATATTCAAGTAGCTCTTGGTAAACGAAAGGTCTGATTTTAAATGCAACGTATCTTCCGCTTAGTTCTTTTGTAAATTCTCCAGAAAGAAGTTTTGAATTAGAGCCTGTTATAAAAATTGAGGCATTATGCAGACGTAAAGTTTTACATGCCAGCTGCCAACCATCTAATTCTTGTATTTCATCTAGAAAAATATAAACTTTACTTTTTCCTCGATTAGTTTGTATATATTTTATTAATTCTTTATAATTTTTAATATTTTCTGTTGTTAGTTTGTCTTCAAAATTTAAGAAAATTATATTGTCTGTTTTCTGTCTTATTTCATTCATTATCTGTTCAAGAATTACAGATTTTCCACATCTTCTTATACCTGTGATAATTTTGATTAAATCTGACTTGTAAAAATCTCTAACCTGTTTAATATAATGTTCTCTGATTATCATTAGAAAACTCCTATTGTTATTATTCTACTGAAAACTTTTACATAAATCAACAAAAGTTTTCACTAATAATGAAAACTTTTTAGATAAATAGCAAAAGTTTTCACTAGAAAAAGTAACATAGTGATTAATTCAATGTTTTCTTATGTTTAGTATATATGAAGACTTTGAACTTGATAGTTCAATAAAAAGTAACAAGACTGGTTTGTAGAGTAGTAGTTTATTGCAATTTACTGCTTCTAACTAATTTTTTTATCACAACTTATAATATAACCAATTTGGAATAAATTTTAACAATAAAGCTATTAATTTCCATCTATTTGATACAATTAATTCTGATTTTTGTTTCCAAATTCCCCTGATTATTTGTTTTGCTATTAAACTTACTGGTTCGACCCAGAACAGACCTTCTCCTTTTGCCATCTGAGTGTCTACCAGACCTGGAAGTATTGTTGTAATATTAATATTTAATTTTTCTTTTATAGACTTTTTTCTTAAGCCATCCATATAGTTTGTAATGAAAGCTTTGCTTGCATTATAAGCAGGTGCCTCATCAGAACCTCTCAATGAAGCTAATGAAGAAATAGCAGCAATATGACCTTTTTTTATAGATTTATAATAATTAAAAACTTCTGTTACGCAGGCTACAAAGCCGCCAACATTTGTTTTAATTGTGTTTAATTCAATATCAAAATTTAATTCTTTGTTAAAATCGCCAATTCCTGCTGAAATAATTGTTATATCTGTATTTACAACCAATTTTTTTATTTTGGAAATGGCTTCTTCATAATTATTTACATCTAAATATTCATAAGAAATTCGCTTATTTTCAGCAATTTCTTTTAATTTTTCTATATTTCGTGCGGTTATTATAACTTCGCAGCCTAATTTTTCATATTGCAAAGCCAATTCTTTGCCTATCCCAGAAGATGCTCCAATAATCAACACTTTTTTGTTCATACTTATATCTCTATGAAATAAATCAAACTATTCCCATTTTAAAGGGAATAGTTTGATTTCTGAATGATTATTCAGCGTTAAACATATTTTTTCCAAGACCACAGATAGGGCAAACCCAATTATCAGGAATGTCTTCGAAAGCAGTTCCAGGAGCTATTCCACCGTCTGGATCTCCAACAGCAGGGTCGTAAACGTAACCACAGGGGCATACATATTTTTTCATTTTGGTTCCTCCATAAATATATTAAAATTATTTTAATCTAGAAATTGTTTAAAAGCCAATAGAATTATTTGATGTTTGAGTAAAGTGGTTTATATACTCTAAAAATTCTTTGGTAGCGAGTCTTGGACCTCTTACTGCATTTATTCCCAGTTCATTTAATTTCTTAAAGGTACATATGGTTTTTTTATATTTTTTAAGACGCTTTATTCGCATTAAATGGGTAATTCTTATATTTTCATCTGAGTAGTCATAGGGAATGTCTGTTGCTGTAATTTCGCATTTATAAAGAATTGCAGAAACTGGTGCACCGACATACATGTAGGCAATATCGCCAATACTTACTTTGCTGCTCTGTTTCCAATCAATTTCTTGAGACTGTTCAAAAGCTGATTCTATATCGAAGAATTTCGGATTAGCGGGTAATATCCAATTTGATTTGACTAATTCTCCGTTGGAAGATTTGGCTCTTCCTGAGTGTATGGCATATTCTCTGCTTACTTCGATTAATTCCATGACTTGTTCATCTTTTAAACTATCGTTGAGCATAACACTTATCCATTGTTCATGGTTCATGTGGTAAGCTGGATAAACCCCTTTTAATTTATGTATTTCATCAAATTTTGAGGTATCAATTTTTAAATTCATTATTTCAATATTGGGACTGTCTTCTTCTTTCGTACCCTTTGTGAGCAAAGATTCTTTAATATTCATTATCAGCCCATACCACTTTTGGTTTTGGGGGTATCTGTAGACGGCTATGTGGTCTGTTTTTGAAAAGGGATTATCTGATTTTTCTCCAAACTTTTTAAATATTTTTTCAGAAATTCTATTTGCTTGATCCGAAATAAATTCTTTTTCTTTAAAGCAGTTTTTTGCTATCTCTTCTAAAATGGCTAGATAAGCTTCTCTTATTGTTCCAACGTATGCACCGATATAAGATTCAATATGAATAGGTAAATACTCTTCGTTGGTCTCTAATTCTATTACTTTACCTGTTAGTTTGCCTTTGGAGTCTACTTTTATTTCTGCTTTAAACTCATTTTGCATAAAATTTTTGGAAAAAAAGTAGCCGGAACTATTTTTGCTAAATCCATACTTCTTCAGCTTACTAAAATCGGCTGTCATTCTTAAAAATATATCTTCACCAAATCGCAATTTAATTATTCCTTTTACTTTCACATATTTTACTAGAAAAATGCTCGTTTCGCAATATAAGCTTTCTTGTCTTGCTTCAGCTATAGTTAATTAAATAGTGTAATTTCCTACTTTAATCAAAATATTTAATTTTCCTGTTTTTAGATTAATTATAATTAAAGATTGATTAAAATTTAAAATATAGCTAAAATTAAACAAATAGCAGTTTAACAATGATGTTTAAGCGAAAATTTCTCTTGAATACATGGTTATTCTGATTGCCTAGAGTTTTATTTGAAAGCAAAAGTGAGGAAAAATGAAAAAAAATGAAAAAAATATTCTTATTCTGTATTTTGTTAACACTTATGCCTATTATATGCCTTGGCGATAATGAGGTTTTTGTAGTCAAAGAAATCAGCCTTGAAATGGTCAAGTGTTCTGCTGGATCTTTTATGATGGGTAGTCCAGAAGATGAAATTGGTAGATTTGGAAATGAACAACTTCATAAGGTTACCTTCACTAAGCCTTTTTATATTGGAAAATACGAAGTGACACAAAATCAGTTTGTTGCTTTGATGGGAAGTAATCCTTCTTTATTTCTTGAAGATAATAATCCTGTTGAAACCCTTTCTTATGAGGAGGCTAAAGCTTTTTGCAACAAGTTAAATATGAAATATGCAAATATTCTTCCTCAAGGATATAAATTTGATTTACCAACAGAATCTCAGTGGGAATATGCATGTAGAGCAGGAACAAATACTGCATTAAACAATGGTAAAAATCTAACATCCGAAGAATTTCCTTGTCAAAACTTAGATGAAGTTGCCTGGTATTATAAGAACGAAAGTGAACCTACACATATAGTTGGGCAGAAGAAGCCTAATGCCTGGGGTATCTATGATATGCATGGTAATGTTTGGGAATGGTGTAGAGATTGGTATGGAGATTATACCAGTGAAGAGGTTGTAGATCCTAACGGTGCTGATGAAGGTAGCCGTCGAGTATTTCGTGGAGGTAGCTGTGCTAGCCGTGTAAATTTTTGTCGATCTGCTATTAGGCTTAGTAGTTCTCCAGATACTCGCCGTCCAGACCTAGGTTTTCGTGTCGCTCTAGTTCAAATCGATTAATAATTTAAATAAACTTTTGATTACTATATTGTAATAATTCACACAAAAACAATAAAATTTGTGGGTAAAATTTGCTGATTTTTATAATTTTAGATTTTTATTCCCCAAAAATTAAAAATTATTATATGCTTGCGAAAATTTTCACAAGCAAATTAGCCATATATTTGAGAAGGTCGAAACTAAAAATTTAATGCACCAATCGCTAAAATCATGGTGCATAGGTTAATTCACGTTTGAGGTATCTGAATAGATAATTAAATAACTTGACCAACTAACTAAAATTAGAAAGGAACCGATATGACCTCAAACAATGCAAACTCCTCCTTCGTTCATCTTCACGTTCACAGCCATTATTCCATTGGAAATTCTGTCGCAAAAATAAAAGACATAGTTCAAGCAGCCAAAAAATATAGTATGCCAGCGGTTTGTCTTACTGATATATTTGACATGTATGGAACTATTGAGTTTTACAAAGAAGCTATAAAGAATGGAATAAAACCTTTAATTGGGCTGGAAGTTTGGGTTACTGCAAATAAGTATAATCAAAATTTTCCTGCTCATAATTTAGTATTGCTAGCTAAAAACAATACAGGCTACAAAAACCTTATGAGCTTATCTACAGTCTGTAATTATAATATCCCAAACAGAACACTTCCTTTTAATGAACTTGAACGATACAGCGATGGTTTAATCGCTCTTAGCGGTGGTCTAACAAGTGCTATTTCTTCTGCTCTTTTAAATGGCGACAGGGAAAAAGCAAGTTATATAATCAAATATTATGTTAAAATTTTCGGAAGAGATAATTTCTATATTGAATTACAAAATACTGGTTTGAGTGAGCAGATTAAGTTATTGCCGGAACTTGTTAGTCTAACTCATGAAATATTAGGTTATAATATTATTCAAGAACC
>ONIU01000118.1 GCA_900317935.1 uncultured bacterium
TGTAACCATACAAGCAGCGTTTTCCCTTACTAAACTGTCTTAATAACGTTGTTTTACCTATTCTTCGTCTTCCATAAACGACAGCCATTTGGAAGTTATATTTTTGCCAAGCATTTTCTAATGCATTTAATTCATCTTCTCGCCCGATAAACCTTTTCATTAAAGAACTCCAAGTAATAAAACCATACTTTGTTAAACTTAACTTTTATAAAAATTATAAAAATAGAATATATTTTTGTCAATGCTATGAATTAAAGAAATACCACATATTTAAGTTATAATTTAAGGTTTACATTGTAGTTGGTTTTTATTGTAGTTATTGTAAGTTTTAAGACTAAAAATTGAGATACAAGATCAAAGATAGAGATGCAAGATTTTTTGTAACTTGAAACTTGATCTACAATCACCCCAATCACACCGCTGGCTTTAGCCAGCATTTATTTGGTAGTTATTGTTTTTATTGTAGTAAAGAATTTTTGTGATATTTGATGAATGGTAGATGGTGAATGCTATCGGTAATAATGGGGTAATATCGATATTACTAGATGAATAAATTCCAACACGAATAATTAATAACAAAACATTTTTCTATAGTAAAAAAACTTAATTCCATTTATAATAATTAATAATTAAATGACAGGAGAACACGAAATGCCCTCAATTGAAGAAATTCAAGTAAAAAAGAAAATCGAAAATGCAATAAAAGCGTTTGATGTACATGATGATGTACATCAAAATAACCTCTCTCTCTCTCTCTCTCTCTCTCTACGAGAACGGAATTAATTTTCCAAAATCCCTCGGTTATTGTTCTGAACGTACACAAGGGGAACAAAATCTAAGTTTTGAAGATTTTAAAGATTTCACACAAAGCCCTGACATTAAACAAGATAAAATTTTTTCAGACCAATGGGTTAAGGCAGAATTACTCTTTCAATTAACCGAAGAAGATTTAACCCAGCAACAAAGCCTTTTTAATACAGAATTTACCTTTTCTTCCGCTAACGATATTTATAAATCTTATATGTTTTTTGCTCTAGAACTTAAGGGCAATAATTATTCAAGAACACAGCTTGCTTCTATTACACGAGAAATGAACAAGCCCTTTGCAATGCCTGTATTCATTCTTTTTAAATATGGGAATAAGCTAACGTTAAGTGTTATTGACCGTCGTCTTAATAAAAAAGATGATACATGTGATGTTCTAGAAAAAATAACGATGATTAAAGACGTTAGAATAGACAACCCACATCATGCTCATATAGACATTTTCTATGATTTGAGCAGAGAGCAGCTTCAAAATAAATTTCATTTTTCCGATTTTGAAGGTCTTCATAAGGCTTGGAAAGAAACTCTTAATATTAAAGAGCTTAACAACAGGTTTTATAAGGAATTATCTAACTGGTATTTCTGGGCGATGCAAAAAGCTGTGTTTCCTGGGGCAACATCAGAGCAAGATAAGCAGAGCCTTTTTCAAGATAAGGAAAAGCAGAAAGAATTTAATGCTCAGTGTCTTATTCGCTTGATTTGCCGTCTTCTTTTCGTTTGGTTCATCAAAGAAAAACATCTCGTTAGGGAAAAGTTTTTTTCAGAAGTTGAAATTAAGAAATTAATAAAGACTAATACAAATGAATCTAGTGCCTATTACAAGGCTATTTTACAGAATTTATTTTTTGCAGTTCTCAATCAGGAACATTCAAAACGTGCTTTTAGAACAGATGGAGTTTATGGTTACGGAAACGAATTTCATTACAAACACCTTATAAAGAATCCTGATGCTTTCATAAAGGAATTTGAAGATGTGCCATTTATGAATGGCGGTCTTTTCGAATGTTTAGATGAGGTAAGGAAAGAAAAAATAAACAATTCTAATAAAGAAGTTACTCGCAAATATTATTTCGACGGTTTCAGCGATAAACCAGAAATCAATAAAATTCTATATGTTCCAGATGAACTTTTCTTTGCAGGAAAAAAGATAGTTGATTTAAGTGCCGAATTTGATAATTCTGCAAAATATAAAAATATTGAAGTTCGTGGGCTTATAAACATTTTTAATAGCTATAAGTTTACGGTTGAAGAAAATACTCCCATAGAAGAAGATGTAGCCCTAGACCCAGAACTTTTGGGAAGAGTTTTTGAAAACCTTTTAGCTTCATTTAACCCTGAAACTAAGACTACTGCTCGCAAAGCTACAGGCAGTTATTATACTCCACGAGAAATCGTTGATTATATGGTTAATGAAAGCATTAAAGCCAGTCTGGAAAGTACATTGGTAAATCAGTTTGGAATCGAAGAAGAGATTGCCAAAGAAAAACTTAATATTTTAATTAACTATAATGAAACTCCTAATCCTTTTAACAATGAACAAACTCGTACATTAATCGAAGCTATAGATAAACTCAAAATTCTAGACCCTGCTTGCGGTTCAGGTGCTTTCCCTATGGGTATGCTTCACAAGCTAGTTTATATTCTTGAAAAGCTAGATTTTGACAATAAAATTTGGAAAGAAACTCAAAGTAAAAAACTTAGTGAAGAAATGAAAAAGACTTTGGATATTTCTTATACAAAAGAAGAACGGGAGCAACTTCAGAAGGATATAAACGAAATTTTTGATAGCAGTATGTATGACCCCAATTATGCTCGTAAAATGTATATTATAGAAAACTGCATTTATGGAGTCGATATACAACCAGTAGCTACGCAAATTTCCAAACTACGATTCTTTATTTCTCTTATTACTGAGCAGAAAACAGACCCATCTAAACCTAACTGTGGAGTTCGTCCTTTACCTAATCTCGAAACCAAGTTTATTGCTGCTAATACCCTAATTGACATAATAAATTCAGGCTTTTTGAAAAATCAGAAGATTGTTGATTTAGAAAGAGAATTAAAGGAAATACGTCATAAAATCTTTTCTGTTAAAACAGTGAAAGCAAAACTAAATTGTCGTGAAAAAGATTGTATAAAAAGGAAAGAGTTAGCAGAAGAACTTCATTGTCTTGGCTTGGGGGCTAAAGAAAGCCAGGCTCTTGCCAGTTGGGACCCCTATGATAAAAAGACAAGCTCACCTTGGTTCAACCCTGAATGGATGTTCGGTATCAAAGATGGCTTCGATATTGTGATTGGTAACCCACCGTATATAAAGGAAAGAGATAGTCAAAAGGTATTTAATGTATTAATTAATAGCGATTTTGGAAGAAAATACCATCAGGGAAAAATGGACTATTGGTATTATTTTTTACATAAAGCCATTGATTTATCAAATAAAAAAGGGATTATAGCTTTTATTACTCCTAGATATTGGCTTAATAGTGCTGGTGCTACAAGTTTAATAAAAAGAATAAAACAAGAATTGTCTTTTATAAACATAGTTGATATTGGAAAATTAAAGGTATTTGATAGTGTTGTTGGTTTACACATGATAGCTTTATACTCTAAGTATAAAAAAGATACTATTGTTTATAAAAAATTGTCTAAATCACTTAATGATATTAATAGTAAGATTAATTCTGAAAATATCGTAATTAGTTCATTACATAACAATAGTATTATTTCAGATAATTACGAAGTTATTCTTGAATCAAGATTAAATTATTCTGAATGCATAAGCTTAGGTGAAATATCAGATATATCGCAAGGCGTTGTTGAAGCTTCTGATTGTATCAGTAATAAAATGTATTCAAAATATCCAAGAAAAGATGTTTTTGTTGGAAAAGGAATATTTGTTCTTACAAAAGATGAAGTAAATGAATTAAACCTTACAAAGGAAGAAAAAGCTTGTTTGGTTCCTTATGCCGATGGTAATAATCTATTTAGATATAAGATTATACCATCAAATAAATACTTAATTTACTCTGATCAAAATATTAAATTAAAAATTGAAAAAGATAATAAATATTTAAGGCTAAAAAAACACTTAGATAATTTAGCACAATATATAACTTCATCAAATAAACCATATGGAATTCATAGACCAAGAAAAAGGTATTATTTTGATAAAAGTAAGATTATTATGCCATCAATGTTTGCTAATAACGATTTTGTTATTGATTATAACATGAAGTTATTTGTTGGTATGTCTTATAATGTAATTCTTGTAGATAATCAAAATTACCTTTTAGAATATATTTTAGCTATACTCAATTCTAAAATAGCATTAGATTGGTTTTATTCTTATGGTAAAAAAAGAGGGGCTGGAGTAGATATAGGAGTTCAAAAGCTTCGCTGTTTCCCTATAAAAAAATGCAATATGCAAAAACAAAAAGAAATAGCAAAAAAAGTAAAACTTCTTATGTCGGACTATGACTCAAACAAATTCTTAGATGATGAAATAAACAATGAAATATCTGAGATTTATAAAAAATAAATTGAGAATTATACAAAGAATGAAAAACTTTATATATCAATTATAGGTTCTATTAGAAATTTGGATTAATGTATAACAGCTGATGAAATCGCAATCGTAGAAGGGAAGTAATTATATGTTGGTAGGATATGTCCTAAAGCCCCTCGTTGAGGAGGGGTGGCAGCCGTAGGCTGACGGGGTGGTGACCGAACTAGAGTAAACCCTGTTTAGTGACAGCGTATTACTACGCTAAGCTACGCTAGGCGTTTTGATAGTTGATGTAATGAGTGGTATAGACCGATGTTTATCGCATTAAACAGAGTTTACTACGGATTACGTCACCTCTCAGACGAGCATTCGCTCGCCAGCTCCCCTCAAGTGGAGCCTTTAGGCATCTCTCATCTCTAACCTCTCTTCTCTAAAAATACGTTTTGCTATGACAACATTGAATAAAGTTTTTAATTAATTAGCTTATAAAGTAAAAATAGGAGTTTACGCATGACACAAAGTCAAATAATTAGAGATAACCGCAACAACGGAAGTGTAGCAGATTTTTTAAAAGAAAGAATAAAAGATAATTCCAAGGTTTCTATTGTTTCAGCCTACTTTACAATTTATGCCTATAATGCTTTAAAAGATAAATTTGATAATATACAAAGTATGCGTTTTCTTTTTGGTGAGCCAACTTTTGTAAAAGGTCTAAACGGTGACAAGAATCCAAAGGTGTATGAAATTGAAGATAGCAAACTTGAAATAAAGACTGAAAATCAGTTGCAACAGAAGAAAATAGCAAAAGACTGTGCAGAGTGGATTCGCAATAAAGTTGAAGTTAAATCCATGGTAAAATCTAATTTTCTTCATGGAAAGCTTTATCATATTGACGAAGATGGCAGACATTCCTCTGCTATAAGCGGAAGTTCCAATTTTACAACAAAGGGTCTAGGTCTTTCAGAAAACTCAAATATGGAGCTTAACCTTATTGTAGATAGTGATACTCAACGCCAACAGCTATTAGACTGGTTTAATGAATTATGGAACAACTCTGAATGGGTTAAAGATGTAAAAGAAGATGTTTTAAAGTATATTGAACAGCTATATTCTGAAAACGCACCTGACTTTATTTATTATAAAACTCTCTATGAAATATTCCATGAATATCTTGATGACCAGAAGAATAACAGTCTTTTATATGCCGAACAGACAGGCTTTTTTGAAAGTGATGTTTGGAATTCACTTTATGATTTTCAAAAAGACGGTGTTAAAGGTGTAATCAATAAAATTCAGAAGCATGGCGGCTGTATTATTGCCGATAGCGTAGGTCTTGGCAAAACTTACGAGGCTTTGGCGGTAATCAAGTATTTTCAATGTTTGAATTACAGAACACTGGTTATTTGCCCAAAGAAGCTTTCTAGTAACTGGACTCTTTATCAGGCAGCAAAAAGTAACGATTTGAATCCATTCATGAAAGACCGTTTTGATTATACGGTTTTATATCATACTGATTTAGGAAGAGAAAACGGTGTATCAAAAGCCGATAGTATAAATCTTTCTAACTTCAACTGGAGTACATATGATTTAGTCGTAATAGACGAGTCTCATAATTTCAAAGGTAACCCATTAGAAAAAAGAGTAGGTGACAATAACGAAGTTAAATATAATCGCCCCAAATGGCTTATGGAAAAGATTTTGAAAGCTGGCGGCAAAACAAAGGTGCTGATGCTTTCAGCAACTCCTGTTAATAATAATCTTCGTGACCTAAGGAATCAGATTTCATATATAACTGAAGGAGATAATTCAGCATTTAGCGAATCACTAGGCATTAATAATCTTGAGGGACTTTTCCAAAGTTCACAGAGACAGTTTACAGATTGGGCAAAGAAAAGACGAAGCGATAACCAGACAATTAAAGGATTGCTTGAAAAGCTGGATTCTGGCTTTTTCAAACTATTAGACGAAGTAACCATAGCCCGCTCTAGAAAGCATATAATCAAATATTATAATTTAAACCAGATTGGCAGTTTCCCTAAAAGATTAAAACCAATAGCAATAACAAGCGATATTGACGTAAAAGATGAGTTTCCTTCTTACGATGAAATTGATAAAACTATTAGTGATTATAAGCTATCAGTTTATAAACCCTCTGTTTATCTAAAAGAAGAATTTAGAGATGATGCTTTAACTATAATGAATGGAAAAAAATTCAGACAAGAAGACCGTGAAAATTATCTTGTCGGAATGATAAAGGTTAATTACCTTAAACGCCTTGAAAGCTCGATTTTTTCTTTTAATAAGTCTTTGAACAGAATCTTGGACATTATAAAAAACACTCTAGAATTAATCGAAAAATACAGGGCAAATGGTATAGATAAAGAAGTTGAAGATAATACAGAGTTTATTAATAGCGATGATGAAGATAGCGAAGCACAGATTGAATTAGACGAGTTTCAAGTTGGCAAGAAGAAAAAATACAGTCTTTCCCATATAGATTTAGATAGATGGGAAGCTGATTTGAAATCAGATAAAAATAAAATCATTATCCTTAAAAACAGTGCATCAGCTATAACTGCTGATAGGGATAAAAAGCTTGCTAAACTTAAAGAGTTGATAAAAGCTAAGGTTGAAAAGCCTATTAATGGAAATAACAAGAAGGTTATTGTTTTTACTGCATTTGGCGACACTGCTGAATATTTGTATAATAACCTAGATAAATGGGCTAAAACTACTCTAGGAATCAATATTGCTGTTGTTTGCGGTTCTAAGACCGATACTACTCTTGGAAAGAATGATTTTGAGCATATTCTTTTGAATTTTTCGCCGATTTCTAAGAATCGTTCAAAGCAGAAGCACGAAACAGACGACCAGATTGACTTGCTTATTGCTACTGACTGTATTAGCGAAGGTCAGAACCTTCAAGACTGTGATTATCTTATAAATTATGATATTCACTGGAACCCTGTAAGAATTATTCAGCGTTTTGGACGTATCGACCGTATAGGATCAAAGAATGAATCTATTCAACTTGTAAATTTTTGGCCCACAGAAGACTTAGATGGTTATATTAACCTAAAAAACAGAGTTGAGGCTCGTATGGCACTGGTTGATTTAACTGCAACAGCCGAAGATAATGTTCTTCAGAATCCAGAATTGAAAGATTTGATTGACGAAGATTTGAAATACAGAACAAAACAGCTTAAAAAGCTAAAAGAAGAAGTTATAGATATTGAAGACTTGGAAGATGGTATTACACTTACTGATTTTTCGCTTGATGATTATCGTATAGATTTGGCTAACTATATTGAAGAAAACAGAGGTAAACTTGAAAAAGCACCTTTGGGTATGTATACCGTAGTTCCTTGCCCTTCTAATAATAATTTTGATAGTAAAAAACTAACACTTTTCAATCAGGCGGAAAAAGATATAATCAAACCAGGAGTGGTTTTCTGTCTGACTCAGAAAATAGAGAACAAAGATGGACAAACAGTAAATCCACTTTACCCTTACTTTTTAGTCTATATCCGCGAAGACGGAACAGTTCGTTACAATTTCACCAATAGTAAAAAGATTCTTGAAATATTGCAGTTGATTTGCAGAAACGAAAAAGAAGCTTTTAATGCTCTTTGCGACTTGTTTAACATGGAAACCCAAGATGGTAAGGATATGAAAGTTTATGAAAATCTGCTTTCCAAAGCTTCTGATGAAGTCGTCAGAATGTTTAAAAAGCGTGAGGCTTTCAGACTAACACAAAGCCGTGATGCGGTTATTGTTAAAAAAGCTAATAATCTTCGAGATTTTAATCTGGTTACTTGGTTTGTAATAAAGTAGGCTAACGCCTTGTTCTTATTGTAATTATAGTTATTATAAGATTAGTAAGCTAACGATTATTAAAGATATCCGTTAACTTACTAATCTTCTATAAATCAACAAAAACAACAACTACAATAATTACCAAAAACAGTAATTACTATATACTTAACCAAATAATTCTTCTATAGTAATAGCATATAATAAAACTATCTTATTTAAAACAGCGTTTCAAACGGGAACCATTGTGATTGCTCACCAATTTTACGAACAGACTCAACATTAAATAAGAAAAGTAATTTTGAAATTTTCTTTTGATCTAATTAAATAATTATTTATAATTATTTAAAAATTTGCACCAGATAGGTAGTTTTTCTGTTATATAACATATTTTCCCAAATTCTAATGTAGCTATTTCTAACTATTTCATCTATATTTATGCGTGGAATTTGGCATATTTCAGGATATGTGGTATAAAAAGTTGTCTTTCCTGCACCATTAACACCAGCAAATATGATGTACTTACTCATTTAAAAAACATTAGAATTAATAACTTCTTTTTGTTTTTGTTGTAAAACAAAATCTGTGATTACTTTTATAAAATCTTGTTCTGTTTTCGTTGAAGCCTTATTTAATAAATCATGCGTATCAACAAAGTTTAATTTCATACATTTTTCATAAAATTCATGAATAGTGTCTATATCCATATTAAATCCTTAAAAATAATCTTTTTATTTAGTATATAAATTAATCAGTTTTTAATCAAGTCGGTTTAACTAGATGACAGTTATAATACTAACTTTGGTTGTTACAACAACTACAATAAAAACCAACAACAATAATAACAA
>ONIU01000191.1 GCA_900317935.1 uncultured bacterium
TCTTGAAACCTGACTTAACGATATTCTTAATACCGCTTCTAACAGCACTTGGATTTGATTCAACAGCGTCTATTCTTGCACCTTTTGCAGCAAGAGCCAGAGTGAAATTGCCAGCACCAGCAAAGCCTTCAACTATATAAGTATTATCAGAAGGTTCAGCATATTCCACAACCTTTTTAATCAGATTATTATTCTGATAAATATTTCCCTGAACAAAGAAAGAAGCTTCTGATTCGTATGGGCCGCCTTCAACATCAGGCGCTATAAGGCCAGTTACAGAAGGTTCTCCAAGAACTTCTTTTATTTTATTATTATGGTCAGCTACAGTTAAACCCTTAAGGTTGGCAGCTCTCATGATTTTGTTAAGTTCTTTAATACAGAAATGAGCAGTTTTGCCTTTTTGAAGAACCGCATGACCAACGACTCTATCAGAAGTAATAGATGAAGAAGACATTAAGTTAAGACTTTCAAGAATAACGGGAATATCATCAAGAATCTTTCTTGTGGCAACAAGTCTCTTATTCAATGCCTGAGTTAATAAAGCGCAGGAAGTAACGGGAACAATATTCCCCGAAACTTTTTCTGAATTATTTTCAGCAGCCAGGAAACCAGAAGCACGTTCGTTATGATTCTGACTCTGATGGATTCTTACTCTAGGCATATACTTTATTAGAACCTTAGAGCCACAAAAAGGTTCTAACACAGCATTTTCTGCATTATTAATACGTTCTAATGCTCTTTTAATCATAGCCTGTTTTTCTTTTTTTCTAGCTTTTTCTGACATTTCCAAAAGGTCGCAGCCACCGCAAGCCCCATGGAAATAGCAGTCAGGTTTAACTCTGTCTGGTGATTCTTCAACCAGCTCTGCATCTATTATTTCTTTATTTTTTTCGTCATATTCTACTTTAATAGAATCGCCAGGCAAAAAACCGGGAATTCTAGTGAGTTTTTTATTAATAGTTGCAAAGGATTCGCCTTCATAGGTCAAACCTTCTATTTTCAAAGTCATGGTTTTATTCTTAGATGTATTCATTTGTTAAACGCTTTCTCTTGTTAATATTTTTGTTATTATCTTCCTAATCGATAAAGTGGTCAAGAATTTAATACTAATTATCAGAATCGGGAGAGGCTATTGTCCTTACCCCCTTTCGTAAAGGGGGATTAAGGGGGATTTTTAAAACAATTTACTAATAAAGTGGGTAATTTACTTTAATTACTGCTCAGAATCTGGAGATGGTAATTTATCTAAGGCGGCTTTTATATCCGGGTCATTAGTTAAATCATATAAAATGTTAAAGAAATACCGTGCTAAGCCTGGATTTCGATTTTCTAGACTTTTTTTACCATTTTCAAAAGCTAGATTTAAAACATTTAAATCAGCACCTATTGGGAAACCATATTCTTCGGAAAACTCTTTAAGCTTTTCTATAGGTGGCTTTTCAAGCTGATGGTTCGTTTTTTCATCAACATAATATAACTCTTTTAAAGCCTGTTCTGAATCTCTTTCAAACTGCAAACTCATTATATAAGCTACTTTTGCTTCAGAATACAATTCTTTTCCTGCAAAATAATAGCCTAAATTTCGGAAACATCTGGCAACATTTTGAGGTCTGAATGCTATCTTAAATGCATTAAGAGTTAACTTAAAGAAGTTTTCCATGTCGTCTTTTAATTTTAAAATTTCACAATATTCACTCATCAGTTTAAAAGAAACAGGATTCCAGCCTAAGCCTATTTCTAAACATTTCTTTGCTTCATCGAACTTATCAAGTTCATAGAGAATATAGCCATACATATTATAAATTCTAGTATAGGGAACAGGCACTCTGCGTAATTCTTTTTCAGGGTTATTCAATTCTTTAAACAATACTTCTTCAAAATATTCTTCAAAATTATAGTATTCGCTGACCTCGTCATCTCTGTATGGCTGATTTTCATCTAATTCAAAAATCAAGTCTTCTATAACTTTTAAAGCTTTATCAAAATCTTTTTTTAAAATGAATTGTTCTGCCTGATTCAAGGAATCATCTATTCTTGCGGAATAATCGTTAGTTAACTTTTCCAACTTTTTTCTTACATCGTCGGGCATAACGTCATACATAAGTCTGCCACAGGCTCGTAGGATTTCTTTTCCATATTTATGGTCTTTATATTTATTAGTCTGATCATTCAGAAATGCCAGATCTTTTTCAGGCTCACCTGTTAAGCCTGAATTAATTTCTGACATTATCTTATCAAATTCCTTATCCTTATTCATGAACGCCCCCTTATGACTAGCTATCTAGTGTATTTTACCAATTATTTTACAAAAATACATTAAAATTTACCAAATTAGATAAAAGCAATTGTCTACATATTGTCATAATGAGTATAGCGTATGAGCTTGCTATTTTAAAAGAGATAAAAAGAGTTGTTTTAGGTGGTGAGACGAGGCTAAAGCCGATGTGGTGGGCGTATTCTCATAAAACTTCCCCTTGAGGGCTGCAGCCAAGGATGGCGGCGTGCAAGCGAGCCACAGGAGGTGAGCGATAAGTCACATGGATGTGACTATACAAGCGAGCGGCAGGAGGCCAGCGAGTCGTAGTCGCTGAAGTGATTGCGTAGCAATCGAAAGGGTGACCTAACTAGAGTAAACCATAGTTCTGTGGCTAATAATACGCTATCGCTAAATAAAAGTTACTCTAGCTCGATCACCACCCCGTCAGCCATTCGGCTGCCACCCCTCCTCAAGGAGGGGCTTTTAGAGCGCTTCTTCGAAGAAAACAATCTGCCCCCAAATCAAAGAGTAACCCTTCCAACCCTTCCAACCCTTCTAACCCTTCCAACCTTTATAACAATTACCACAGTGAAACGTCCCACAACGAAGTGTCCCACAGCGCAGCGTAACACTTGAATAATTCTCTCTTAAACAAAAAAAAAGACCTGTTAAGTAATATAACAAGCCTTTTTTTATTCTATTTCAGATTATCTCTTTGGAACTATCGGACACTGTAATCTTTCATAATCAGGCAATTTACCAATTAAAGGTCTTGCATACTGAATGAAGTCTGTAGTTACAAAGTTGCCTGCTGCATTCAAGAAATTATCTGGCATAGACTTAGTTTCTTTTGCAACATTCTTAAGGTCAGTGAGGAAGTATTCTACAGAATAATCGCCAGTTCTGCGAATTGCTACTGAACCGTCTACGTTGTTCCAAATTGCATACTGAGCAGCTCTTTCGCCGACTTCTCTAGCTTCGTGCTGGTCTACTTCAGAAATACAGCCCAAGAAGCTTCTCTGTAAGTAACCGAAAGTATCTGAACGAACACGTTTAATTTTGAGTTTGTCTTTAATTACTTTGCTGAGAGCATCACCAAGAGCACCAGTTCCAGAAAGCTGGACGTTACCGTGAGCGTCAACTTCAGAGTTTTCAATTAAGCTAGAAATTATAGGATTGCCCTTAGCATCAACAATACCTTCAGAAACAGCAATAATGCAGCGACCGTATTTCTTATATACTTCGTTTACATCTTCAACAAATTTTTCTTTATCGAAAGCTCTTTCAGGAACATAAATCAGATGTGGACCATCATCTTCATATTTCTTTGCAAGAGCTGCTGCAGCTGTCAAGAAACCAGCATTGCGACCCATTACTACGCCTATATAAACGCCTGGAAGTGATCTGTTATCAAGGTTTGCACCTGCGAAAGCAGAAGCAACAAACTTAGCAGCAGAGCCATAACCTGGGCAGTGGTCAGTAACTCTTAAATCGTTATCAATGGTCTTGGGTATATGAACGCAGCGAAGTTCATAACCAGCTTCTGCAGCATTGTCATTAACTATTCTAACTGCATCTGCAGAATCGTTTCCGCCGTTATAGAAGAAATACTTGATTTCATATTTTCTACAAACTTCAAAAATCTTCTTACAATAAGCAGCATCTGGTTTGTCACGAGTAGATAACAAGGCAGAACTTGGAGTTACAGCAACTCTTTCAAGATTATGAGTTGTAGCCTGAGTAAGGTCGATGAAATCTTCTTCAATTATGCCTCTTACCCCATGAATAGCACCATAAACATTACCTACTAAGGGGTGCTTTCTTGCTTCTAATACAGCACCGACAACACTCTGATTAATAACTGCGGTTGGTCCGCCGCCCTGGGCGATAAGAACATTATTAGCCATTTAAGACTCCTGTAAAAAAAATGTTTAATCTATTATCTTCTTTTTAACTTTTACGGTCAAGCACTATTTTGTTTGAGTTATAAGATATAAGATATAAGTTATAAGCTACAAGCTTTATGCCAGACTCAAGTTGGAAGAGCTTAGAGTGAAGATTCACATGTCGTGGTTGGTGATGGGTGATGGGTGGTGAGCAAAGCGAAACCCTTCCACCCCTTCCAACTCTTCCAACCCTTCCAACAATATCTCACAGGCAGCGTCAGCTACCGTCCCACAGATTGCGACAGCAATCGTATCACAGCGAAGCGTAACACTCCTACTCTTACATCTTACATCTTAACAAAATAAGGATTATCATATCAAAAAATTTTCTAGTTAATACGGAAGTAAAACAATGATTTCATTTATAGCTAGTGTAATTCTTCTAATCGTTGGTTATATATTCTATGGTGCAATAGTAGAAAAGAACTTTGCTCCTGATGACAGACAGACACCTGCTTATGCAATAAATGATGGTGTTGACTATATTCCAATGCCTTTATGGAAAGTTTATTTAATTCAACTTCTGAATATTGCTGGTACAGGTCCAATATTTGGGGCTTTAGCTGGAGCTGTATTTGGACCAGTAGTATATTTGTGGATTGTATTTGGATGTATTTTTGCCGGTGCAGTGCACGATTATATGTGTGGAATGCTATCTGTAAGAAATAATGGGGCTAGTGTTTCTGAAATTACTGGCAAATATCTTGGTTACTGGCCACTCCAAATAATGAGAGTATTTTCAGTCATTCTTCTAGTAATGTGTGCAGTAGTATTCACTATTGGTCCTGCTGGATTGCTTAATAAAATTACCCCAGAACAATACGATATCCATTTCTGGTATTGGGTTATTTTGGTTTATTATTTTATAGCTACTTTTGTTCCAATAGATAAAGTAATTGGCAAAATATACCCTCTATTCGGCTTTTGTTTAATCGCTATGGCTATCGGAGTTTCGGGTTCTTTACTCATATATACCCCTGAAAAAATGCCTGAAATCTGGAATAATATGGGCAATTTACATCCAAAAGGGTTACCAATCTGGCCCTTTATGTTCATTACTGTTGCTTGTGGTGCAATATCAGGTTTTCATTCAACTCAGTCACCAATGATGGCTCGTTGTATCAAATCCGAAAAGCAAGGACGTATAGTTTTTTACGGAGCTATGATTTCTGAAGGTTTGATTGCATTAGTATGGGCTGCAGGTGGAGTTTCTTGTTACGAAAATACAACACACTTGCTAGAAGCATTCAAGCCAGAAAATGGTGCTGTAGCTGGAATCGTTTATAATATATGTGAAACTACAATGGGTAAAGTAGGCTTTTTATTAGCTATGTTAGGAGTTATTGCCTGCCCGGTTACTTCTGGTGATACAGCATACCGTTCAGCTCGTCTAACTATTGCAGACTGGTTTAAAATAGACCAATCCAACTTAAAGAAAAGATTGTATGTTACTTTACCACTACTAATTGCTGGTTATATTATTGGGCAATGTGACTATAATGTAGTTTGGCGATATTTTTCCTGGTCTAACCAGACTCTTGCTACTATTGTTCTTTGGGCTTGTTCAGTATATCTTCTTAAGGAAAAGAAAAACTGGCTAATAACTGTTATTCCTGCAACAATCATGACTGCTGTTGTAACTGCTTATTTTATGGCTGCCCCAGAATGTATGGGATTAATTTGGGCAAAACTTCCAGAAAACTCATATATGCATAATAATTATTATGGGTTCGCAGTCTTTTGTGGTATAGTCATGGCTTTGACTGCGGATTCTCTATTTCATTACCATAAGCATAAACTTCAAACCCAGGAAGAAATAGATAAAGAAGATAAAGAAGCAAAGTAAGAAACTATCCAGCTTTTTTAGAGAGGAGAGAGGAGGGGATTGACTTTGGCTGGAGTAAGTTTCTTATTTTAACCTACTTTTGTGAGCTAATAATGTTTTTATAAAACTAAACTTTTTATAGAGAGCAATAGAGCAACAGAGCAACAGAGCCTGCGGCTATTGTGCAGATAGTGGGACGATTGCTACCGCAATCTGTGGGACGGCAGCTGCCGCTGCCTGTGAGAATTGTTGACTATTACCACGGGCTGTAAACAGCCGTCCCACAACGAAGTGTCTCACAGCGCAGCGTTCCACTTACAACAATACCAGGGCAGATTGTTTTGAATAAGTCTACACATTTGTCATAATAAATATAGCATATGGGCTTGCATTTTTTAAAAGAGATTAGAGAGTTGTTTTAGGTGGTGAGACGAGGCTAAAGCCAATGTTGGGGGTGTATTCTCCTAAAGCTTCCCCTTGAGGGGAAGTGATTGCGTAGCAATCGAAAGGGTGAACTAACCAGAGTAAACCATAGTTCTGTGGTTAATAATACGCTATCGCTAAATAAAAGTTACTCTAGCTCGGTCACCACCCCGTCAGCCATTCGGCTGCCACCCCTCCTCAAGGAGGGGCTTTTCAGGGTGCTTCTTCGAGGAAAACAATCTGCCCCAAATCAAAGAGTAACTCCTCCAACTCTTCCAACCCTTCTAACCTTTATAACAATTACCACAGTGAAACGTCCCACAACGAAGTGTCTCACAGCGCAGCGTTCCACTTACAACAATACTAGGGCAGATTGTTTTGAATAAGTCTACACATTTGTCATAATAAATATAGCATATCAAGGAGGGGCTTTAGAAGACCCCCTCAGTCACTTCGTGACAGCTCCCCCAGCAGTTTTTCAAACTCTGGGGGAGCTTCTTCAGGAAAAACGATCTGCCCCCGGTATTGCCGGGGGAAGTGGCTGCCAAAGGCAGACGAAAGGGGTCTTCCCTACTCTCTTCTCCCTTACCCCTTGCTTATCTTAGGGATTCCAGGTAGTAAATAGCTGCTAATAAGCCATCTCCAAAACAGCTTGAACCCTGCATCGCAATTAAACCATCGGGCCACCAGCTTAAGAGAAGGTCAGAAAAGCCTGCAGAATAAATCAAATCAAAATCGTTGCCTTCTATTTCTGCTATTTCACCAAATTCTCCAAAACCGTTGCTATTGCCAGCTGGAACCAGCAAAGTTCCAGAAGCATATCTTTCTTCTTTTAAATATTTTGAAATTCTTTTTGCGATTTGTTCAGTAGAAATTTGTGCCCCATTTTCTTCAAGCTTAAGCAGACTGCCATTGTTACCTATCACAGCCTTTGGCCCCTTAGGATCTTTTTCAAAAAGAATACCAAGATTTTCATTCTGACTCATAGCTTTATTGAGTTCTTTAAAAGGATTTTCAAAAGAAGAAAAGCTTAAACCCTTTTCAATATAAGGGTCTGCAAAACCAGCTAAGTGCTTTATATAACTGCTTGAAATGTCGGTTGAACCAATAACCCCCTTCTTTGAGCTGGAAGCAACAAAGGCTGTTTTTAAATCCTGATTATCAAAAAGCCCGCCATGGGAAGAAATAGGAATAAGTCTTACTGAATCGCTGTTTTTAACTCCTTCTATATACAAACCTATTGGCATTGCTTTTGTTGTAATGGCATATGAAATTGCCGCTAAAGGAACCGGCGAATCAGGTATAAAGACGTTAATTCCCCAGTTAACTATTTCTTCTGCTAACATAACAGCATTAACCTTAGCTTCAAAATCAGCAGAATAAGCCATTAAGATGCTGGGGAAATTCGAACAAAGATTCTTAATATGCAGAACAATACTTGCAAATTCTTCTGCTGTTGCCCAGGAGGAATTTGCAACCTGAGCAGCAGGAATAACTATTGGATATATTGGACTCATGCAAAAATTGCTGCTCCACCAAGAAGAACAGCGTCATTCTGGAATCTGGCTTCCCTTATAAGAATACCTTTATTAGCGACCGGAAGGATATGTTCTTTCATTGTTTTTTCTAAAACTGGCATAAATATGCTCTGCAAAGCCATCATTCCGCCGCCAAGAAGAATAACTTCAGGGTTAATCAAAGTATGAACATTAGCTAAGGCAATTCCCAGATAATAACCAACTCTTTCAATAGCTTCTATTGCCAATGGGTCTTTTTGTTCTGAAGCTTTGCCAATTATAGGACCTCGAACTTTGCTTATGTCTTTTTCAACCATGTCAAGAATTATGCTTTCTCTGCCCTTTTTAAGTTCAGCTTTAACATAGTTTTCCATGCCTGTTCCAGAAGAATAAGCTTCAAGACAACCTTTTTTACCACAGCCACAAAGAGGACCGTTAGGATCAAGACAAACATGCCCGATTTCACCAGCAGAGTTTGTAGTCCCATTTAAGAGTTTGCCATTTATAACCCAGCCAGAGCCAACGCCTGTACCAATAAAAATGTTACCGAAATTCATCAGGCCTTTACCATTACCAAACTTCTGTTCAGCAACAGTAGCAGCTCTAACATCGTTCAGAACTTTAACAGGAAGCCCCAATGCAGATTCTAATGTCTTACCTAATGGAGCGTCTTTCCAATTAAGATTAGGAGCATAGATTACTTCGCCAGAAGCAGGGTTAATCTGACCGGCAGCACCAATGCCAAGCCCTCTGATGTCTTTTAGCGGAGTATCTCCAACAACTGTTTTTACTGCTTGAAGTATAGTAGAAATAACGCCGTCAAAACCGGTAGAAGCCTGAGTCGGGAAAATTGACTTTTTCAATATTTCACCATTATTGCAAAGACCTACAGCTACTTTTGTTCCACCGAGATCGACACCAATACTTAAGTTTTTATTATCAGCCATTATTCGCTCCTTGAAATTCATTATATTTAAATAAATAACACTTTTTTTAAACTAAGTAAATACTATTAGGTTGTAACGGTTATCCTTTTATTGTTAGGAACAGAACATAAATTCTTTAATCTTTAATCTTAAATCTTATATCTTGTAACTTTAGTGTTACGCTGCGCTGTGGGACACTTCGTTGTGGGACAGCGGCATAGCTGCTTGTGTGAATTGTTATAAGAGTTAGAAAGGTTGGAAGGGTTGGAAGAGTTGGAAGAGTTAGAAGGGTTAAAAATGTTAGGCTGCACCATGGTAATTGTCTGCGGACGGTAGACGTGAAACCTTCTATTCTCCGCACAAGGCTCGTTCCCTCAGAGATTATTCGAAGGCAGAAATTTACAGAGAC
>ONIU01000007.1 GCA_900317935.1 uncultured bacterium
GATATGCCTTTATTTTTGGTATTAAATAAAAGCGACCTGGTTGATGATGCTAAAATAGAAGAAGCAAAGAAAGCTTACGAAACTCTTTATCCGTTTAAAAAGATTTTTGTTATTTCCGCAGCCAGGAAAAAGGGCTTAAAGCAGTTATTGAATGCTCTTTGCCGAGTCGTTCCAAAAGGGCCTCACGCTTATGATGCTGACGATTATACAAGTCTTACTGAACGTGAAATTGTAGAAGAAACAATTAGGGAAGGCATATTGCGTTTGTATAATCAGGAAGTTCCTCATTCTGTAGCGGTTCAGGTGGAGCAGTTTACTGAAAGGGAGAACGGCAAGACCTACATTGAAGCCACTCTCAATGTTGAACGTGAAGCTCACAAAAAAATCATAATAGGAAAAGACGGCGAGGGAATAAAAAAAATTGGTAGAATTGCGCGTGAAAAGTTGAATACAATGCTTGGACGTGATATTTTTTTACAGTTATGGGTTAAGGTTAGACCTGATTGGCGGCATAATGATATTTGGATTCAGCGATTAGGCTATAAGAAATAAAGGAAAATGAGATGAATTACATAATTATTGCGGTTGTGGCGATTGTTATTTTTATAATGATTTTCGTTGCTTTTGCTTCAGATGACAGAGAGGATGAAATCGGTTATTTAGCCGATGATGGTGGAAATGAAGAACAAAAGACAGTGGAAGAAGATAATTCTGAACATGAGCCTGTAGAGTCTGAATCTGTGTCTTATGATAATGAGCAGACGCAGACAGAGAATACTCAGAATATTGCTACTTCTGTTGCTGATGATGATAGCAATATGTTTCAGCAGTTATCTGACGAAGAAGAAAAAGAACAGACATCAAAAGCCGCTCCTGCAGAAATTACTAGAATTCATCCCGTTAATAAGCCACAAGAGCCAGCAACGCCTATCTTGGAAGTTGGAACAGAAGACGATTTAAGATTAAGACTGATTTTAAAACAGAACTTAGCTAAGCCTATTTTCCAGGAAAAGAGTAAATGTGTAGCTGCTGTTGTTCAGCTTCGTTTTCCTGAAGAAGTTATTCGCAATTCTACTGATTTTGTGAATATTCTAGCTCATGCTGAAAAGGTTTTTGAAAAGCCTTTTACTTTTGAATTTGATACTTATCAGGGAGCTCAGTTCAATAGAATTTGGATTTTTGAACCTTCTGAAGGCCGTGATGTTGTTATAGAATCTTTGATAGATGCTTATGAGGCAACAATTAGATTCAGAAAAGCTCTGGAAAAAGATACGGTTTTGAAAGACAACAAAGTTAAGATGGCAGTGGGGCTTTCTGCTGGTGAAATGACCTTTATAAGCAGAGGAGTTAATTCTGAACCAAGTTTGTTTGGCAGACCGGTCTATCTCGCCGAAACTCTTGCTGAAATTGTTGGCGATTTTGGTATTTACGTGGATTCTACTATTCACAATGCAACAATTCCTTTATTCGATTTTAGAGAATGGAAACCAACTATTGTTAGAGCAACGTTGCCTGCTATTCCTTTATTTGAACTGGTAGGCTGGAATAAACCTGATGAAATCGCTCAATATATTAAACATGAAGATGCATCTGCAAGAAGAGCTGTTGCTGTAGCATACAAATATTTTGAACTTGAAGACCTGCATCCATTAATAGAGTTATTGTCAGATAAAGATCCATCTGTTGTATTTGAAGCTATTTCTACGATAAGCTTTATTGGAAGTGAAAAAATGAATGGTGTCCTGAAGCTTAGATTGCCAGAAGCAACAGATCCAGAAATAAAGAGCAAGATTATTGAAGCTTTTGGTAATGCTGGTAATCCTAGTGTATTGCCGGTTGTTCTTGCTTCAACCAAAGAAAAAAGCTGGAAGGTCAGACTGGCAGCTACTAAGGCTTTGTATCAACTTGGTGGGGCAGAAGCTTTAACTCACTTAGAACAGATGTTAAATGATCCTGATACTATTGTAAGAGTTGTTGCAAACAGTATTTTCTATAAGGAAACCAATAATCCGGAATACTTTAGTTTTTTAATTACATCTTTGGGTGATGCTAGCAAAAGAGCCAGGGCTACTGCAGTTGATTGTCTTATGACAATAGGAACTGACCGATGCTTAAAAGAAATCACCAATTCTTTTGCAAATCAAGAAGCTGATTTGCAGAAGCATATTCTTTCAAAGATGGTTGGCAGTAAAAGTAAGATATTATATCAATGCTTTTTGACCATGTTCAAAAATGCTAGTGAAGCATTAAGACCGCATGTGGTTGAAGCGGTCAGAAGGGCAGGGATAGTCAGTTAAATATGTCTGTTAATATAGCAATAGTAGATGATGAGGAAATAATTCAATGGACTTTGAAAGAAGCCATGGAAAAAGAAGGATACAATGTAGAAACTTTTGAAAATGGCAAAAATTTTCTAGAGTTTTTTAAAGAGCATGGAGCTGATATTGTATTTTTGGATGTTAGACTTCCAGATAGTAATGGTTTGGATCTTCTTCCAGAAATTACACGTATTGACCCAGAAACCATAGTAGTCGTAATGACTGCTCATGGAGATGTTGAAACGGCTGTTACTGCCATGAAGAATGGGGCTTATGATTATTTGTCAAAGCCTTACAGTATAGAAGAAGTTAATCTTCTTATAAAGAAGATAATACAGACTAATCTTGTTAAAAGTCAGCTTCAGCATTATCAAGAACGCTTAGAATCTCATTTTTCTCAAATTTTAGGGGAAAATTACAGCATTAAGATTCTTAGAGAACATATTGCTATGGCTGCTAAGACTGACCATACTACAGTTCTGATAAGAGGAGAATCTGGAACAGGTAAAGAATTAGTTGCAAGACAGATTCATTTCCAGAGCGGACGTGCTAATAAGCCATTTATAGATGTTAATGCTGCGGCTGTAAGTGGAACTCTATTGGAATCAGAACTTTTCGGGCATGAAAAGGGTGCTTTTACTGATGCTCAAAAACAGAAAAAGGGTTTGTTTGAATTGGCAAACGGTGGAACTCTTTTCCTTGACGAAATTGGTGATTTGGACGCTTCTTTGCAGGTTAAACTTCTGCGTGTTCTTCAGGAACGCAAGTTTAGAAGAGTTGGTGGAACAACAGATATACATGTTGATGTAAGAATAATATCTGCTACAAACGCTAATCTTGAACAGAAAATGAAGGAAGGAAGCCTGCGAAAGGACTTATTCTATCGTCTAAATGTTTTTACAATTAATCTTACACCACTTAGAGAGCGAAGAGATGATGTTGTTCTTCTTGCTAAGAGTTTTTTAGACGAGTATCGCAAGGAGTTTTCAAAAGAAAACATAACAGGTTTCTCTGAAGATGCTTTAAAGTTGATGCAGGCATATGATTATCCTGGAAATGTCAGAGAACTTAGAAACATAATTGAGAGAGCTGTATTGCTTGAAACTTCAAATCTTATCAGGTCTGCCAGTTTGCCTGATGAACTTAAGAAGAATATTGAATCTGTTGAATTTAAAAGCGACGAAGAATCTTCTAAGACAAAGTCCACTGAAAAAGCAGTTACAAAAAATGAAACAGATGAAGTAGAAAAAGTTGAAGAGCAAAGAGTTGATTTCAAGCTTTTGGGTGACGATAAGCCATGGCATAAACCAGGATTCAACTTTAAAGACTATATAGATTCTGTTGAAAAACATATAGTTGAAGAAGTTTTGAAAGAAACTGGCGGAAAGAAAACCAAAGCAGCCGAATTACTTGGTCTTACCAGGTTTGCTCTAAGACATCAAATGAAAAAGCACGGAATGGATGTGGATTAGCCAAGAGGGAAGCCAAGTGAAGCTTGGCAAGGGAGAAGAGAGAAGAGCCATAATGCTCTGTGGAAAGAGTGGGACTGTTGCGGAGTAACTTGTGAGACGACTGTTTCACAGCCTGTGGTAATCGACTAATAATTCTTACAAGCAACGTCTGTCGCCAATTATTAGCAATAAGTAATAATCTTGTGTGAAAAATGCACATAAAATCTAGAGTGATTTTTTCACTGTGTACATAATTTTGTATATTTTTGTTAAGAAAAAAATCTAAAATCTTGACTATTTAGCTATTTTAATTTTATATATTGCTGGCATATATTATGCGGTCAAAAAGCAAATATTTCTTTTTTAAGAATTTAGGAGATAATAATGATTTCAGAATTACTTCAGGATAATTTCATTGATTTGAATCTTGATGTTCCTGATAAAGCTACAGCAATAAACAAATTATCTGGAATGCTTTGTGGTTCTGGTAAAGTTAGTGACCAGAATCATTTTGTTAGTGCAGTTTTAGAAAGAGAAAAACTTGGAAGCACCGCTATTGGAGCTGGAATAGCTATACCTCATGCAAGAGCTAATACTGTTAATGAAGTATCTATAGCCTTTGCCCGTGCTGCTCATGGAATAGATTTTAATTCAGTAGATGGTGACCCTGTGAATTTGATATTCTTATTAGCTGCTCCAGTAGAATCAGGAAGTCTTTATTTGAAGCTTCTTGCTAGAATTTCAAGACTTCTTCGCTATCAAGATTTGATAGATGATTTGAAAAAAGCTACAACTAAAGAAGAAGTTATTAAGATAATAGCAGCGAAAGAATAATAGCTTCAATCTATATAGTCTATATAGTTTTTCCCTTAAAATAAAAGGAATGAATGTTAGTAAATCATTTTACTAATATTAGAAGGAAGATTTGTTTTAAATTATGTCCAATAATCGGCAGGATGATTTATCTTTTCACATGAGAATACCAGCAGATAAGTGCTTCACCAAGAATGCACTTCTTTCTTTAGATGGTATTTGTGATCATTTCTGTTTTACAGAACATTCAAGGGACCGAATTAAAAAAGCTTTAGAGACAGCTCTCAATAATTCTATAGAAATTGTATATCAGAAAGAATCTGGTTTATTTGAACTGCAGTTTTCTATTTATAAAAACAAAATGATGATTACGGTCGAAGATTATCCCCTTAATCCTGAAGGAATATCTGATAATATTGATTCTAATTCTGATGATATTAAAAACATGTTGAGTTCTGTTAAAGACTTAACAGATGGTATGTCTTTTGTTAACAAAAAAGGCAGAATAAGCTGTTATTCAATGTCTTTTGATATTAACTATATAGAAAATTAATAATGTTTCGGTACCCTCTTGAACTCTAATTGCTGATGTACTAATCTATATCTTCAGAAAATCAGAAACCCCGAAATGGTTTTCGGGGTTTTTAATTTATATTCGAGAGAGTAGTTCAATGGAAGTGAAGCCGAAAACCTCAAGAAATTTAATTCTTGTAGTCATTTTGATTTTTTCGATATTAGGTGGAATAACCTATTCTTTGCTCTCTTCAGAAAAATTATTCAGTGGACTGTTGTATTTTGCTATAGAGAAATTTGTTGCAAATGAAAGACTAAGTATAGATTTTAGAAATGTAGAAGGCTGTCTATTAACTGAAATAAAAATCGACCGTGTCGATGTAAAGCACGTCAAACCAAATTTTGATGCAAGAATTAAAGATATTACTATAAAACCCGTATATAGCCAGCTTTTAAACAGTGGCACTGTTCAATTTGTAGGTAATGTTGGCAGCGTTGATTGGACAGGCAGTTATAAATTACCAGCAGAAGCAGCTTCTATTCCTGCTTTTATTGGAACTGAGTGTTTTGCTGGTATGCCTAACAATATAAGAATCAGCAGTTTTGATATTAATAATATAAGAATAAAACCTTATACAGACGCAGATTTGATGATATATTCAGAGCATATAGCCTTAAAGGGAGGCAAGGAACCAGATAACTTAGATGTCAGCGCTGATTTTAAAGCAGACTGGAAGAGTAAACCTTTAGCTAAAGCTTTGTTTGAAGGTATTTTGAGCCAGAAAAAGAACAAGCTGAACGGTAAAATAAAACTTAATATTGCTAAGCAGGTTGTTTCTTCTGAATTGTCTTTGGGAAAGGGCAAAAAGGGATTGGAAGTAAGTGGTTATATAGCTTCTGATACACAGATTGATCTTCTTCCATTATCTCAGTGGTTAGGTGTTCTCTGGCAGATTGATTATCCTTACGGAGTCAGTGGTAAACTTTATTGTCAGGGCTCTTGGCTGTATAACTCCGAAATAGGCTTTTTAGGCAATTTAAATGGAAAATACGACAAACTGGATATTTCTGTTATAGGCATTTTCCTCAGTTTGTTAGAATTAAATGGTGAATGGAAACTATTTGACGGCAATCTGACTTTCAGCGATAATGGAAGCCGATTGTTAGGTTTCCCGGCATCATTAAACGGAAATATAGAATTTGTCACCTCGCCAAAGCGCAAGTGGAATCTTTTGTTTGAATCCAATTCGATACCCTTGGGCCAGTTAACTTCTTCACTGCCCTGGATGATTAAGTATTCTAACGGTATTCCTGATTTAAATGGAATTGCGACGATTTCCGTCAATTTATTGGGCAACAAACCAATGATTAACGCCAAATTAGATTTGGAAGAACTTTGCCAGATTTCTAAGGTAGAACCTATTTCAAAAGTAAGCGGCAGACTTTTATATGCAACTCCTGAAACAGGGAGCGGGACTATAAATGCTAATTTTGAAGTATCAACTGATAACGGCTTACCTCAGTTTTTTAAGAAATTTTCCGGAAATTTTTATGAACTGGAAAATTCTAAACAGAAAAATAACTACAAATATTCTGTTAATGGTTCTTTGAATGATAAAATAAAGCTGAAAGGTATTGTAAAAAACCTTGATGGTAAAAGCTTTGAAACAAATGGTGAGATGATAGGGGATAAGTTTTTCTTAGATATCCTTTCAAATAATAATCGGGTCTACCGACTTAATTCAGCAGACCCGATTGATTTACTTCTTATGAGATAATCAACTGTTCAATTGTCTAACTTTGGTTTCAACCTGATTGAGGTTTACGCCCTGACCCTGCAGGAAGTTTTCAAACCACAAAGTGTTGACTCCGTAAGATTTTAATTCGCTTCTATACTCAATAATGAGCTGTTCTAATTCAATCATGTCTGCAACTCTGAGTTTTTTAGCATTTGCATTCTGCATAGCCTTTAAATTATTGAGTGCGTTATTGATTGCACTGGCAAATTCGTATCTTGTAACATTATCATTAAAAGTAAATGGATAAGCGTTAAGAATACCTTTACTAGTAATGTGTTTCATTGATTTGAAAGACCAGTGTTTGGTTGGAACATACGTAAAGGATGATGTAGAAGTATTGGATGCATTGCTTTTTTGAGCAGCTAATGCAGCACTTTGACCAGGAGTCATTTTTACTTTACTGTCTACAAGAGGAATATAGAAAGCAGAGTCGGCTTCAGCGGTTTTTGCTACAGTCGGCATATACTGATTTCTTGTATCAGAAGAAGTAGAGAATGTCCAAGAAAATCTCTTAGAAAGCTGTTCACCAGATTTGCTCAAGATTTTGTCGCTAACAATAACTTTGTGTTCTGTTTTTGCTTCAAGAGGTCTTGATGGTTCAAAAATAGCTCTGTTATTTCGTTTATCATAGGTTACTTTTCCATCTACTCTTGTCTGATTTGCGAATACAGAGATATTGATGTTATTAATAGTTTTAGGATCACAGGCTTCAGAGAAATGAACTGCGATTTTTGATTTTCTGGAAATATTATCAGAATTTAAACCTGGATATATTGAAGCAACTTTGAATGCATTGAGAGCCTTAACTTCTTCTTTTACAGAAGTTCTGACGGTTTTGTCTGCGCCAGACATATAAGGATTGTTGCTGCGAACCATGCTGTCATTCTGTGGCTGTGTATAAGCCATTGTCTGATTGTAGTTGTTCTGATTGGGAACGTTTAGTTGTTGAGCAGCATTTGCTCTTGCATTATCAAAGCTTTCAAGTTCTTGAGCTTCACGCTGTGGAGTTTTATTGGAAGCAATGCTTTGTGGAGCAGCCATATTTGGAACAGCAGGAGTTGCTGCTGGAGTAATGGTTGCAAACATTGCGTTAATTCCGTTCTTTATAGGTCTTCCATAAAGGTCAGTAATTCCTTGAGTTACTACTACTCTGTAATTTTTTTCTGCTTCAAGAAGTCCAATTGGAGTTAGTGTAGCTTGTTTATTACCTTTGAAATAATGAATTTTAGCAGGAACTGGGCCAAAATCGTCTTCTAGTCTGAAAGTGAATTCATTTAAGGTTTCTGGTTTTATTTCATCGCTGAATCCGATTGTGATTGGCTGAGCAAGATTGGAAACTTTTGCTCCATTCTGAGGAGCAAGTCCTATAAGTTGAACTTGCTGTGCAGTTGGAGTTTGAGGCTGCTGAAGCTGTTGCTGAGCTCTGGCAACCTGAAGCTGGTTAACAGCATAATTGTTCATATTCGGTTTAAAAGCAGAAGCAGCTTGGTTGTCAAATGGATTTTCTATATTTGATTGCAAAGCCTGAGCTTTCTGAGCGATATTTTGCTGATATCCGTTTAAGGCTTGGTTAGCGTTCTGCTGCAAAGCTTGGGCATTCTGAGCAATGTTCTGCTGATATCCGTTGTAAGCCTGGTTGGCATTCTGCTGTAAAGCCTGAGCATTCTGAGCAATGTTCTGCTGATATCCGTTGTAAGCCTGGTTGGCGTTTTGCTGTAAAGCCTGGGCGTTCTGAGCAATGTTCTGCTGATATCCGTTGTAAGCCTGATTAACATTTTGCTGCATATTTGCAAAATTCTGGCTTGCGGTTTGCTGATAGTTGTTCAGGTTTTGACTTAAATTCTGTTGTGTTTGATTCAGATAAGACTGGCTTTGCTGGACAGCGTTGTTGAATCTTGCATTAGCATTAGCTATTTGATTAGCTGGCCTTTCTTCTAATTCATGCTGGCTTACTGCTACATCAGAAGCGTTGTCAGAGACTTTAAAAGGAATAAGTGTTTTCTTTGCAAGCTTTTTCCCAGAAGTAGAAGCAATACTTTTATCTATTGTAATAGCATAAGAAGCATTGGCTTTTAATGCGTTTCTTGGGCTGACTGTGATTGTCTTCATATCTTTAGACAATTTGTAGTCAATACCGACAGGGCGATTGTTTTCAAAAAGCTGTACTGGTGCTGATTTTAAAGAAGCTATATCTAAGGCTTCAGAAAAACTTACTTCCATTGGGGAGTCAGAACGAATGGTGCCGATACCCATGCTTGCATTTGTTAATACTAAATTTTTTGCAGCGACATTTTGTTCCTGAGTTGAAGAATTACTAGCTTTAGAGATATTGGTGGAATTGCTGCTATTGTTTTGAGGAGCTTCACCTAAGTTTGCAGTCTGAAAACTCCAGACTTTTTCTGTGGTTCTTCCTAATCCATCGTAAAAAGAAACCTGGGCTGTATATGTTTGCCCCTGTGCTAAAGGCTGATTGGCCTTGAACATAATCTGTCGTGCGGCTGGATTATAGAATAATTCACCGTTTACTGGTTCTGTTCCGTTGAAAAGATTGAAACTTACATTCTGATAAAAGGATTGGTTGAGTGCTCCGCCAAATTCTACAGTTAAAGGAGTTTCTGGCGAAATACCAACATCCATATTATTAGGAAAATGATTAATTACATTTATAGCTGTTGTTTCTGCTATATAATTACCGTTACTTATTGCTGCATTGACTGGTGAACTGTGGCAAACGGCAGCTATTAGTGCACAGAGAAAAGCCGTTCTTGTCCAACGTTTCATAGTTTACCTCCTAAAGCTTATATTCTTCATCTAAAATAATCGGCTAAAGGGAAAATAAACTTAGTTATTTGTTTCTTTAGGTTCTAAAACCCCCTTGATTAAACACTTAATAGTTTTTAAGTTGACAAAAAACTTAGTAAATGGTATCTAGCTATGTTTAAATTTGTAAAGTTATCGATTCAAGGAGAAATAAATAATGGGAACGGATGTAGCCTCTTTTGCAAAACAACTCAGAGAAGATGGCATTGAAGCCGCTAAGGAAGAAGCTGCCAAAATTCTCGCCGATGCCCGCAAAGAAGCTGAAAAAATAGTAAATTCCGCAAAGTCTGAAGCCGCTAAGGTTGAAAAAGAAGCTCAGACTCGTATTTCACAAAATCAGAGCTCTTCTGAATCTGAAATGCGTATGGTTGCCAGAGATATTATTATTGGCTTGAAGAAGAAAATAGAAGAAATAGGAACAACTCTCCTTAAAGATAAAGTTGCTGAATCTTTGAATGATAAAGAAATCATTAAGGTTGCTATTACTGAATTGATGAAAAATCAGCAAAGCGGCAAGAACTGGGAAGTTTCTTTAAGCGAAAAAGTGGCTAAGCCATTGGCTGATGTTGTTGTTGCTTCTTTTCGTGATAATGGTGCGGTTGCAAAGCTTGTTACTGGCTTAAAGAAAGCTGGTTTTGAAGCTCATATTACTGGTGAAAATGAAGTTTTTGAAGTTACTGATGAATCTATAACAGAATCTTTTAGAAAATTACTCTCACCAGAATTGAAAAAATTACTAGAAGCCTGACGAAAAGGCGGTTTTTATTGTGGCAAGTTTAGAATATTTATTGACCTTGTTGCCGTCTCTTCCAGAAAACTTAGGTGATAAGGTCTCTATAGAAGAAGCATACAGACTTCTAAAGTTTGAAGACGATGCTAAATTAAGCTATTTGGTCGATGTTTTAAACGCTGAAGATGAAATAAAAAATTGCGGGTTGCAATATTTTGTTTTGCAGAATAAGTCTTTTAATACAGAATTACCGCAAAGTTTGCCTGAATCTTTTCAGGAAATGTTTTTCAGCTTTAATTCCAAAACAGAGTCTGAATGGATGACAGGTATTTATGGCGCTTGGCTTGATATGTTAACAAAGACAAGTAAGGAAGTTGGTTCTTCTTTATTGGCAGAATGGGCCAAGTGGGAATATTCTTTACGTATTAATCTGATGATTGATAGGTTTAAACGTGCCGGGATAGAATTTGACGAATATGAAATTGTTCCGGATTTTTTGCGTTTCGACAGCCAGTATAATACAGATTATATTGTTGAGGCTTATAGAAAATGCTCTGAGCCAATGAATGCTGAAAAAACTATTGATCAGTTCAGGTTGGATTATCTTAGAAATTCGGCGATCAGTTATTCTTTTTCTGCTGATGAACTGATTGCTTATATGCTAGAATTGCGAATTTACGCTCGTTATTCGCGATTGGACCTAGAAAAAGGTCGTAAAATCCTACAGGAGGTGACAGCAATATGAGCTTAACCGGTAGAATTGTAACGGTATACGGCAACATGGTTACAGCAGAAGTTGATGGTTCTGTTTGCCAGAACGCGGTTGCATATTGTCTGCGTTCCGACGGTGTAAAATTAATGTCGGAAATTATTAGAATTAGAGGAAACCTCATTGATATGCAGGTTTTTGAATTGACTCGCGGTCTTAAAGTTGGCGATATCGTCGAAGTTACTGATGATTTGCTTTCTGTTGAATTAGGCCCCGGTCTTATTGGAATGGTTTATGATGGCCTTCAGAATCCATTGGTTGAAATGGCTCAACATGTTGGCAATTTTCTTGAACCAGGACATTATCTTGATGCCTTAGATCGCAAAAAACAATGGGATTTCACTCCTATTGCCAAAGTCGGTGATGTTCTTACTTCAGCCGAAAATCTTGGCTTTGTTAAAGAAAATATTTTTGATCATAATATTATGACCCCATTTACTCTTCGTGGTGAATGGACAGTTAAATCTATTGCTCCTGCCGGCAAATATACTGTCGAACAGGAAATTGCAACATTAGAAAAAGACGGCGAAACCATTTCTGTTAATATGATTCAGAAATGGCCGGTTCGTATGCCTCTTGGCATTTATAAAGAACGCTTGCTGCCGACTACTCCAATGGTTACTAAGCAGAGAATCATTGATACTTTCTTTCCTGTAATGCTGGGCGGAACCTATTGTATTCCTGGACCTTTCGGAGCTGGTAAGACTGTTTTGCAGTCTAATACAAGCCGTTATGCCGATGTTGACCTCGTTATTATTGCAGCCTGCGGTGAACGTGCTGGTGAAGTTGTTGAAACCTTGCGTGAATTCCCGCATTTGTCTGACCCAAGAACAGGTAGAACTTTGATTGAAAGAACTATTATTATTTGTAATACTTCAAGTATGCCTGTTGCAGCTCGTGAATCTTCTGTTTATACAGCTGTTACACTGGGTGAATATTATAGACAGGTCGGTTTGAACGTTCTACTTCTAGCTGACTCAACTTCTCGTTGGGCTCAGGCTCTTCGTGAAATGTCAGGCCGCTTGGAAGAAATTCCTGGTGAAGAAGCTTTCCCGGCTTATCTCGAAAGCTCAATCGCTCGTTTCTACGAACGTGGCGGTATTGTCGAATTAAAGAATGGCAAAAAAGCTTCTTTGACTATAGGCGGAACAGTAAGCCCTGCTGGTGGTAACTTTGAAGAACCTGTTACTCAGGGAACAATTAAAGTTGTCGGTGCTTTCTTAGGCTTGTCTTACGCACGTTCTTATGCAAGACGTTTCCCAGCTATTGACCCTCTTGAATCCTGGTCTAAATACAATGGTATTATTGATACAGAAAAAGTCGCCTGGGCTCATGACTTTTTGAAACGCGGCAAGACTGTTAATGAAATGATGCAGGTTGTAGGTGAAGAAGGAACTTCTATTGAAGACTTTATTGTTTACCTTAAATCTGAATTCTTAGATAACGTTTATTTACAGCAGAACTCTTTCGACGAAGTAGACGCTGCTTGCCCTGTTGAAAGACAGAAATACTTGTTCAACATGGTTACTGAAGTTTTATCACATAATTTTGCTTTTGAAAGTAAGGCTGATGCTCGTGATACATTCTTCACTCTGACTGACCAGGTTAGAAACTGGAACTATACTCCTTGGGGCAGTGAAAAGCTTGCTGAAATAGAAAAATCTATTAAAGAAACTCTTGCAGCAAAGGGGGCAGCTAAATGAATAAGTATTATACAAAGATAGACAACCTGGCTGGTAACGTAGCTACTCTTAAAGCAAAGGGTGTTGGCTATGACGAACTTGCTGTAGTTGAAGGGAAATGGGGCAAATCACTTGCTCAGGTAATCAGAGTTAACGGTGATTCTGCTACAATTCAGATTTTTGCAGGGACCCGTGGTGTTTCAACAGGCGATAAAGTAACTTTCTTAGGTTCTTCGATGAAATTCAGTTTTTCTGAAGACCTTTTTGGACGTGTATTCTCTGGAAGCGGCGAAGCTAGAGATGGCAGAGGCGAACTTACCGATAATCTGGTTGAAGTTGGCGGCCCTGCAGTTAACCCAGCTATAAGACTTATGCCGAACCGCATGATTCCAACAAACATTCCTATGATTGATGTTTTCAATACATTGGTCGAAGGGCAGAAGCTTCCTATTTTCTCTATTCCTGGTGAACCCTATAATGAATTGCTTGCTAGAATAGCACTGCAGGCTGAAGCTGATGTTATCATACTTGGCGGTATGGGCTTGAAGTATGATGAATATTTATTCTTTAAGAATAAGCTGGAACAGGGCGGCGCTATGGATCATACAATTATGTTTATTCATACTGCTTCTGATCCTGTTGTTGAATGTTTGCAGACTCCTGATATAGCTCTGACTGTTGCAGAACAGTTTGCATTGGAAGGCAAAAAAGTTCTTTGTCTGTTAACAGATATGACTAACTTTGCCAATGCTTTGAAAGAAATATCTATCACTATGGAACAGATTCCTTCTAACCGTGGGTATCCAGGTGATTTGTATTCTCAGTTGGCATCTCGCTATGAAAAGGCAGTTGTTTTTGAAGACGGCGGTTCTATTACATTGATTGCTGTTACAACAATGCCAGGTGATGATGTTACTCACCCTGTTCCAGATAATACTGGTTATATTACAGAAGGTCAGTTCTATCTCAAGGGTGGCGTTATAGATCCATTTGGTTCTCTTTCTCGTTTGAAACAGCAGGTTAACGGTAAGACCAGAGACGATCACAGAGCTATCATGGATGGCTGCATACAGCTTTATTCAAAATGTCGTGAAACTCGTGAAAAACGTGCTATGGGTTTTGAAATGTCCGATTGGGATAAGAAACTTCTTTCTTATGGTGACGATTTCGAAAAGAATATAATGAGTTTCTCTAATAATATTGGTTTGTTTGATGCATTAGATCAATGCTGGAAGCTTTTGGCAGACCATTTTGAACCTAGAGAAACCGGTATACGTTCTAACCTTTGTGAAAAATACTGGGTTAAAAAACAGGCGTGATAGATTATGGCTGATAAAATCAAAAAAACTCGGCCTGAGTTACTGAAGCAGAGACAGCAGCTCTCTAGATTTGAGCGATTCCTGCCAACTTTAACTCTAAAAAAGCAGCAGATTCAAGCAGAAATACTTCGCGTTCGCAATGAAGTTAAAAAGCTTGATCAACAGATGGCTGAAATTATCGCTCATAGTGAAGATTGGGCTTTGCTATTCAGTGAATCTATGCCGGGTCCGGTAACTAGATTTGTAAAGGTTAAGAGTATTCAGCGCGGTACTCGTAATGTTGCTGGTATTGATCTTCCTGTAGTTTCTAATGTTGAATACGAAATTAGTGACTTTTCCAGATTGGCGACTCCACCTTGGCTTGATGCTGGTTTGGATTTTGTTAAGAGTCTTATGGAATTGCGTGAAAAGGTAAAAATACTTCACGAACAGGAAGCACTTTTGCAACAGGAAATGCGCAAGGTTACTCAGCGTGTAAATCTCTTTGAAAAGGTAATGATACCTAACGCAAAGAATAACATTAAGCTGATTCGTATTGCTTTGGCTGAAGAACAGACTTCTGCAGTATGTCGTTCTAAGATTGCCAAGAGTAAAGGCTAAGGAGAATAAATCATGATTACAAAAATGAAAAAAATTCTTCTCGCTGGCAAAATAGAAGACAGAGAAAGAGTATTAACGGTTCTTCGTTCAACCGAACTAGTTCATGTTGATGCTGCTGTTCCTGAAAAAATAAAGATTCCTGAAGCTTTAAGCACAGAATATGAAGAATGTTCTGAGGCTTTGAATATTCTTTCCCAACTTAAAGTTGATGGTGATGATGATTTACTTGAAACCCCAGGAACTCCAACTAGACTTGTTGAAGAAACTTTAACTCATCACAAGGCTATTTCTGAACTCAAAACCAGACTTAATGTTATAGACCGTGAGTTAGAAGAAGTAGAAAAATGGGGCAATGTAGGCTTAAAAGACTTTGAATGTCTGAAACAGAATGGAATAAATTATGTTGTTCTGCAAGGTCCTAAGTTAAACAAAGAAGAAATAGAAGCTGAATGTGTTGAGGTCTTGAAAACTTACCGCAAAAATCAGTTTATATATGTTTGTTTTTCTCGGAAAGAAATAAAATATCCAGAATCACAACTTATTCCTTTACAACTTCCTAAGAGAGAATTTGCTCAGGTATCTGATGAAAGGCAGAATATCGTTAAGTCTATACAGGATAATGAACATGCCTTGCATTGTTTGAAACAGAGATATGCAGATATCGAAGCTCATTTTAATAAACTTGGAAATAAGAAGACTTTCAAGGAAGTTGAAACTGGTGTTTTCTGTGAAGACAAACTCTTTGTTCTGACTGGCTGGTGTCCTGAAAATAGAATGCAACAGCTTCAAAGCAATTTTGAAGCCGCTGGAGTTTCTGTTGGAATAGATTTCAGTGACCCTGAATATGACGATGTACCTCCCACAAAACTTGAAAACGGGAGTTTTGCTTCCAGTTTGCAGCCTTTATTGAAGTTCATGGGTATGACACCAGGTTATTATGAACCTGATACTAGTGTCTTTTTCCTGGCTTCTTTGATAATATTTGCTTCATTTATATTGGCAGATATGGGCTACGGACTTCTGTTGACTATTCCTTTGATATTAAGCTATAAAAAACTGGTTAAGTTAGGTGTTGATACCAGACTTTTGAAGCTTTTAATATTTATTACTACAGGAACAACAATATATGGGTTGCTGATTAACTCTGTATTTGGTTTTGAACCTTTTGGTTTTGGTTTTAAACCAGCTTCAACAGATATGCTTCTATGGCAGCAGATTTGTCTGTTTATCGGTGCTATTCATCTAACTCTGGCTCATGTTATTAAAATTCTTGGAAAGCCTAGAAATTTGTCGCTTTTGGGTGAAATAGGATGGCTGATTTTCCTTTGGGCTATGTATGGAATGCTTTGTACATTAATAACAGGCAAAGATCTTGGTATATTCACGTTTTCACAAAAAGTAACACTTTTTGGTCGTGACCAGATTTTGTATATTTGGATGTTTGAATTTGCAGCTGTTTTGATTATGTTCTTTACTAAGCCTTCTATTAATGTGTTTAAGTCAGTAGGAGCTGGTGTTGGTGCCTTAGCTTCTAATGCAACCAATATGTTTTCTGATATACTCAGTTATATCAGATTGTGGGCTGTCGGACTTGCCGGTGGCAAGGTAGCAGGTGCTTTTAACGATATCGGAAGCATGGCAAGCTCTATTCCTTATGTTGGCGTATTAATACAGATTTTTATATTTGTTTTTGGTCACATATTGAATATTATTCTTAGCTGTATTTCTATATTGGCTCACGCTGTTCGTCTCAATTTACTTGAATTTTCTAATCATCTAGGTCTTGAATGGGCTGGACGTGAATACGAACCATTTAAAGAAAATAGAGGTAAATTAGAAAAGGTTGATTAATAGTTCTTTTTAATCTTAATATTTGGAAAAAAATAAATAGGAGAATAAAATATGGATACATTGTTACTTGGTAAACTTTCTCTTGGCCTTATTATGGGTTTTGGCGGTCTTGGTAGTTCTCTCGGAGTTTTGGCAGCCGGTTCTGCAGCTGCTGGTGGCTGGGCAAAACAGGGCAAGGAAGGCAAACCTCTTTCTGGTACTTTTGCAGGTATCGTTGGTATGCCCGTCAGCCAGACACTTTATTGTCTTCTTCTTTACATTATGATGGCTCCGTATGCTTCTCAGGGTGAAAACGGTGCTGTTTTATTCGGTATCGCTATTGGCGTAGGTATTTGCCAGTTCTTGTCTGCTTATGCTCAGGGAAAAATTGGCGGTGCTGGTATCAGATGTATGACTGAAAATGGTGGAAAAGGTTTCGGTTATATAGTTATGGCTATGGGTATTGCAGAATCAATAGCTCTATTTGCTCTTGTTACTGGTATTTTGATTCTTAATAATGAAAACATTATGGTTAAAGCAATTACTGCAACTGCTCCCGCTATTGGTTGATTAACTGAATAATAATATTTAAGTCTTAAAAAAGCTCTCGAATAGATTTCGAGGGCTTTTTTGCTAAAAACATAATAGCTGATTTGATAAATTCGCAAATATTATTGTTTTATGCTATACTTCGCAAATATTATTGTTTTATGCTATACTGCTAAAAAAATAGTCTGAAAAATAGGAGTGACAAACTCAATGGGTCGCTTTTTTGGAACTGATGGTGTTCGTGGTCTTGCTAACCGTTTCCCGTTAGACGGAAACACTGCTTATAGAATTGCTCAGCTTGCTTCTAAGCATTTGCTGGCAAATCACAAAAAGCATGGACGACCTTTTTTTGTTGCAAAGGACACTAGAAGATCCGGTGATTTGTTGGAACATGCTGTTGCTGCAGGTGCTGCTTCTATGGGAGCAGAAGTAAGACTTCTCGGCGTAATTCCAACACCTGCATTAGCTTTCATTACTAAGGAACTCCAAGGTATGGGAGCTATAATGATAAGTGCTTCTCATAACCCATTTCAAGATAACGGTATAAAAGTTTTTGGTCCAGATGGTTATAAAATCAGCGATGATATTGAAGGGGCTATCGAAAAAGATCTTATCGGCAATGTAAGAACAGAAATGCCTACTGGTGAAGGAGTAGGGGTTATCAATACGGATACTACTTCTGTTAAGTTCTGGCTGAACCACCTTGCTAAAGTTGCTGGCGAAAACACCTCGCAAAAAAGAATGAAAATAGCTTTGGATTGTGCCAATGGAGCTCTTTCTAATTGGGCGCCGAAGTTCTTTTCAGAACTTGGCTATTCTGTTGATGCTATTGGTATTAATCCTGACGGTATAAATATCAATAAAGGTGTTGGTTCAACCTGTATCAGTTCTTTGGTATCTATGATGAAAAAAGAACGTTTTGATATAGGTTTTGCTTTTGATGGCGATGCAGATAGACTTATTGCCGTGTCAAGTGATGGCGAAGTAGTTGATGGCGATTTCATTCTTGCGATAACCGCAAAATACTTGAAAGATAAGGGTAAACTCCCAGGAAATACTTTGGTAACAACAGTCATGGCCAATTTAGGGCTTGATATTGCTATGCGCAATAATGATATCAAGATTTTAAAAACCAAAGTCGGTGATAGATTTGTTCTAGAAGAAATGCTTAAAGGTGGTTATGTTGTTGGTGGGGAACAGAGCGGTCATATTATACTTACTGAGTTTTCTACCACAGGAGACGGCTTATTAACTGCTTGCAATCTTCTTAGAATCATGAAAGAAACAGGTTCTAGTCTTAAGGAACTGAGTGGAGTAATGTATAAGCTTCCTCAGGTTTTGGTTAATATTAAGGTTAAGAATAAGGATTATGCTTCATTCCCAGAAATAACTGACAGCATTAAAGAAGCTGATACAGTCTTGTCTGGCCGAGGCAGAATTCTGGTAAGACCTTCTGGAACGGAAAATCTTATTAGAGTTATGGCTGAAGGACCTGATGAAAATGAGATTAGAAAGTTGGTAGAAGGTATTGCTAAAATTGTAGCAAATAAACTTTGCTAATTAATTAGTATTGGTTTTATGGAACGATTATCTATAAAAAACATTCTTATAATACTTTTATTATTTGCTGTTATGCTGAATACTACCGGTTGCTGCAAGAAAAAAGAACGAAAGGTTAATCATGTTCCAAAAACTACAGATAAGGAAGAACCTCCAAAAGATGTTTCTGTTCCTGATGATGCTTCAAAGTTATTAGAAAAAACAGGTTTAAGTTATTCTATTGATAGAAGACCATCATCATCTCCACCAGTTTATAATTCTTTTTCTATTTTTGAAAAACAGTACCTTGATGGCGTAAAAAAGTTAGAGTCTGGTGATTTTGACAAAGCAATGTCTGTTTTTCAAGATATATTAAAGGAATATCCTGAAGGTGAAGAGGCTAGTATTGCTGAACTTTGTATTGCTGAAATTTATTTTAGAAGTAAGAATAATGAAGCTGCATTAAAATTATATAAAGAGATAATAAAGAAATATCCTGGAACTCAAGCTGCTCAGAATGCTGCAGAAGGAATAAAGTATCTTGAAGGGTTTGCAAAACATGAAAATGCTTTTATTTCTCCTGAAGCAGAAGACAGAAAAAGGAGAGGCAGATGAGTATATTGAAGCAGAGTAGAAAAGCTGTAACTTTTGTTGAAATTCTGTTGGCTATATTTATAATCGGGGTTGGAGTTCTGCCTGTTTTAACTCTTTTCATGACTGGAACAAGAACGATAGAAAGTGGTGGTTTGATTTTTCAAGTAGCTGTAGCCGCACAAAATATTATGGATACTGTTAGAAGCGATACTTTTTTATGGCAAGGTCTGCCTGTCGATATAACAATTCCTTCTGATAACGATAGAGGTCTCTATTTGCCAGCTGAACTGGTTAAAAAGTATAAAGCTTATGCAAAATTAAAAATTGATGTCGCTAAAGGCCATACTATTCTCAGGACTGGAGAGCCTGAAGAAAACTTATATCAGATTGATATTAAAGTTCATTGGGAAGAAAATGGAATTAAGAAAAACTATAGTTTGACAAATTATAGAGCTAATATAAATTGGCAGACCATGAAGACTTCAACGAGGTTTAATTGATATGAAAAAATCTGGTTTCAGTCTTGTTGAACTGGCTGTTTCTGTACTGATTATAGCTTGTATTTCTACCGTTTTAATAATTGTGTTAAGAAGTAATCTTACAACCATGAAATTTGGGCAGAAGCATATGGATTTCAACCAAAAAGTTCTTTTAGCTATTAGAAGAATTTTTTATGATATAAAGCGAATTAATCCTGTATTAGTAGTAAATACTCATTATGGTTATGCTATAAAAAATGAACAATCAGGAGAGCCCAAGCCTAGAAAGATTTTTATTAGAAAGTCTCAAGCTCCTGATGTTAATAAAGATGAGTTGGAATTTGTCATAGATTCAAATTTAGATATAACTGATATTTATAATATTATGTACTATCTGAAAAATAATAAACTTCAAAGAGATGTTCGAAATAATGCCGGACAGACAACTACAGAAACTGTTTTGGAAAATGTTACAGCTTTTGCTGTAGATAACGACCCAACAGATATAAAGCAAATATTTGTTAAACTATCAGTAAATGACCCAGTAAATAAAATGAAGAGAGACGTAGACTTTGCTGTAAGACTGGAAACAGATTTTGTGTACGTTGACAAGCGGGATTTATGAAAAATATGTATAATAAAAGAAGAAGTGGATTTATTGCTTTCGTGACTTTATTCTTGCTTGGTATTTTTGGCTTAATGGGAATAGCCTATTGGTTTAATTCCAGAATGAATACAGATATGCTTTGGGTAGAATCCCAACGATTAAGAGCTAGAAATTTTGCTCAGGCTGGAATAGAAAAAGTAAAAATCCATATGTGCAATGTTTGTCAGCGTGGCGAAAAGACAGACATGAGACGGCAAGAGTATAATCCGGAAGAATTCAACAAAGAATTTGAAGACGGTGGTTATAGAGTAAAATCTATAGAGGTTTTCAAAATGGATGGTGCTGAATACAAGAATGTTAAACATGTAGTTAAGGGCAGAGTTATTGGTGAATTTGATGTGTGGGAAGTAACAGTTGAAGGTTATACTAAAAAAACAGGTAATGTAGTAGAAATTAAAACTATTTTAAGAGTTATTCGCGATAATGTAGTTTATTAATTTTACAGGAGGGAGATATGGAAATTAAGCGTATAATTGAATGTTTTGTTGTTGGTCTAATGATATTTGGAAATACTATGCCCTCCTTTGCTGAAATTGATGAATTTTCAGCAAAAGTAAATGGTGATATTTACGGACAAGTAAAAATAATAAATGATGTTGACGGTGACGGCAAAAAGGATATGATTTTTGGCGCAACAGATGGAAAAGTTCATATTTTTTCTGCATCTGGTAAAGAAATTTTTAGACCTCCTTATTGGCCATCGCAGGTTAACGGTCCTATTACTGCTGGAATTGAGGTAACAGACATTGACGGCAGCGGCAAAATGAATGTTTTTGTATCAACGATGGAAGGTACGGTTTATTGTTTAAATTCTAAGGGAAAAGCACTTTGGAAATACGATACAGGAGGAAAAATTCTTTCATCACCGCCAATAGTTACAGATAATGGCGTATTAGTTAATTCCGGTTCTGGAGAAGTAGTGCAATTAAACAGCAGTGGTCAGCCTCAATGCATTTTCAAAATGGATCATGCTGTTCAGGCGTCTCCTGTTCCTGTTGATTTAGATAATGACGGAATAAAGGAAGTAATCGTTAAAGATAACAGTGGAAAGGTTGTTGTTTTTGATAATACTGGAGGAATTAAAAATTCGTGGATGTCGGCTTCCAATATGACAAATTCTCAATGGCCGTTCGCTATAGATGCATCTGATATAGACGGAGATGGAATTCCTGAAATATTTACAACAGACCCTACCGGTTCAACTGGTGTGTTTAAGATGTGGAACGATGTTGGAGAACTAAAAACCAAGTTTGAACTTACTGAGGCTTCTCACGGTGCTCCAAGAATTGCAGATATGGATGGAGATGGAATAGACGATATCGTTATTGCTCAATGCGATGGAAAGGTTATTGTCTGCGATAAGAAAGGAAAACTCAAAAAGGGCTGGCCCTATGAATGCGGCTATTCTATCTACAGTGCACCAAGTATTATTGATTTAGATGGAGATGGAATTCCTGAAATTGTTTTTTCTGGTAATAACGGTTCTTATACTGGAGACCAGGCAGGATGTGTTATTGCTTTGAATGTTGAAGGAAAAATGTTGGAAGGTTTCCCAAAATACATAGGAAAAACTATAGCTCCATTAACTTTTGCAGATCTTGATGGGGATGGAGTATTAGAAATAATAGCAGCAGGCGGAATAGGTTATACAGGACCTCAGCTGCATGTTTTTAAAACTAAAACAAAACCTAAATTTAAAATAGTCACTATAAGGCAGCAGACTACGATTAAATGATTACCTCTAATAAATCGTTATTTTTGTTATGTTGTTTGTTGTTGTTATTATCTAATGTAAGTCTTAATGCTCAGACAGACGATGATGTTGAAGGCTTTTTAAAAACGGGTAAAGCTTGCTATAGAAGAGGAAAGCTAAACGAAGCCGCTTTAGAATTTGAAAATGTTTTAATTATAGATAGAAGTAATTTTCAAGCTCGAATTTGGCTTGCCCAGATATATATAGACAAAAAAGACTATACTAATGCAAGAAAGTTATTGATAGAAGCTTCTTTGCAGGCTCCAGATCATCCGAGAGTCAAAGAACTTCAGAAATTGTTAGGTAATGCTGGCAAAACAGTTAAGCCTGATTTGGTTGATCCTATAATAGCTGAGACTATTGCTGGTATTGCTTCTGCTACGAAACATAGAGAATATGGATTGGTTATTCCTGAGAATAAAGTTATTGAAGAAAACTTAGAGAAAAGGCTTCTTGTTAAGAGTGATCAGGCGTTTAATGAAAAAAAAGAAATATTAGATAATATTGAAAAAAATAAAGAGGAAGCTAAGGCCAGGTTTGATAAACATTTTGCAATTGAAAATAGTCAACTTGCGCCTGTTTTTGACATTTATAGGAATCAGGGACTGAGTGCTGCATTAGATAAATATTATGAATTATTGATGAAGGATCCTACCTTAGCTTCAAAAGATGATAAAGGTCTGATTGATGATGGCAATAAGGTTTATTCTATTAGATTTGCCGATAATCCAAATGATCTGGAAACGCGTTATTATTATGGAACTTTACAGTATATTAACGGGCTTTATGAAGAAGCAGAAACAGTATTAAAACCATTTAGAAAGAACCCTGGAAAATATGCGGCAAGATTGGCCCCGTTTTTTGATGGGTTGGATAAATGGCAGGAACAGGAAAAAATGCGTCTTGCTGAATTGAAATATGAGGAAGAGCAGCGCCAGGAAAGAGAAGCTAAAGAAAAAGAAAAAGCTGAAGCTGAAAATAATGATGTTTGGGCTAAAATTAAGAATAAAAGTAATCAAAAAGGTTCAAATAAGAATACTGATTTAGCAAAAGAAGATAAAACTCAGGCAGCAGCAAGTCACACAGAGGGTTATAAATTGTATAAAAAAGGAAAGCTGGATGAAGCTATTGCTAAATATGAAGAGGCCCTTTCTAAAGATGGCAATAATCCTGAGTATAATTATCATTTAGGTCTTGCTTGGATGGATAAAGGGTTTGCTGGAGATACAGAGGCTTATGACAAAGCAGTATCCTATTATCAGAAAACAATTAATGCTGCCCCTAAAAGTAAATTGGCCGAAGAAGCCAAGTCTATGATAGATGGCATACAACAGACAAAACAATCTTTAGGCGAAAAATAAGCTGTGTACATAAAATAATAGATACTTCTTTTTGAATATGCTATAATTTAAGGTTGAAACTTAACATAATAAGTATATTCGAAGGAGTTTTATCAATGGCTAAGCGATTGATGAAAGGTTGTGAAGCATTAGCTGAAGCAGCCATTCTTGCTGGTTGCAGATATTATTTTGGATCTCCAGTTGCTCAACAAGCTGAATTGTCAGCTTATTTGGCTAAGCATCTCCCTTTAGTAGATGGAACTTTTGTTCAGGCGGCAGACGAAATTTCAGCAATTAATATGGTTTATGGAGCTGCTGCAGCTGGAGCAAGAGTTATGACTTCTGGTTCCAGTACCGGTATGAGTCTTAAACAAGAAGGTATTTCTGGCATAGCTGCATCTGAATTACCTTGCGTAATTGTAAATACTATGTGCGGAGGTTCTGTTGCTGGAGCTTCCTGTCCTGCACAAGCAGATTATTGGCAGGCTACCAGAGGGGGTACTCATGGTGACTACAGAAATATAGTCTTCGCTCCCTGTTCTGTTCAAGAAATGGTAGACATGACCATAGCCGGATTCAATTATGCTGACAGATTTAGAACTCCTGTTTTAATATTGGCTGATAGTATTGTTTCCCAGATGATGGAACCTGTTGAGCTACCAAAACAGCCCTTAGATTATGATATAGACAGTAAGAAATGGGCTTTGGGACTTCCTGGAACAAATAAGCATAATAAGAATGTTTGTGCTTCTACTTTTACAGTTCAAGATGAATTAGAAGAACATAACTGGCATTTGTATCAAAAATATCAGGTAATTGGCAATCATTTCACTCAGGAAAACAAAGAATCGGCCATTGAAGAATATATGTGTGATGATGCAGAAATAGTCCTGGTTGGTTATGGAATTATAGCAAGACTCCTTAAGACTGTTGTTGAAAAATGCAGAAAACGCGGTGTTAAGGCTGGATTGGCAAGACCAAAGATTTTGTGGCCTTTCCCAACCCAGGCATTTAAAAAACTTTCTCAAAATACAGAAAAATTCATGGTTATAGAAATGTCATGCGGTCAAATGGTTGAAGATGTAAAAATGGCTGTTAACGGAGCAAAGCCTGTTTATTTCTTCGGTAGAACCGGTGGCGCTGTACCTTCTGATTTTGAAATATTTAACGAAGTAAGTAAACTTGTTTGCTTAGATTGAAAGGAGCTATAGATATGACTATGAATTTTCAACCAGATTCAATACAAACAATGATTGTAGAAGCTGTTGATGCTGTTGCTCCACAATCAGGAATTGTCGGAATAGCTCCTGTAAGCTGCGGAGCTTTTATTTATGATGGTTTCGATTTTGATTTTTGCCAGTCTGTTCCAGGCTGTGCGCCTGCTGTAGCTTCTGGAATTAAAAGAGTAAGACCGAAAGCATTGGTTTTTACTTATCAGAATGATATAGACTTGGCCGCCGCTGGTATTTCTGAAGTTATACACGCTGCAAACCGTGGTGAAAATATTAGCGTTATATATGCAAATTCAGGAAACTGCGGATTGAGCAATACAGAAGAAAGCCGTATTAAGATTTGTGAAATGCTTTCTGGTTTAAATAAGCCTGTTTATATAACAAGAGTCATTGCTTCAGAAAAAGATAATAAAGCAGCTGTAAAAGCTATTCAAAATGCTTTTAAGCTTCAATTGGAAAACAAAGGTTTTTCTTTTGTAGAAATACTCCCTATTTCTGATGATGAAGAAAGCAAAGAAGTAAAAGAATTGCTGGCAGAATTGCCTGCAAAGGTTTTTGTAGATAAACACGGCGTTGAAAAAGCCTGACAAAGATTTTAAAAGGAGCGAATAAAATGTCTTCAACAGTAGAAAGAGTAATTTTGGCAGGCTTCAGCGGACACGGCATTTTCTTTATGGGTAATGTCCTGGCAGAAGCTGGAATGCGTGCAGGGAAAAATGTTTCATTGGTTCCTTCATATAGTTCTGAACCTAAGGGTGGTCTTATTAATTGTGCGTTGCTTATGTCTGAAAAAGAAATCGCATCTCCAATGATTACTGTACCAGATACTGTAATTGCGATGAATAGGACTTCTGTTAATAAATTCAATCAGAAAATAAAAGGTGGCGGAATGTTGATGTATAACTCTTCATTAATAGACCGTCAGGAATTTCGCGATGATATAAGACTAGTTGAAATTCCAGCTACAGAAATAGCTGCTGATTTGGGTGAGCAAAAAGCGGCAAATATGGTTATGTCCGGTGCTTATGCAAAATTCAGTAAACTTGTAACCGTAGAAGAAATAGAAAATTCTATAAGATATCTGTTGAAAGATGAAAATAAAGAAGTAATCGAACTCAATATTGAAGCAGTAAAAAAAGGTTATGATTACGTTGAAGAAAAGAAATACATGTTTGGCAGATATGTTCACTCAGTATTTAGAGTTTAATTTGTGTTAGGGTAATTATAATGGCTGATATTCCAGAATTAATAAAAATAGTTATAGAAACTTTAAAAGATAAAAAGGCAGAAAATCTTGTTGTATTAGATGTCAGAAAGCTTGTTAATTATACTGATTTCTTTATAATTGCTACAGGCAATTCTACTACTCATGCTCAGACCTTGGCTGATGCTGTTGGTAAGCTTTTAAAGAAGCCGGAAGAAGGTTTGAAAACAGAAAATGACCCACAGGCAAACTGGCTTTTGATAGACGGTGGTGATTTTGTTTTACATGTGTTCCAGCCTAATGCTAGAAAGTTCTATGGTTTGGAAGAACTTTGGGAAGATGCTGAACGAGTTGAAATTTAAGAGTTAGACACAAGACCATATATGTATGGAGACATAAGAATTCTTGTAGCTTATAGCTTGAGTCTTGTGTCTTAAATCTTATATCTTATATCTTGTATCTTGTATCTTACATCTTGCGTCTTAAGTCTTGTATCTTAATTCTTAATTCTTAATTCTTAAGTCTTAAATCTTATATCTTGTAACTTATATCTTGTAACTTGTAACTTATATCTTGTAACTTAAAAACATGGTTCCTCATAGTCGAATAGTAGAAGTTAATCCTGACGGAAAACTAACCAAAGACAATCGCCACAGACTTGAACGGGTCTTAAGATTAAGACCTGGAGATAAGTTTGTCATTACTGATGGTTGCGGAAAAGAGTCAGAGGCTGTTTTAGAAAAAGATGGAGATTATTCTATCGTTTCCTGGTATGAGCCGAATAGAGAGCCAGACATTGATGTAACTTTATTTATAGCTCTTTCTAAAGGTGATAGATTGGAATGGGTTATTGAAAAAGCTGTAGAAATGGGGGTTCGAAAAATTGTTCCCTTGATTAGCGAGCATTGTATTGTTAAAGAAGCAAGTGATAATAAACTTGAGCGTTGGCAAAAGATTGCTGAAACAGCAATGATTCAGTGTGGCGGATGTTTGTTACCGAGTGTTGCAGCGCCTTTAAAACTGTTTAATATTTCTAAGCCTGATTCTACGACACTTCCGCTTTTTTTGTATGAAGAAAATATGAATTATTCTGTATCTGGATTAAAAGATATTCCTTCTGATATAAAAAAAATATGGGTAATATCTGGTCCTGAAGGTGGTTTTTCTGATTCTGAAGTAAAATTCTTTAAAGATTCTGGCTGGAAGACTATTTGGCTTGGCAAACGGTTGTTTAGAATGGATACAGCACCAATAGTAGCTCTTGCAAACATACTATCTTCTTATTGGTTATAAATTCGTACATAAAAAATAAACTAAATCTCTAATACAATGACAGTTATTGTGGAACCGGTTATGCTTCTCCTTTTGAAGAAAGCTCAAGTATTAGTGTTACAAATAAAACAGAAGATGTTGCTGTTTCTAAAAATTCAGACGATACCAAAGAAGAAAAAAGCGGCTTTTGGTCTTCTGTAGGGAAAATAGCTAAAAAAGGTGCAAAAGTAGTTGTAGGCGGTGCAAAAGCAGTTAAAGATGTGGCTGTAAGCGGTTATAATAAGGTATCAGGAGCTGTTAGTTCCATTACCAAGAAAAATAAAGACTATATCGTAGAATCAATTTTCTTGCCAGGTCATGAAAGTAAAGAAATGGTTTGTCAGGGAATAGCTTATTTACCAGAAACGGTTATGGATGCGGATCAACAGGGTGATGGTTCTTATTGCAAGTATGTTCTTTTATCGTATTACCCTAAAAATAGTGATCAGCCTTCGCAAATATTGGTTGTAGACAGAGCTTCCAAGAAAGCTGTAAAACGTTATGCCTTATATAAAGAAAATGGAAAACCTTATACAGGGCATGCCGGCGGTATTGCTGTAGCCGGAAAGTATTTATGGGTAGCTTCCGGCGGAACTATTTATGGATTTGATGTTCAGGAAATAATGGATTTTATTAAGGATGATAAAACTAAGGCTAAAGCTGTTGACGGTCTTCCAAAGAGCATGGATAAGCTGCCCGGCAAAGATTTGACAGCAGTTAAGACTTATTCTGTAGACAGCAAAGCAAGCTTTGTAAGTTTTGATGGAAAATATATTTGGGTTGGAGATTTTACGAAGGGAAGCAATTATAAACCAGTAAAGCATCATAAAATTATGGGCAGAAACAATTGGATTGCAGGATATTTAGTTGATTCTGATGGTTATCCAACTTCAAGCGTTGAATATACTTATAAAGATGGTGATGATTCAGAAACTGTTCACAAGCCAGATGCCGTAATTGCAATGCGTGAATCTGTTCAGGGCATGGCTGTATGCGGCGATTATATTGCTTTAACTGTTTCTTATGGTGCTACAAATTCAAAATTAGCTCTTTATAAGAATCCATTAAAAACAGACAGCGAAAAAATTACTTATGACCCAGAAGGACAGCATGGAAGATATTCTGTTGATGCTTGGGAATTAGCTGACAAGAAAAACTGGATTGAAACTGTTACTTTACCAGCTGGTGCAGAAGACTTGGAATATGATGGTGAAAATCTCTATGTAACCTTTGAATGCTCTTCTAAGAATTATAAAACAAAATGGAGATTGAACCCACTAGTCAAGATAACGGATGATTTTTATCTGTTTAATCCTCAGGCAATAGTAAAATAATCTAATTGAATAAATAAAAAACAATGGTCAGTCTTATAGATTGGCCATTATTTTTTTTAGATGTTGTTTTAATGTACAATTAGTTTTAAACTAAACCCATAGAAACAAGGTATATTCTATTACGAAGGAGAAAAAGCTCATGAAAAATAGTTTTTATAAATCATTAATGATAATTGCATCTTTGATGCTTTTTAATGGTTCAGTAAATAATTGTTTTGCTTCACCCTTTGATGAAGATGGCATTTTTACAAAAGTAAAAAACGGAGTTGCAGAAAAAGCTGGTAAAGCAAAGGATTTCGTAGTAGATAAAGCCGGTGACGTTAAAGATTTTGTTGTAGACAAAGCTGGAGATGTTAAAGATTTTGTAGTTGACAAGGCTGGGAACGTAAAAGAAGGGGTAAAAGACTGCTATAGCAATGCTACTAGTAAGATTAATACTCTATTTAATAAAGGTAAACTTCCTTCTTATGTAAAAGAGGCTATTTTCATACCTGGGCATGACAGTAAAGAAATGATTTGCCAAGGTATTGCTTATTTGCCTGAAAAGGTAATGGAACCAAGTGAACAGCCGAATGGTTCATATTTTAGATATATCCTTTTGTCGTATTATCCAAAAGAAAGCGATCAGCCTTCTCATTTGGTAGTTATTGATAGAAAAACTGGTAAGCCAATTAAGCGTTTTCCATTATACAAAAAAAACGGTAAACCTTATACTGGTCACGCCGGCGGTGTTGCTGTAGCAGGCAAATATGTCTGGGTAGCTTCTGGAAGATGTATCTATGGTTTCAGCACTCAGGAAATCATTAATTTTATATCTGATAATAAGACAAAAGCTGTAGCTGAAGATGGCTTGCCTGATAGTTTCGATGCTCTTCCTTCATATCGATTGACTGCAATGGCTGATTATGATGTTGACAGCAAAGCCAGTTTCGTAAGTTTTGATGGAAAGTATATCTGGGTTGGGGATTTTGCAAAGGGAATCGGTAAAGAATATAGTCCAATAAAGCATCATAAGATTATGGGTAAAAATGCATGGGTAGCCGGTTATCTTGTTGATTCTGATGGTTATCCTACTTCAACAGAAGAATATTCTTACAAAGATGGCGATGATACTGAATATGCACATAAGCCCGATGTGGTTGTTGCAATAAATGACTTTGTTCAGGGATTGGCTTTTTGTGGTAAATACGTTGCTTTATCTATATCCATGGGACCAATTAATTCAAGATTGGCAATGTACAAAAACCCATTAAATACAGAAAGTAAGAAACTTACTTATTCTCCTGCAGGCTGTGATAAAAGTTTTACAGTTGATGCTTGGGGCTTAGGAAGCGGGATATTTAAAAAATCAGTTAAGACAGTAAAATATTCTTGTGGTTCTGAAGATATGGAATATGACGGGAAAAACCTTTATGTTGCCTTTGAATGCTCTTCTCCAAACTATACTCAATCTTGGAAGAATATAAATCCGACTGTTAAAATGACTGAAGATTTTTATATTATTGATCCAGAAATTGTCGTAAAAAAAGGTAAATAATACTTTTACTATATAGACTGATAAGAATCAGCAATTAGCAAATAGTCTAATTGCTGATTCTTTTTTATAATTAATTTATATATAAAAAACTCAAAGTTTCATATGAAACTTTGAGTTTTGGGTTTTTAATTATTGTTTTTAGTATTTAGGCTTCTTTTTTGTTTAAGCCACCGTTTCTGCCATATTTAGCATGTGCGTTAGTGAATTCATCTGATGCCATAGCACCTGTGATTGATATTTCACCAGCAAGAACAGTTGCAGCAAGAATTTCAGCCAGTTTCTTAGCTTTACCAGGACCAGCACACTGCATTATTTCTAAGCATTTCTTTTGGGTTGGAAGTCTAGTTCCGCCACCAACAGTGCCTACCATAATGTCTGGTAAAGTTACGCTTATCTGCAGAGCTCCGTCTATAAGCTTCATATAGGTAACACCACAAGCAGATTCTGCAACACATGCTGGGTCTTGTCCAGCGGCTATATAAACTGCTGCCAGCATATTGGCGTAATGAGCTTGAACTCCGAAAGAATGAGCTTGTAATGAAGTAATCATGGTTAATTCACCAAGTCGGATAATTCTTTCTGGAGTAGTATGCAGGAACTGTTTAACTAAATCTGCAGGTATTCTAACTACTGCAACAACTTTCTTTCCGCGGTTTCTTGTGAAGTTAACGGAGTTAACTTTTTTATCGCCAGAAAGGTTGGATTCTAAGAACCAGTCATAGATTGAGCCATCATATGCATTAAGAATATAATCTATAGCTGCTCTAGTGGCTATGGTAGTCATGTTCTGACCAGAAGCGTCACCAGTAGAATAGACTAGTCTTAATACAAGCTGGGTTCCTATAGGATACTGTTCAATAGTTAGAAGTTTGCCGAACTTTGTAGTTGCATCAGCAGATTTTTTGATGCTTGCAAAGTTGTTTATTATCCATTCAGAGAATTTTTCTAAGTCTGAAAGGGTAGCAAATTCAAATACTGGAGTTCTTATCAAACTATCTTCGAGTATGCGAACTTCTGCACCGCCAGACATAGTTATAATCTGACAACCACGTGCTACAGAAGATACCAAAGCGCCTTCCGTAGTAGCTAATGGAACATAAAAATCACCATTTGCATGTTCGCCTTTAACTTTAAGAGGTCCACAAATGCCTATAGGTAATGTTACAAATCCGGCAAAACCTTCTATGTTACCACAGTAAGCTTCTGGGTCATCTGGTTTTGGAAGAGCAAAATTCTGATTGCCAGTGTAATTTCTTATGAATTTTTGTCTAGCTTCAATAGCTTCTAATGAATAATCAAGAAGCGGAGGCATATCTTCGTTTGAAGCAGTTTCAGAACGGTTTACTTCTGACATTTTGCTTGTGTCAACCTTAGTAGCTAAGAAAGAGAACAAATCGTCAAAAGTTTCTACAGAACTGCCTATCAGCTCTTTGAAGGAAATACCGAAACGTTTTTCCAGCTTAAGAAGCATAGCTATGATTCCAAGAGAATCAAGCTGAATGAAAGAGTCTAATCTTGTAGAAAGCTTAATTTTGTGATAGTCAGCTTTTAAGAAGTTTGCTATTTCTTGTCTGAAAGCTTCGAAAAGCTGTTCATTTCTTGGAGCAGAACTAATTTCTTCTTGCTTTGGACCAGTTTCTGCAGGTTTATGTTCTTTTCCGCTCAAAGCTTCTGCTAATTCAAAGCGTTTAACTTTTGTGCTGGCAGAACGTGGAAGAGGTGAGCCAAGCATGAATATCTTTCTGATTTTTTCTGGTTCTGGCCAATCTTCTGTTTGAGCTCTAAGGTCAGCTTCAACATACTTTAATACATCTTCTGATGCTTTACCTTCAAATACGCCTTTTCTTGGAACAAATGCAAAAGCTGGAACTTCAAGGCCATCAAGAACTATGCCGAAAATAGAGTATTCTTCAGCATATTTCAAAGTGCCGAGTCTTACTTCCAGTTCATCAGGATAAACATTTACACCGGAACCAGAGATAATAACTTCTTTGGCTCTGCCGCGAATATAAATATTACCTTGTTCGTCAATAGAAGCTAAATCGCCTGTTTTAAAATAGCCATCTTCAAACAGAGTCTGATCTAATTCTGGTTGATTGTATATACCGGACAACAAAGTCGGTGAAGAAATCAGAAGTTCTCCAACTCCATTAACAGGATTATTGATTTTGACTTTAACTACTTCTAATGGTTTACCAATAGAATTTGGAGGACAATCACCACCATTAAATATAATACCTGCTGCGGTTTCGGTCATACCAAAACCTTGGGAGATCTTAACGCCTTTGCTAGCAAGGAACATAATTGTTTTGGGATTTGGAGCTGCACCACCAACTACTATATCTATTGGTGGCAGTTTAAAATCTGGATTCTGCATGAAAGACAGAGCTAAGAGATCGCATAGTCTAGGAACAGCAAGCAAGAATCTGGATTGATACTTCATTATCAAACCGAACATTTCTGCCGGATTGAGAGTATTGCATAATATATTGGTACAATGCCAATATAACGGGGTGATTCCAGAATCTACTAATGCAAAAACATGGCTAAAAGGTAATATAGTAACAATTTTATCTCTTGGTACACAATGAACGAGATTTTTTGCATTTTTTGCAGATTCAATCAAGGCTCTATGGCTAAGCATAATTCCTTTTGGTCTGCCAGTTGTCCCAGAGGTATACATTAGAGCAGCTATATCGTGAGGTTTAACTTCTCTGTCTGCAGGAGCATGGGATGTGCTGTTACCTTTAACTAATATTTCGTATTCGTCTTCGAATATAAATTTGGCTTTATAATCTTCAGGGATATATTGATTGAATCTCTGAGAATATTTGCGCATCATTATAATGACAGCTGGGTTGCTGTCTGCTAATATTGACTGAAATCTGTCTAATGCTGTATTCCCATCTAATGGAACAGCAATTCTGCCAGAACTGGCTATACCTATAAAAATAGGCATCCAAAACAAATGATTTTCAGTTACCATGAGGACTCTTTCACCTCTATTAATGGCAACTCTATTAAGAACTTCTGCTATTTCTTGTGATTTTTCTTCAAACTGCTGATAATTTAATTTAGTAACCTTACCAGCTTGTTCAAATATAATAGCATCTAAATCAGCAATTTCGCTGATATTCTGGATTTTCAGAGTATCTCCAAACATGGGAAATTTCGAACTCCTATGCTAATTAATTTTTGCATAAGATTATATCAGAATTTTACATGTTTTGCTGAGATTTTTTGCAAAATGTGCATCTTTTCACAATCTTTAGTCACGATTTTAGCTTTTTAAACAATTCCAACTAATTAACAATTACCACAGGCGGCGTTAGTCGCCGTATCACAACAAAGTGTCTCACAGCTAAGCGTCTCACTCGCTACTGTTATCAGCTATATGTTTGCAGGCTACCAGTAATAATTCTCATAGTTGACAGTTACCAATCAAGAGTATAAAGTTTAAAAAAAATGGGGGCTAATATGGCTAATAATTTAGTAGATGAAGTAAATAGAATTTGTGAAGAATACTATGAAAAAACTGTAGAATTATTGACAGAAGTTATTGCATGTAAATCTTATTCTGGTCATGAAGGTGATTGTGCAGAATTATTATTGGATTTTTTTAAAAAGAATGATATTCCCGCTTTCACCGATTCAAGGGGTAGTGTGCTTGCTGTTTCTGCTTCATTCAACAAAGATAAGTTTGTGGCGGCCGGGAATTCCAAGGAATGGGTTAAAAATATACTAAAAACAGCTAGAGAAAATAATGATAAAGTTCTAATCTATAATGCTCATATGGATGTGGTAACTGCGGATAATGCTGATGAATGGACCGATAACCCTTTTAAAGCTGTCAGAAGAGATGGAAAAATCTATGGCCGCGGAACTTGTGATATGAAGGGTGCTCTTGCGGCGATGGCCTATTCATTAGTGATTTCTAAAAAGTTAGATGAATATTATAAAAGAAATATTGTTTTACTTGGCTGTTTTGTTACAGAAGAAGAAGTTAGTGAAGGAATGGCTTTCAAAGATATTTTTGAGGAATTTGGTCTAAAAGCTGATATGGTTTTGTTGGGTGAACCATCTAAAATGCAGATTTCTAGAGGGCAGCGTGGCAAATTAGAAATGTGTGTTGAAACAACTGGTGTCTGTTCTCACACCTCTGTTCCAGAAACTGCTGTTAGCGCAGTTTATAAATTGGCAGATGTTTTGAAAGCTGTGGAAAAATATGAATTAGACGAAAGAGCAAAATATGGGTTAGGTGCTGAAAATACTCTTAAAAGAACAACACTGGCGGTTGCTTCTGTAGAAAGCTGGCCAAAGAACAGGAGTTTTGTTCCAGATAGAGCCATGGCTTATGTTACAGGAAGATTGGCTTTGGGACAAAGTATGAAAACTGTTTGTGAGTCTTTGGAAAAGTCCGGAATATGGCCCGAAGGAACCAAATGTAGTCAGTTCGTTTATAGAGGTCAGTCTTATACAGGCAAGAAAAGCGAATGGGTTTCAGAACATTCTGGATGGGAAACTAAGATTGAATCAGACTTTTTTAAACTTGTAGAAAGCTCTTGTAGAGCTATTACAGGACAAGAACCGGTAAACAAGATTTGGCCTTTTTCTACTGATGGAGTTTATAGTGCAAGCAGAGCCGGTATTCCAACATTAGGTTTGGGACCTGGTTATGAAGAAATGGCTCATAAAATAGATGAATGGGTTAAAGAAGAAGATTTTAAATTAGCTTTTAAGATTTATTCTTTAATTCCCTTTTATAAATAGCTTAAGTTATATTCTGCCTCTGATATAATACCAGCATAATCCTATCCATTCATGCATGGCTGCTCTGAACATAGAGTAATTGTCATCAGCGTATACTGTTGTAATTTTATTATGACTTGGAGCGGGGAGAACTTTAAAACCAAGCTTTTCAAAAGTTAAGCAGGAACGATAGATATGAGCGTTGCTTGTAGTAAGCAGTATTTTGTTTATCCCTTTTGCTTCAAGCTGTTTTTTAGCATAAAGAGCTTCTGTAGCTGTTGTTATTATTTCTTCACTTTTGAAAATAGTAATTTTATCTTGTGGAATATCTAATATTTTGGTCAATGAGGCTACTGCATAATATTCTTTGAAACCATTTAATTCGCTAAATCCTGTGCTTATATAAAGATGCTTTGCTTGTCCGCTTTTTATTAATTTTGCACCATGTATTACTCTCTGATATGTTGATAAATTTGGTTCACCAGCGGGTGACGCTCCTGAAGCTAAGACTAATACTGCATCTGCTTTTTCTGTTGAATGGGGCATTATTAGCGGAACAGTCATGTAACCGCCAATCGGAAAGGTAGTTATGATCATTATGAAAGAAAAGGCAATTGAACTACCTATTTTAAAATAATTTCTATACTTTCTTAATATTTTAGGCAGGTTGTTTTTAGGTATAAAGCAATAATAAATAGTGAAAAGACAGTAAATAACAGAGAAGAAATAAGAGGGTACTCTGTGCAACTGTTGAAAAATTAAAAAGCTAAAGAACGGAATTGAAAAAAAGATAAGTTTACATAACATTTTATATTTTACCTAAGTGTTTTCTTCTTTCTGAGTTTCAAAATATTATCATATTTAACAAATTGCCAACACCATTTTATTAACTCTTTTCTTAGAATAATATGCTGATGAATAGAATCTTCAAAGTTTTTATCATCCAAAATCTGCTGTAATAGCTTTTGGGCAACCCCGAACCAGTTTTGCCCCTGTTTTATGATTTCTTTTAATTGGGAATCAGCTATTTTCTCTGAAATATCTGAGTTCATTATTGAATCTGCTAGGATAGCAACGGCAAAATAACGGTCATTAACTTTTGAATCAATAAACAGTATGTCGTTTGAAATCGGAGTTTCTAAATCTGAGTTAATTCTGTTTAACAACTCATAACCAGGTATTGCCAACATAAATACATGGGCTTGAAGCAGTCTTTCCGGTTCTTTTATAAACAGTTCTTCATCCATATTCAAAAGGCGATAATACAGATTCTGGCTGTCAATATTAAGATTATTTACCGGAATCAAATCATCGGTTATTTCCTGATTATCTATTTTGATTCGTTTTAAACCTGTTATCATTTCATCTATAGCTTCGACTATTTCATTGTTTTTCAATGGATTCGAAGGTTTCTTTATTTCTTCTTTCAGTCTTTTGTTATGAACTTCGTTTTTGCCTAAAAGTGTACTGATTGCTTTTGAATTTTTATCTATGACTATTTCCGCTGTTTTTTTACTTGGAAGATTGGTAACAGGTATTTTTTCTAAAGCAGGTTTGCGAGTGATTGATTCAATGTATTTTATTTGCCATTTATTGAAAATAGAAACCATAAATAACATGGCTGAATATATTAATAAAATAGTTAAACTGCTGATATTTCCAACATAAAAATACATTCCGGGGATATTTCTAACATATTCTAAAAAGCTTATTAGAGTATCTAAAAGAATTGAAAATCCAGAATTCAAAAGAACTGTTGAAATAGAAAACATAGAAAGAAAAGCAATTATAAAACCTAAGGGCAGTATAAAAGTAAATGACCATAATATAAGCGGATTAACAAATAGACTGGATAGAGAAACAGTTCCGAATATATAAGCTCCCATAGGCATTATTCCAAGATTTGCTGCAAAAGTAACCGATAGATATCTGCTTATAGATTCAGGCAAATGCAGCATATCAAGAAGGAATTTGAAAGGAGGACTCAGAAAAATAATTGATAATACTGCAGTAAAACTTAGAATGAAAGATGCATTATGTAAAAGGGATGGCTCATAAATAAGCATAATCAATGCTGCAATTGATATGGGTCTTATTGGTGAAGAGGTGGATTCTAATAGAAAAATAGTTGAAACAGAAAGATACATTATCAAGGCTCGCCATACTGAGGGACTGCCTACTGTAACCATTGCATAAAAAGAAAGAATTAAAGCAATTGAAACACATCGTGATATTGGCGGAATTTTAAACCAGTGCATAATCGATGCGACAAAAAGAATAATTATCATTATATGCTGACCAGAAACAGCTAAAATATGGCTGATACCGGTTTCAACAAATATATTTTTATCTGTTATTCTGCTTGTGTCACCTAGTAAGAATCCTATTACTATTGCAGAGTGTTCTTTTTTTAATACAGAAGTAAGACTGCTTTTTATTTTTTGCTGAAACTCTTTTGCTGTAGTCATTATAGAAGGAAGTTTGGGTTCTATTGAGGTAAAACTGGCTACTTCAAACTGAGGTGCTTTATCAAAGGATACAATTCGTAGTTTTCCTGTCATTGTATAGTATTGTTCTGGATAAAGTCTTTGTCTGTTAAGAATCATATGACAATTAACTTTTACAGGAATATCTACTGTTTGATGAGCATCTGAATAGCTTAAATCTGTAAAAACATAGCTTATGCGGTTATTGCTTAAAACAGATGATTCGCCTGTATACCTGCCATAAAGAGTTCCTGATGTATTGTCTAAAATTAGAAGGTCAGTTTTATTCCAGCTTGGTTTATTTCTTATGGCTCCAAAAAACATGGAGGCTGTTAAAGAGGAGATTATTAGACTTATTGTTATAGCTTTCTCTGATTTTATAAATAAGGAAAAAATCAAAGTTGCTAGAGAAAGACCGAACCAGACTATGTATAAATCACTGGAAAACAGTTCTGATAACAGAATACCAACAATAAAAACAGCAACAAATATTGGAAGTATTTCAGGATAGGATTTATATATTTTAGGTTCTTTTTTTTTCTTCTTTTTCATAAATTGGTTTAATTCTCAGTGGGATTAAGCCTTACTCCAGAATCTTTTAATACTTCAAGCTGCAAAGAAGATAGTCCTCTTATTCTATCTTGAAAGTTTCTCCAATCATAAAACGGGCATTGATTCCGTTCTTCAATAATCTGTGCTGCTATTTTTCGGCCTATTCCAGGGGCACAAAGCAAATCTTCAAAAGGTGATTTATTTAAGTATATTTTGTTTGGGGTTGCTTTTCCTATTTGAGTGACTTCCTCAATATTGGTAATTGTATTGTCTTGGGCCACAAGGTCTATTTCGAGATCATCTTTGCCTGTTAAAACAGCTTTATTTAAAGGAATATTACTAGGAGACAAAAAAGTATATAGAATTCCTGTTATCAGCACTATGCCTACTAGGATTCTAACCTGTATCTGTTCTTCTCTTTTTAGGAAAAACAAATTCTTATGCCTCCAGCCTCTTTTTTTAAGTTAATATTTTTCCCTATTATTGCTTTTTTTATCCATCTTATTTTGGATAATTCATCGATAGGGGCATTCTCAAAGCTTTTTCTAATGAAGACGTGCCAATGCCAACCGCCTTTTTCTAAAGCTATTTTAACACATGAATACTCTGTAAAGCTTTCAATTATTTTTTTTATTGAGTTTATTTCTAATATCTTAGGGAAGTAGTTTGCTGCATAAATAGGTATAAATGGGAATAGACAGGATGCAATCAATAGTTCATCTGATTCTGTAAGTTGGCAGGAGAGAGGTGATTCTTTAAAAGCTTTCATAACTAAAGCTAGAGCTAACCTGTCTGCTTTTCTAGTGATGATATGGTCTTGCATCTGAATAATTGCTTCTAACCATGGAATTGGGTTAAATGAATCTGTTTTATTTCTATGACAGTAGATTTCATGAAACTTGGCTATCCATTTGAACGAAGGTTCAAGAAAACTTTCTGCCTGTTTTTTATATCCAGAGTTTATAACAGCAAATCTGCAGGCATCCATACCGTATTCATAGATTAAATCCTTTTCAAATGGAAGTTCTACAGAATAAGGATCATACCAACCTGTGGGATTTGTTCCTGAAAGTTGCCCTAGTCTTTTTTCAATATCTAGATGTAGATTGTTTTCTGAAAAGAAAACAGGCCATTTTCTGACCTGTTTTTCTAACGATTGAGGATTATATCGAAATGTCAATTTCTTAATAAACTCCAAAGAAGCTTTGTTTTTTCGTCTTCGCCTTTAGACTGAGTGATATCGAAAAGCTGCTGACGAGCTTCTCCTACCAAAACTGGTTCTTCAAATGCTTTACCACAAGCTATAAGAAAACGAATTTCAAAAATAGTATAGTCGTAGTCATTTGCTTTAATAGCATCAGTTCCGACTCTTAATGAGTTCTTGACTAATTCTTGATACTTTTCTTCTGGAAGATTTTCTGTAGCGATATATTCTCTGTAAGCTGCACAGAATTTATCTGCTGCTTCTGCTCTAGAAATATAATTTGCTAATTCTAGTCTGGTTTCACCGTCATCAACATTTTCAATCTCCATTTTTGCTTTTTGTATCCAACTTTCGGCAGATTCAAGATTGAAAAGATTGTCATAGGCTTCTGATTGGCAAATAAGAACTATTGCTTCATTTACTTCAGCTTTGGTTAGGAATGTACCCGTAGCTATTTTTCGGTAAAAATCTAAGCTTTCACTGAAAGTCGAACGTGCATTTATAAGTTGAAGATAAGCATATTCAGGCTGTTTTTGACTGAATAAAGTAAAGGCTTGATTCCAATATTTTGTTTGTTTTTCCTGTAATTCTTTACCGGTTAAATAGGTGTAACCTAAAGAAGCTCCAGCAATTATTAGAACTAATAATGCTATTACAACAATAGTTACTTTAGAACCGCCGAAACGGTTTTTGTTATTATTCTTCATTATTATCCTCTTCTCCGTCATAATCTTCAACTTCTGTTTCATCAGATACATCTGTTTGTCGATCGACGGAATCTTCATGGCGCATTTCACGAGCCTGATTTACAAACCAAAGAATAACACCTTGAGCACCATTTGCACCATAAATAATTTGTTCCAAAAATTTATTGCTTTCTTGAATATTTCCAAGAAGTCTGTTGGCACCAGCCAAAATATACATTATTTCAAATACACGAGACTGTGGGATGTTTTCCTTAGGAATTCTGGTTCCATCAGGCATAAAAGCGTCGTCAACACCTGTAGCAAGATTTGTAATATTTAAAAATGAAATTGCTTCTTTTAAATAAGCTGTTTCAAAGGCTTTATATCTTTCTTTTAATGCAGGATCCTGGGTTTCATCATAAGCATCTCTAGCTGTCCAGGCTCCTTGAAGATAAGTATAACCTAAAATTCTGTGATTTGCTCTTCTTGCTTTATAGCAAATAGCTGCCAGTTCCCATGAACGTATTGCAGTTTCAAGGTCGCCTTCTTTCTGCAGTTCATTAACTGGTTTATTCTTCTTTTTTAAGTCAGTCGCAACTCTGTCTAATAGTGGCTTTATCTGTCTTAATATAGAAATATTAACAGGTGTAAGCTCTTTGAGTTTTTCTGATTCTACGTCTTTCCAAATTTGCTGACCATTTGAAGCAGCTCTTACACGGCTTGCGGCTTCCCATTGAGATCTGTGGCTTTCAAGCAAAGCGTGTTTTCTTGCTTCTTCTGCTGTCATAGAAGGACAGAAATACTTGTCTTCAGCAGCGTAATAGCAGTTTGGACAAACACAGACGTTATAATAGCGAGGAGTAATATTGCCTAGATAGGTCGGTCTGTAATCTATATCGCGCTTATTAAGACTGAACTGTTTTTTCCTTAAATTATAACGAGTAAATGAAGTTCCACAAATGGGGCATGCTATATTTTTAGGTATAAAAAGTTTTTCATTTAGAGCCATAAAACACCATTCCGCTATTAGTTTTTATTACTACAAATAAACAAAATACCGCAAATTTGATTATTCTGCAACTTTATTAATAAACAAGTATTATTTTATTTCATCTATATTAATATCAACCATTTTGCATAGTTCATATTCGTTTATAATTGGTTTTCCGAGTTCAAGGGCTTTATTCTTTTTTGTAGATACAAAACTGTCATTTTCTAGTGAGCCAATTACTAAATAATCTGTTTTTGCAGAAACAGAACTCTTGGTTTGTCCACCAGAAGACTTTATCAGTTCTTCGAGTTTTCTTCTTGGAACAATTGCTTCTCCAGTGACAACAAAGCTTTTACCATCAAGTTTATTGGTTGTTTTCTGAGAATCTAACAGTTCTTGGCTAGGACCATGCCACCAGTTTTTGATTGTAGAAATAAAAGATTGGTTATTGGGATTCTTGATAAAGTCTATTATATTGTTAGCTATTTTTTCTTGAACGCCTTCAATATTAACAAGCTTTTCAGAAGTTATTTCTAAAAATTCGTCAAAAGATTGATGTACGGTTTTGGCAATATTTTCGCTGACTACCGGCCCTACGTTGCTTATTCCAAAGGCAGAAATCAATCTGAACAAAGGCTTTTCTGAAGCTTTCTTTATGTTTGCTACTATCTTTGAAGCCGATTTGATTCCCATTCTATCTACTGAGGCTAATTGGGCTTCTGTAAGTTTAAGTATATCTTCTGGCTGATTGATTATTTTATTCTCTAATAATCTGTCTACTAACTGAGGTCCAAAATTGTCTATTTCTAACTGAGTGATGAAGTGGGTGGTTTTTCTCGCTTTTACACCAAAACAGTTTTCGTTATCGCATCTTACAATTGTAGATCCGTCTTCATCGTCTTTGGCTGTGGTTGTTTTGCCGCCACAAGCCGGGCAGAATTCAGGAATCTGTATTTCTTGTTCTGAACCATTTCTTTCTTCTTTTACAGAACCAACAACATAAGGGATAATATAGGCAGCTTTTTCAACTAACAGATAGTCTCCAAGCCTGATGTCTTTTTCTCGTATTTGGTCTATGTTATGTAAACTTGCTCTTGAAACTGTTGTTCCGCATAATTCAACAGGTTCTATCCAGGCTACAGGAGTTATTCTTGAACGTCCAACACGCCATTCTACATTGAGCAATTTAGATTTTGCTCTAGGTTGCGGGAATTTATAGGCTATAACCCAACGCGGGGCTTTTGCTGTTGTTCCAAGTTCTTCCTGTTTGTCTAAATCATCTATTTTTAGAACTACTCCATCAATATCGAACTGGAAATTATTTCTTTCTATGTCTATTCTATCTATAAATGATTTAACTTCTTCGACGGAATTACATATTTGTATTTCTTGATTAAGCTTGAAACCCTGCTGCTTTAAAAAGTCTAATGCTTCTGAATGTTTCTTAAATCCTAATTCCTTGGCCTGAGCTATGCCGTAAACCATTACTCCTAACTTTCGTTCGGCTGCAACAGCAGGATTAAGAGATTTTATCGTGCCAGAAGTTAAGTTTCTGCAATTTTTAAATGGTTCGAGACCTTCTTTTAATCTTTTTTCGTTAAGTTCATCTAAGACTTTGCGCGGAGTATAGATTTCTCCTCTTACATCTATGTCTAACTGACTGGAAATGCTCAACGGAAGAGATTTAATCGTTTTTGCATTGCTTGTAATGAGGTCTCCTTTTTGTCCGTCACCTCTGGTAGCACCATTAACCAATTGGCCGTTGTTATAATTGAAAGAACCTGAGACTCCGTCAATTTTTAATTCAGCTACTACAGGAAAAGGCGAACGGTTTAACTGTTTTTCGCATCTTCCTATCCAGTCTAATATGTCTGACAGCGAATAGGAGTTTTCGATACTCAGCATTGGAACCCGATGAGTTATTGAATCAAAAGATGTTACAGAGCCGCCAACTCTCTGAGTCGGAGAATCTGGAGTTATCAGTTCCGGGTGCTGTTTTTCAAGAACTTCAAGTTCTTTTAATAGCATGTCAAATTCTGTATCTGAAATTTCAGGATCAGATTTGACGTAATAAAGATATTCGTGTCGGCGAATCTGTTTTCGCAAAGTTTCAATTTTTTCTATTATTGTATCCATATTTAATCTGCTAACTGAGTATTTATAAATTGAACACCTGAATTTGTGCCCATCCATAAAAGGGTGATGTTGTCGCCTTCCCCTTGAATAGCTAACGTTCTTATTGCTTCTGGTTTTTTGCCTGAAATATCAGAAATAGTTTGTATATGATTATTTCTGATTCTAGCCAGGCCTTTACTGGTTCCTAGCCATATTGCACTTTTATGGAAGACTAGAGAGTATATAATATTTGAGGGTAAACCATGGAGTTCTGAATAATTAACTAATTCTGGTGAAAAATTACTTTCAAAGTCTTTTAAAGGAGTATTTACCATCATTAAACCTGTTGATGTTCCTAACCATATATTTTTCCCATCAAAGGTCATATCATAAATAGGTCTGGATATAGAAGACTTTGTATGGTCTATGTTTTTCCAGGCATTTGGACTTCCTGCCGGGAATCCGATGTTCAAAACACTTAGCCCGTTATCATGAATTACTGAAAGCCAATTAAGGTATCTCGAAATTTTTGTACACCATGAACTTCTTAGTCCATTATTTGTAGTTTCTTTATCTATAATAATTTTAGTATCTGATTTTTCTTTTGTGCTACCTGATTCGTCTTCTATTTCTACTGATTTATAAAAAATAATTCCTTTCTGAGTAGAGACCCAAAGGTTTTCTCCGTCTAATTTTATGTCCCATACAACGTTTGAAGGAAGGGAAAATTTATCTGTTTTATCGACAAATTTGCCCGATTCATTGTATTTGCAGATACCGAAAAGACTGCAAACCCAAATGTTTTTTCCGTCAGATTCAATACCGTTTGCTTGTGGAAAAGGGAATTTTCCGTTCTCTACAGTAAAAGCCATCAATTCGTCATTTTCAAGTTTATATATACCTTTTTCTGTTGCTATCCATACTCTCTTATATTCGTCTATTTCTATATCATTGACTGGTGGGGTGGGAATAGTTTGGCTAAAGGCCACTGTGACATTTTTTTGGCCTCTGCTGTCAGAAGATATTTGTTTTATATTTTCTATGGCATTCCCTTTATTTATACTGCTTTCATTTGTAAAAGACTTATATTGGGTAACTGGAAGAGCATTATTCTTTTTCTGGCCTGTTGCTTTTATTATGAAAACAATTATTGCAATAACCAATACAGTTACAAAAATCTTTGTAGTGGGATTATTAGAATTGAAATATTTCTTCCTATGTTCATTAGTGGAGTTTGTCAAAATAATTCCTCCATTGAAATGGGAATAGTTTGTTTTTCTTTTATAATAGCCAATTCAGATGGTCTAACCTGATTGCCGTTGTCATCAAAACCACCGGAACCAATAATACTATCCCATACTTTTAACGTTGATAAAGCGTCTCTAATAGTCAGATTTTTTTCAGATACTGATTTTAATGCTAACATAACTATCATAAGAGCTTCATAGCCAGTTTCTGCATCAAAATCAGCTTTTAATCCATAGTTTTCCTGATATGAATTCAGGAATGAATCAAACTTTTGCCCGCCAGCTCTAGGATTGTAGGGTAGGGTAGTGATTACAGATTCAGAATATATACCTGCAAGATGGATAAACTCGCTAGAAGCGCATTGGTTTGCGCCAAGTATAGGCTTATTAAACTTCATATCCCTAGCCTGTCTTACTATTAAAGCAGAGTCTGCCGCTGGAGCAAGTATAACCAAAGAGTCCGGCTTAGTTTTAAATAATGATTCTAGTTGTTCCCTAAAATTTATTGTTCCTTTTGGGAATGGCAATGCGTTGCTTACCTGCTGAGAATGTCTTGAACAGATTTCTATGTATCTTTGTGCACTTTCTGCTCCGTAAAGTTCAGAATCATAAATTATAGCTGGTCTTTTAGCCTTATACCTATTGTAGGCTATTGACGAGAGAGCATCAAACTGGCGCTGATCATCAGTTATACTTCTAAATGTATATGATGAGGATTTTGCTATTTCGTAATGAGTACATATAGCCGTTAAAAATGGTATAAGAGCTTTTTCAGAGATATACTGTATAATTCTGGTTTCTTCTGAAGTAAAGCCACCAATAATCATTGATACTTTTTCTTTGTATATAAGGTCTCTGGCTGCTTCAGCCGGTGAAATTCTATTACTGTCTTTTACAATTAATCTGATTCGGCTTTTATTAATGCCACCTTGCTCATTTATGTTTTTAACTGCAAGCCTGATTCCATTTAAATGACTGATTGACCTGGATGAAAAATCACCAGTTAAAGGAAGGATTATGCCTATGTTTATGTCATTGCTTTTAAAATCAATAGAGAAATATATCAGCAGCAATAATACAGGAATTGCTAAGAGTTGAAATTTATCAAATCTTTTAAAAAATTTTATCAGCTTTTTTAATATTCTTTTGGGGTTAATTTTCATATGCAACTATTTTTAATATAGGTAAGAACGAGCATGAATAGTCCTACATACACTGCTAAGGTAAAGAAGTAGAGTAGTGCAAAAAATAGGAAAGGCAATTCTTTAATGATTTTGTTGAAAAATTCATTATCAACATCGTTTAATACGGGTTCCATATTAGAAAGCTTGTCAAAAAGGAAGAATATTACACCTCCAAGACCGAAGAAACCTATGGCAAAACCAAAACCACAAGCAAATACAGGTGTGTATTCATTGTTAGGTGCAGTGGTATAGAGAAGGTAGGCAATCAAAAGGCTTATGCACAGAAGAGTACAAAAGACAAGCGATGCCCAGAACAGCCACTTCCAAATAAATTCCTTCATTAAAATTGCCTCAAAGTACTATTAAAAGATTTATACCATAAAAAGAATAAATTTTGTAAAAAATTATTTATTATATATCTTTCCGTTTACTGAAATAGGAGTTTAATGATAATCTATATATATATATGTTTTTCTAAAAATTGAAATTATTATTGGTTTTATATGATTAAAAGTAATGATAGAAAAAGAGCTTATACTTTGCCAGAGCTTTTAATAACTATTTTGCTCTTGGCAATACTTTTTACTTTAGGAATAATTTTGTCTTCTGGTTTTGATCACTCTAAGAAGCTTAGAGACTATAGTGTTGCGGTTGCATTAGCTCAGCAGGCTATTGAAATTGCTCGTTCTACTCCATATGATTTGCTTGATGACGAGAATGCTGGCTCAACCAGTTTAGAATACGATTTCAATTCTGTTAATGGAGACAATGATTTGATTGTTCCTGATTATGATTCAGGCTTTGTTAAATATCACAGAACCGTTGAAATTCGTGATGTGAAGGCTTCAACTGATGAAAAGCGTTCTATTGGTCTTAAAACTATCAAAGTGACTGTTGATTGGAAATCGGCAGAAACTGGCAAAAAGGAAACTTTTGTCGTTTCTTCTTCTATAGCAGATATAAATTAGTTAACATGGTTTAATTTATGAAGATTGGCAAGAAAACAGGCTTTACTCTAGTAGAAATACTTATTGTTGTGACATTACTGATATTTATACTTTATTTTGCTTATCAGATATTTTTCTCTCAGACAAGAGCCGTAACTCAAACTATTGACGCTTTGCAGACAAATGAGGGATTAAGACGTGTTTTGGCTTTTGTTGGTGACGATGTAAGAGAATCTACAAGAATTGTTAAACCAACACCTATTAAGCTTGAAGATGTTCCTTCTGTAGTTACTACAACAGGAAATATTATGATTTTACAAAGTTCAGAAGTAGACCCAAGAATAAAATTTGATAGCCCTTTAGGGGGGCAGATAAGTCAGATTACTACTATTGAATATGAATTAGAACCAATGAACAGTTCTAAAGAAGGTGCTGATAACAGTGGTCCGGCAAGATTCAGACTTATTAGAAATGCTACTATCGAAGAAAAGAACGGCGAAAAGAACCGTCAGCGACAGGTTATTGCTGATAATATTAAAGAGTTTATGGTTTTTAGAACAGTAAGACAACCTTTTAAACCTAATAATGTTGATTCTATGAATGATAAGATTATTCAGGAAGTTCCTATTAGTGAGGCAGGAACAGGCAATAGCCTTATTCATCTCAAAATGGTCATTGAACGTAATCGAAAAGAAAATGAACGAAATAAAGATAAAGTATACACTGTAACTATGAATACCAGTTTTTATAAACGTGGGAAAGAGATATTCTTACATCCATGAAAAAAATGCTTAAATACTCAAGACGTGGTTCTGGTTATTTGATTGTATTGGCTTTTGCTACAATACTCCTTATCTTTTTTGCTATCTTCGGCCGAGTTAGAAGTGGTCATCATCAGCTTCAGGCTAAGGATGTCAGAAGATTTGTCGCTTCAAATCTTGGTGAAGCGGCTCTTAACTGTATTGTTGCTGAACTTAATGCTAATAGAGCATTTAATACTCACCGCTATTATTCAGAAAAAAACAAGAATAAATGGGCTTCGCCGGTTAAAAATCGTGAAACTTTAATTGGCAAAATGGATAATATAACGATAAAAGGCGTTAATGACGGAATATACGGTGGCTATACAGAACATGGAGAGTTTAAGGCAAAATTTGCTCAGAATTATGGTTCTAGGGAAAACTCAAAAACCAAGGCTTTACGCGAATCTGAAATGTATACTAGAGTAGAGATAGTGGTTAAAGTCGGCGGTGGTTGGGGCATCAAGGAACAAACTTATAGAAAAATAACTGCTATTCTTGAAAGAAGATACCCTGCAACCGAATATCTCCTTTTTGACGGTGAAATGTTGGATGTGGGAGGATTAGGTCCATATACTCAAAGAGAAAACCAGCTTAAACGTTCTAGAATCTATGGTTACAACTGGATAACTTTTAATACTGCTGGTGGTTCTTGTAAAGGAACAGAAATAGTTGAAGGAGAAAAAATAGAAACTCCTGGTTTAATCAGAGCGTTAATAGATACTGATTTGGAATTTTCTAGTAAAGAAAGGCATAAGCTTACTAAAGATAACGATTCTGTTCATGTAACTAAATTTGAAGATTTTGACGGTTATATCGTTGATGGCCCTCATGGAGCCCACCCAATAAAGTTTACGCGATTGCCCAAAGAACGAATTCAAAAAACAGTTAATTCATTTAAGAAAGTTTATGGGATAACAATTGATAATAAATCTCTGCCTGTAAGCAAGTATTCAAATCCATATGACCCAAGTACCAAATACTATGATTTAAATTTTGGAGAATATAGAGCTATTGCTATTCCTAGAGACGACGATGATGATAGAACTTCTCGACTTGGGAGAGATTCGGATGATGATGATGAAAATAATCCCCCTGGTGATGAAGAAGAAGAGGTAGACGATATTGATACTAAAGATTCTGATGACCCGGAAATAATAAAAGCAAAACATGGAAGAAAGCTACTTGTTTATTCTGAAGTGCCTCTAAGAATATGGGGTTGTCCAGATAAAAGCATTACTATTTATAGTACAAAAGATATTGTTATTGCTGGAGATTTTAATCAAAACCCGGAAACGTCCCAGGTATATAAAGATAGATATTATCAGGAATATAAGAAAGTTTTGCGCAACGGGAAAAACAATAATAAAGTAGGTGCGATGGTAATGTCTGAGGGGCGTATCTTTATTGATATGTCTTCTCCAAGCAAATTTGTTAAAAACGAAGTCAAACCCTATTTCTTCTATTGCCTAGGTATGAGTTTACATCCATCTTCTTTAGAAATTGAAGAGGAGCTAAAAAGAACTGTTTGTCCGCCAGAACCAAGAGATAGAGGTTCTATCCTTGGCATTAACAGTAATATGGGCGGTGGTATTGCTGAAGCTCGTTATGGAACTATGGCTTATCTTTATAATTACCCGGAAATTAATTCCGGAGGTAGTTATGAGGCTAATATTGAAGATTTGAAGAATTTCTTTATGCCTGGTGGAACGGCTTTAGATCCTAGATTTGGTATTAAAGACTCTAAGGTTAGAGAAGATATAATTGAATACATTAAACAGGCGGTTAGAGCTGGTGGTGATTTAACGAGCGACGAACAGAATAGAATATTTGAAATGGCATGGAAGCAGGCGATTAAAGAAGAAGAGGAATCCGGTTTTGACCCAGGATGTGGTGCGTCCGGCATGGTTTCAGGCTTATTTAACGAAGCTGTTAAAAAAGAATCTGATGGTATATTTGTTCCGGAAATAACAATAAATGCTACTTTGATAAGTTCTACCAGAAGAGCTTCTAAATGGCATATAGGTAATTCTAATTCCAAAGTTAATGATGAAATTGGAAATACTGAAGAATACCTTAAAAAACCTGGTTTTATTATTCAGAGAATATATGGCGGCGATATTAGAATTGGTCGTGCTAAGCCAGAGTATTTCGTAGGTGGTTCTCATGGCGGCGGAAATATTTTAAGAAGAAGAATCTGGGATAATACTAATTTAACTAATCGTGAATTTAAACCTTTAGAAGCCCCAGCTGTTCATAATATTTTAACCTTTACAGATGAACAGATTTCTGAAAAAGAATATAACAACTTTAAAGGGTAAAAAAAAAGGCCACACTTCTAAGAGGTAGCCTTGATCAAGGAAAGGAATGATTGAAGACAACTGACGAATAAGTCGTGCAGTGTTGCCATAATAAAAGCAATATTCGTGCCAAGTTTTTTTGTAAAGTCTAAAATTTTTATAAATTCTTTTGAAACCCTCTTAAAATCAGTGTTCTTGCGAAATAAAACTTTTTGTCTATCACAAAAGATTTATTTAATTAATTTGTAATGAATATATTTCTTGATGATTTTTTAAACAAAGAGAATGAACTGTGTAATTTTTGAACACTAAAAATGAGCAAAAATAATTATCTAAAATAAAAAAAGACCACATAATTATATGTGGTCTTTCAAGGACTATATTAATCAGTTTCCACAAGGAAAATTAAAATTATCAGGAAGTTGAAGAGTTGAAATTGCATGCTTGTAAATCAACTGCTTTTTGCCTTCTGATTCTAACAGAATTACAAATGTATCAAAATCTAAAACTGTACCTTGGATTTGGAAGCCTTTCATTAAAAAAATCTTTACTGCTTCCTTTTGTTCTTTCAGATACTGAAGAATATTGTCTTGAATATTAATAGCTGGCATTAATAAGTCCCTCCATTTTTTTTATGCTATTTATTTAAAGTATTCTATAAAAAAATACAAATCTTTTCAAGAGTTTGGTCTCATATATTATTTTATTTCTTTAAACTTTTTAATAATCCTAAATAGTTTTTCAATATGTTTGTAATAAAATCGACCTTTTTTGTAAGCCATTCATAAAGATTATCAAAATCTGTTGAAATATAAATCATATCTTTAACATATTTCATCTTTATATTGGTCACTAGTCCCTTTTTATTAGCTTTCATTTTGAATCGGAATAATCTTCCGGCTATTTTTCTTAAATTTTCTTCACTTTCTTCTTTTCCTGTAGTAGCAATTATAAACTCATTTATTCCGTTTTCGCCAAGTTTATAACTTGCTTGAAGTTTTTCAAAAGGTTTAAAAGGATTTTTTATAAATCCATTTATTATTTTTGGAAATCTGTTGTGGAATGCTTGATTGTCATAATAAAATTCCATAGCGTAGTTATCTTTGTATGGAAGCAATGATTCTAAGCTAGCTATTGTTTCTTTTGAAATAGGATTGAGAGATATATAAACAGAATTATCTGTAGTTTGGAAATAATATTTCCCTGAAGGGAATAAGTAAGAAATAGGCTTTTCTTCTTGGCTTATTTCTTTTGATGCTGCAATACAACCGTATCCAGAGATTAATCCGTCTTTAATATCTTTGCTGGACAAAGTTTTGGAAGATATTCTGATTATGGCTGATTTATGAGCATTAACCAATCTATCTAATATAATAGTTACATTACATTTGCATAAGTCTTTTATATTTGGCAAAAAAACTGAAAGCTTTTTAAAGAAATCGGAACAAAAACTGATTGCTACCGGATAATCAATTCCGCTTGGCAATAAAGCATTTTCTAAGTCATCGCTTTTTTCGGATTCGTCTAATTTCTCAGTTGAGTTTTCTGGAATTGCTTTTTCATTGTTGATTTCCTTAGTTTGTTCTAAGGGTTTTTCTTCTTTGGAAATTGGGCGGATTTCTTTATTTTTGTTTGAAGAATATAATTTATATGTTCCAAGAAGAGGTTCACTTAACGTTTTTGCTCCAGTATTCAAATCAGAGCATAACTTAGTAATTGCAATTGATTTTTCATAAAGTCCTTCTTCTTGATAAAGTCTGGAAATGCCCATTAATATGTTTAGAACTTTGTTCATGTCGGCTCTATCGCCTAATAGACCATGATAATTAGCCATAGCTTCATGATAAGCTTTCAATCTAATGGCTAAATACAAAGTTTCATCCGGGTCATTCATGTTTGGATTAGCTTTAAAAGCTTCTTTTACAAAAGCAAGAGCTTTGTCGAACTCATCCTTATCTAGATATACTCTTCCTATATGCAATAAGATTTCGCTTTGAGCTGGAACAAGTGTATTAGCTTTTTGTAGATAAATTAATGCATTGTCTAAATCGCCATTGCGATAATAAGCCCAACCGAGAGTATCTAAATATGAAGCGTTGTTGGGTTCAAGCTTATTGGCCTTCTTAGCCATAGTTAAAGATTTTTCGTTGTTAATGTTTAACTCTGTATATAAATAAGCCAGATTATTTAAGGTTTCTGCAGAATCCGGTCTTAATTTAATAGCTTCTTCATATTGTTCGGCTGCTTTTTCGTAATTGTTGTTGCTGTAATATAAAGTTGCAAGATGGTATCTTGATTCATATATTGAGCCTTTTAATGCTATAGATTTTAGTAGAGCTTCTTCTGCCTTTTTAAAATCTTTGTTTTTAAATGCTGCCCAACCAAGACTATCTAGAAATCCTGGATTATCAGGAGATTGATCAACCGCTCTTTGGCAAAGATCTACTGCTAGGCCAGTATTGACTCCATATTCTGCGTAAAGATACCCAAGATTATTAAGTGCATAAGGATTTGCGGGAGCTATTTCAATTATTTTTTTGTAAACTGCTTCTTCAAGCCAGAATGGTTCTTGTTTGCCTTTTGCCTGATATTCTTCGTGTAGCCCCATGTAAATACTTAATAAAGTATTTTGTAATTTTTGATTTCTTGGGTCTAAAGAAGCTGCTTTTTCATATGAAGCTATAGATAAAAATAGAGCTGAGTCTGCATTTCCCAAGAATCTGAAGCATTGCCCCATTATATAATAGTATTGTGATGTTCTTGGAATGAGTGTTAAAGCAATTTTTAAATCTTCTTCAGGTTTCATTAAAGCAAAGTAGCTGTTATCTTTGTTTTTTAATTCCTGAAAAATAATGGCCTTAGCTATCCAATAATCTGCGGATTCTTGTAAATCTTCTTCGTAATCAAGAAGGACTTCTTCAAAATGCTGTTCATCTTTGAATTCAGAATCATCTTTTTTGTTGTTGCAAAGCATCACGCCCGTATAAAATATATTTCTAAGCTTATCTTCTGTTGAAGCTTTGTTCGGGTCTTTGATTGAAAAATAATCATTCCCAGATTTAATCAGTTCAGCATGCTTAGGGGTATCTGAAAGCTTTATTAGATTGAACCATCTGTTTATGGCATGATATTGTGCAATTACATTGCCTTTATGTTCAAGAATATACTTTTTTAGTAACTGGAGGTTGTAATCGGCAGGTTTGGTTTTTTCAAAATTAATTTCATTCTGTCGGAATAAAGGTAAACCAAAATCAAAATTTATTTCAGCCTTTATTATATTAGCTGCAAAAACAAAAAATGCAGTTAGAAAAAGTATCGTACAAAAAGATTTCTTGAACATTTATGCCTCCAATTTATTATGTTTCTTTTGTTTATTTATAAAATACGGGCGGTTGTTGCGCCGCCCGTTATTTGGTTAATTAGCCAAGTGTTGTTGTTTGTCGCTGACTAAGTATAGTATTGAACTGATCGTTGTAATCCTGAAGTATCTTGAGAATGCCTCGTTTAATAGAGAGAAGTTCATCGCTTGAAGCCTTAACTTCATGATTCTTTTTAATTTCTTGTTCTATAGCTTCTTCTATTCTCTTAACTTTTGCAGCTATGAACGGCAGGTATCTGCGTACAAATTCGCATTGTTTCGGGAATGGAAGTGTTTTCCAATATTCATTATAAACTGTTCTGATTAAATAAAGACCCATTGTATTGTTCTTCAAATAATCAAAGAGTTCAATTAATGTTCTGCCCATTGGCTGAGGTTTATCCTGCTGATACCAGAGTTCAAACTGTACTAATTCAGGATTAAATTCTATACCGTGTTTGCCAAGCTTTTCGTTAGCCATTAATTCATATCTGAGAAGCAGGTAGACCATGTAGTGTTCTTCCAGTTTCTTAGCAGGAATAAGGCTGTAGCTAGCCCAAAGTATAGGATAAGCATCATTGTTCAATATTGCATGACAATTGATCTTTGCGTTATTTTTGCGGTAAAGAGTGTGCCACTGAGCTATTGAACTTAAATTGTATGGAGCAATACCATGCAAAGTCTGTAAAAGACTTATTTCATAAGGATTTCTTGTTGGGGCTATAGAAACTCCAATGTCGCCTTTGCGCAAAGTATCTTTGATTTCTACAGCTAGTTGGCTGTTTTCATCTGCAATACCTAAGGTTACTATATTCATTCTCTGTGGCTGATTGTTGCCGCGGTCATTCAAAGTAACCAAAGGAGTAGCCTGATTCATCAGACTTTCGACAAGACTCTTCTTGAAACCTTTCTTTTCTGAATCTTTCCAATGAATGAAATCTTCGATTCCACCAAAAAGTCTGCGCTGAATAACGTTTCCGCAGTATTTAATGATTTCTTCTTCCAGATTGCAGGTTTCGTGATCTGTGTATTTATCCCAGTTCTTTTTAAGATCTAATTTGACTAGGAAATCACCTTCTATGTCGTTATTGGTTAAATCACCTAGCAAATACTTGTAGAAGGGTTCTATGTCTCTTTCTTCAAAGATGTAAGTTCTTATGAACTTCTGAACTTTTGAATATGGTTTAATTAATTCTAGACATCGTTCGTAAGCACGTTCCAGATTACCGTCTTTAGAAATCTGATTAAGCTTGAAATTGAATACTTCAAGTTTCTTGCGGATATTCTGAGCCTGAACGTTCAAATACTTCAAGAAATCTTCTACACAAGTCATGCAGAACATTTCGTATTCCATATCGTTGGCTTCTTTGCTTTCTTTTAAGAAAGAGTCTTTGTCTTCTTTTAGCTGAGTACCGAAGAATGCTTTCAATTTAACTCCAAGACCAGTAAATCCGGTTAACTTATCTTTTAATCTAGTACATTCTTCAACAAATTCACGCTTTTCTTTATCTAATTTCCCTCTGATTTCTGTAACTTTACGAGCCATCTGATCTTTTGGATATCTTGTCAGATATTTTTCAAAAGCTACTAGGAAATCAATTGCTACCTGAGCGCCTAAGTCTGGATTGTTAACTATTTCTATAACTTTATCTTTTAAGCTAAGACCAGCTTTTGATGCTGCTTCTTCAAATTTCACACGAAGCTGAGCTCTCATATCATCTTTCTTGATATGGTCATTATTAGTTTCTTCTATTTGTCTCAAAAGAAATTCGTAGTCTTTTTCTTTAGGTTTTGGTTTATTAGAAATCTTGATAGAGTGAAAACGAGGATTATCCCAATAGTCTTTTCTGTTGACTATTTCTTTACTTAAAATCAAGAGACCTTCTGGAGTAAGGTCTAATACACTTGGATTGTTTTCTGCAAAGTCTTGAACCATTGAATCAAGAAGAATTCTGTCCATAGATTGCTTTAACCAGTAATTCACATCCATAGAGAGCTTATATGTATATAAATCTCTGATTATGTCTAGTGGATAGTAAAAACTCTTAAAACCTGCAGAACTGAAGCATTTAAGCTGTTTGCCTTCAAGATCTGAGTTGAGTTGCCCAAGAATCTGAGAAGCATTGTCCAACATTGAATTCTGAGCTTGGCGAAGCTGTGTGGCAAGCTTTGTAAAGATTAGTTCTGAAGCAATAGCATAATATGTTGGGATATCATCCATATTGCTTGTGCCTAGCAAATAACACTGGTCAAATGGAGGTTCTTCTGCAATAGTGCCGTAAGTGGTTGAATCATTGCTTTTCCCAATTGGACCATAGTTAACCATAAACTTATTACGTCTGTCTTGAGCAATAATGTCTTTGGCTGACTGTGTTGGTGGGAACTTTTCTTTGTTCATGAAATAGTAGGTTTCAGCTAATGCTGCATATCCGTTACCTTCTATTCTGCCTGTAGAGTTAACGTTTGGATCTATGGCAATCTGAGTGAATGCTTCAGGTGTTAGCTCTATACCTATAATAGATGGCTTGCCTTTTCCACCAGAAAGCTGATAATAAGCCATTTTCAGCAAGTAGGCCATATCCATGAACATACCGGCGCCAGAACCACCGCACATTGAGCCTACTACATAGAATTCTGGAGTCAGAATCTGGCCCTGTTTGTTGGTAAGGGGAACAATTATATCGTCCTGATTAACATTACCACGAGCCATGATTTTGCTTATCTTGCTCTTTAACAGAGAAAAAATCTTCTGGATATCTACAAAAATACCAAATCTGCCTGTGAATCTGAATTGATGAGCACCTTGGCTTATTTGTCCAATATATGATTTTAACTTTTGAGGGAACCATTCATAGAGGTAGCCATATGTGTCGGTATCTAGATTATTGGTAATCTGACCAGCATTCTGGATGTTAATCTGATGGTATTCACTTTCTTTTAGCTTAATAGCAGGGTCTGCTTCTTCTTTTTCTGATTGACTTGCATCGAATATGTCTGTATCTATGCAGAGCAAATCAATAAAATCAGGTAAAGCTGGTTCGCTTCCGCTTTGTTCATACGCTTTTCGTATTTGTGGACTCTTCAAGAAAGTTTCTTTGAAGTTCATAAGAGCTTTTTTACCGGTTCCACCAAGACCTACTATTAAAGCCGGATTCAAAGCTATTCTGTTTTCAAAATTAACGCTCATTTTTTAATGCTCCCGAAATATGACTAATCAAAATTGTAGTATACCAAGTTTCTGTTATTCAAGCAATTAATAAGTTTTAATTCCTTAAACAAAAAACTTTAATTTATAAAACTAACTTTTAAGTTTGTCATTTATTGATTAATGTTGTAAACTTAATAAAACTAACATTAATATCTTTAGTTTATGAGACTATTTTTGGAGTTATATAAATGAAATTGAGATTGTTTCTTGTAGTAACCTTATTAGTTGCTTTTCTTTCCGGGTCTTTGTATGCCGCACCGCTTACAATCGGTATAGTTCTCTCTACTGGTGGACTTAACGATGGCTCTTTTAATGATGCTGCTTATGAAGGAGTTGTGCAACTACGTAAAGATGGAGCTATTGTTGAAGTTGTAGATCCAGGTTCTATTAGTGGTATCGAACCGGCTTTGCGTTATTTCTGTAAAAGAAAACTTGATATGGTCTGTGCCGTTGGGCTTTTTGCTAACGAAGCTGTTAGACATGTTTCTAATGAATTCCCAGAATCTAAAATAGTTCTTATTGACTCTGTTGTTTCTGCTCCTAATGTTCTTTCTGTTCTGTTTGATGAAGAACAGGGTTCTTTCTTCGCAGGCGCTTTTGCTGCTTTGGTAAGTAGAAAAGGTTGCGTCGGATTCCTCGGCGGTATGGAATCTCCAATGATTGCCAGCTTTGAAAAGGGCTTTAAGAGTGGAGCTGTTTTCGTAAATCCTGATATTAAATTCGTTTCAAGATATCTTGGCAAGACTCCAGATGCTTTTGATATGATTGATAAAGCAGAAAAAGAAGGTTATGAAATTAATAAAGAAGGCGCAGATATTATTTATCATGCTGCTGGTAAGAGCGGGTTAGGTTTGATTGCTGCTGCTCGTCGTGCTGATTTCTTTGTTATCGGTGTTGACTCAGATCAGAGTAAGGCTGCTCCTGGTAAAGTTGCTGCTAGCGTTGTAAAGAGAATAGATATTGCTCTTGTTAAGGCTGTCGAAGTTCTGAAAAAAGGTAGCTTTAATGGTGGCGTATGGACTCTTGGATTACAGGATCATGGAATTGAATTGGCTTATTCCAGATTCAATCGCGATTTGATTACTCATGAAATTAGCTTGAAATTAGATGAAATAGAAGATTTCTTGATTAATAAATAACTCTAAATAAACAATAAATTAAAAAACCATCCTGTGTACAAAAAAATTGTAAAATGTCTTGCGGGATGGTTTTTTTATCTATATAATTGTACTGATTACTATAAGTATTTTTATAAGTTACATAAGGCAGGAGGTCACTTTATTATGATGACAATGACTTATAACAGACGCCAAGGTTTATCTATTCTCTTGGTTCTCTCTATGATTTTCTCTATGTGGTTAACTGTTTCTCCGATGAATCATGCTGATGCAGGCATTCTTAGTGCTGTCGGTGGAATAGCAAAATCATTATTTGTAAATGTTGGAGCTTTAGCTGCTGGCGCAATGACCGCAGTAGTTGGTGCCGCTGTTGGTGGTGGACCTCTTGGTATGGCTATCGGTGGTGTTGCCGGTTTCTTTATTGGTAAAAAAGTTCTTAATTGGACAACTTCTAGCGTAGCTAATTTTGCTACAGTAGCTGGTGCTATAGGCGGCGGTTTACTTTGTGCTGGAATGGGCTTCCCAATGTTGGCTATCGGCGTTCTTGGCGGTGGTTTAGTTTCAAGATTGCTTGTTAAAGGCGTTAGCGCTCTAATTAAAAAAGTTACTGGTGGCGGTTCAATTATTATAAAGAAGAGCGATGTTGATAGTGCTGCCGCTGCTGCAGAAGATGCTGAAATGGCTGCTTATATGCAAAAAAGAGCTGCTGAAGAACAGCAAAAGGTTGCTCAGCCTACAGAAGCTGTAGATTCTCAAACTGCTTATAATAATTATATTGCAGCCTATGAAAAATATGTAGCTTGCACTCAGAACGGTGATGCTAAGGGTGCTAAGGCTGCTTACGAAGATTACAGCAAAAATATGAGTCTTTATCAGTCACTTCTTAAGGCTGGTAAATAATCCTTCCTTTATATAGCTTTATAGTAATCAAAAACGGCTTGTTTTTCTCAAGCCGTTTTTTTATGCAAAAAACTTGAATTTTTCTTTGGCTAGTACTATACTTTCAACAATTATTTTGAAGTTCGGAGTTTTTAATGTCTATCAGTCTTGATATGCTTTCTAACCTGGCTTGTATTAATTGCGGCGGTGATGTTGAGTATATTGAGAATCCTGAACATCTTGCATGTAAAAAATGTGGCAAAGAATACCTTATTATTAACGGTATTCCATTGATGGGCGGAATAGATGATAGAATAAAAGATTCTGAAGTAAATAATTAAATACTATTTGGGCTTTTCAAAGCATAAAGGAAATTCTATGAAAGAATACACTCCAATAGCTGATTTTAAAAATCACGTTGGCGAAGAAGTAACTATAGCTGGCTGGTGTTATAACAAGCGCAGTTCTAAAAAGTTATACTTCATCATCGTTAGAGACGGTAGCGCAATGTGCCAGTGCGTTGCATTCCTGCCAAATCTTTCTGAAGAAATCGCTAAAATATGTGAAGAAATCAATCAGGAAACTTCTGTAATCGTTACTGGTAAAGTAAAGAAAGATGATCGCCAAATCGGTGGTTATGAACTTGAACTTAGCAATATTAAGATTGTTTCTCAGAGTATTGATTATCCAATCAGTCCTAAAGAACATGGTGTTGCTTTCCTTATGGAAAACAGACACTTGTGGCTCCGTTCAAAGAGACAGCATGCTATTCTTCGAATTCGTCATCATATTGTTATGGCAATCCGCAATTTCTTTAACGAACGTGGATTCATAAATGTTGATGCACCAATTTTCACTCCTAATGCTGCTGAAGGAACAACAAATCTTTTTGAAACTCAATATTTTGATCAAAAAGCTTATTTGTCTCAGAGTGGTCAGCTTTATATGGAAGCTGCAGCTATGGCATTCGGTAAGGTTTACTGCTTTGGACCAACTTTTAGAGCTGAAAAGAGTAAAACTCGCAGACATTTGACAGAATTCTGGATGGTTGAACCAGAAGTCGCCTATATGGAACTCGCTGAAGACATGGAACTTGCAGAACAGTTTGTTGAAAGTGTTGTTCAGCATGTTGTAAATAATTGCGAAGAAGAACTCAAGACTCTGGAACGCGATGTAGAAAAGCTTAAAAAGATTAAAGCTCCTTTCTATAGAATGTCTTACGATGAAGCTTGTGAATTCCTTGCTCAGAAAAAGAAAGAATACGCTGCTTCTGATGATGAAGAAAAACGCAAACTTGCAGAAGATATTCTAAAAGGTGGAGTCGGTGATGATTTAGGTGCTGCTGATGAAACCGTTATTGGTATCAATCATGATAAGCCAGTTATGATTCATCGCTATCCTAGTGAAGTTAAAGCTTTCTATATGAAAGAAGACCCTGAACACAAGGGTCGTGTTCTCTGCTTCGATATGATAGCTCCTGAAGGCTATGGCGAAATTATAGGTGCCAGCGAACGTGAAGCAGATATTGATGTTCTTGAATCTAAGATTAAAAAACAGGGTATGAGTCTTGAACCGTTCAAATGGTATCTTGATCTCAGACGTTATGGTTCTGTTCCTCATTCTGGTTTCGGCTTGGGCATTGAAAGAACTGTTGCCTGGATATGCAGTCTGACTCACGTCAGAGAAACAATCCCATTCCCAAGAATGATGGATAAGATTTGGCCGTGATTTAAGGATAAAAAAATCTCAATCTTTTTAAGATTGAGATTTTTTTTTGCATATTTTATAACAAATAAAAAAGGCTCAGATTTATATAAATCTAAGCCTTTTGTGGATTTCTTTATTTTACCACATGTTTACATATATGTTTTTGGAATCCTGAAGTTCTTTTTTGAAGTCTTCTGTAATTGCATCTTTAGATAAAGTTACTCTGGTTTTATCTGGTAATTCTTTTAAGAAATCATAATTAGTAATACCTTCACATTTTTGGATAGTTAGGTTTTCTAATTTTGGGAAGTTCTTAACTATACTTGCAATATTATTAACTTTCATTTCTCTGATTTCAAATTTTTTAGTTTGTGGAGCAACGATTGTAGCAACGTCAAATGCTTTATCATCATTGGTATTTACTTTGTTGAGAGAAATTTCTTCTAAGTTTTCGCCAGTTTTGCTCAAATCTGTGATCTGAATCTTTTCTAAGACAATTTTCTTTAGATTTTTCATATTGGCAAGAATAGAAGTATTTACAGCGGTTTCAGTAGAATTGTGATCTTTGATGTCTTTAATATATAATTCTCTCAAATTTTCCAAATTGCCAAGAGCGTCAATATTTGTTAATACATCAATATTATCAAGTGTTAATTCTTTCAAAGTTTTTGCTTTGGCTAACTTAGCACCGTCAATTTTCTTGCGATGAGACCAGAATCTGATTTTTTCAACTGTTGAATTTTCTAAGGTTTCAAGGTCATCAATATCTTCGCCTAAGAATATAATAGATTTGATTTTTGGCAAATCTTTCAAGAATGCTACAGAAGTCATTTTGTTTGTTAAACCAGCATGAATATTAACTAAGGATTTAATTTCTGCAAGTTTGTTGTAATCAAGAGTTGCATTTTCATTTGGCTTAGTAGCATAAACACAAATATCTTTTAATTTAGTTAATGGAGCTAAGTGGCTGAAATCATCTACGTTAGTTCCGTAAAGATCTAAATCTTCAACGTTAACCAAAGTTTTTAGTGGACTTATGGTATTTGCTTGAATAGTGCTCATATAAGTACTAACTTTTTTCAAATTAGTGCAAGAAGAAAGAGGAGCTAAGTCTTTTATTATTGTGCTGCTCATTCTAAATTCAACAAGTTTGGTCTTGTCTTGTAAAGCAGAAATATCCATTGGTTCTTTGAAATCCCAAGATCCGCTGTAGCTTATTTCTTCAAGATTTGGCATATCTTTAACAAAATCTAAGTTTGTAAGATTTACGCCATTGAAACTGAGTTTTTTTACATTTGGGAAAGCTTTAATAGCTTTTATAGCCTGTTCAGCAGGAACTTTATAAAAAGATAAGGAAGCTTTTGCGTAATCTGCATTTTTGGTGCTTTCAAATTTTTCTTTTACTTGAGCAATAACTTCATCAGTACATTCTTCATTTATACTTATAGAAGTTGAATAGGCATTCCAAGAAGGTTTTGCTTCAAGTGTAGCGGCGCCAGCAAGTATTGCTGCAGAAACAAAGGCAATAGCAGATAACTTTTTAAAATTCATTTCTAACTCCTTAAAATAGTTTTCAGATATTATATAACTAAGAAATAATTATTCAATATATTTTTTGGGGGGGGGTCGTAAATGTTTCTGCGAATCTTCTAAGTTTATGAATTATCTTGCCATAATGACATTTATGAAATAGAATAGCTAATTATGGAAAATCAAGATTCTTCTTTTAATAAACGTTTTGATAAAGGTATCGTAGGAATTTTTCAGCGAATTATGGCATCATTGCCTTTTGGTTTATTGGTAATGCTGTCTATAATTGGTTCTTTTATTCTACTTTATTTGGAATCTTATTTGTATAACAAGGTAGAATCTGTTCCTGATTGGATTTCACATATAAATAATTTCTTTAATTATATATTTGTTGTTGAAGTTGTTTTATTGCTGATTAATATTGATTATCGATTAGATCCTCCACAAAGAAACAAAATTCTAACTAAGCTTAAACACTTTGTTGATTCTGCACCTTTTGGTATTACCGTAATGGTGCTTATTCTTGTTTCTGTATCTTTGATTTTCATTGAAATGTTTCTTTATGGTGGAAATGAAGATAAGGTGCCTGCTTGGATATTGCAGACCAATGAATGGCTTACCAATATTTTTATTATAGAACTAATTTTAAGATGGATGGTCAGCTATTCTACTCATAACTTTCTGTCTAATTACTGGATAGATATGCTGGCTGTTATGCCCACATTTAGAATTTTCAGAATTGGTCGTGTTTTAAGAATTCTTAGAGTTTTAAGATTATTCAGAGTTTTTTCTATAGGCTCAGAATTTACTCGAAAATTCAGATTATTCGGGAAAATTTTTGAAGGTAGATTAACTGAAATTGGCATTATTTCTAGTTTCGGTATTTTTGCGATTTTCTTCGGAGCTGTAGGTCTTTCTCAGTTTGAAATAGGCAAAGAGTCTGAAATAAACTCTGTCTCTGATGCTTTTTGGAAATCTTTATTCTCTCTGATGTCTGGTGAATATGCAGACTATCCGCAGACTCTTGGCGGAAAAATCGTTTTCCTGATTCTTTTGATTTTTGAAATGGGCATATTTGCTATGCTCACTGGTACTTTTTCAGCTATTATGATGGATAAAATTAAGGAGACTACAATGCATAAACATACTGATCCTGAAGAATTGAATAACCACGTTATTATTTGCGGTTTTGGGCAAAAGACTATCATACTTGCCAGAGAATTTCTCCTTGATCCAATATTTGAAGATTCTGAAATCCTTATTATTTCTGAAAAAGAAAACATGATGGAAGAATTGGAACAGCATAATTTAGATACTAATCGTATAAGCATACTGAACGAAGATTTTACAAGCATATCTGCATTAAAGAAGGCTGGAGTTGAAAAAGCTCGTCTGGCTGTAATTACTTCCGAATCTAATGGAGTGCGTTCAACTCAGGATGTTGATGCTAGAACAATTTTGGCTGCATTAACAATCGAAAAGCTTAATCCTCAAATTCATACTTCTGCAGAAATATATAATGAAGAATTTGCTAGCCATCTTAAAATGGGCGGTGTAGAAGATGTTGTTATTCAAGGTGAAGTTTCAGGAAAACTTCTTGCTAGAATTTCAATGCATGAAGGCTTGCTTGCCTTCTTTAAAGATTTGCTTTCGAGAGAATCAGGTAATACATTGGATTTCATTCTCGCTACTCAGAAGTATGCTGGTAAGAAGTATTTTGAAGCCGCTATTGAGCTTCATAATGAAAAAGGCTATACTCTAGTTGGAGTTAAACCCTATAATCAGGACCTTATGGTTAATCCAAAAGAACATGTTATAGCCTCTAATGACGAACTATTATTAATTTGTCCTGTAAAGGAAGATAAAGATAAGGAATAATTATATGAGAAGTATAAAATTGCCATTTGTATTTTTTTTATTCTGTTCTTCTAGCGTTATAGCAGCTCAATTGCCTGGTATTCTGAATGATATTCAGAATCAAGCTATGGAAATTACTAAAGAAGACTATGTTGCTGGTAAGATTACAGCAATAAATGACCCGGAATATCTAGGGGATTTCACAAACCACACTGCTGAACATGTTTTGATGGTTGCTGATAAAACCTTAGAAATTACTAAGGCTTTTAATAAAGCGATTGACGAAGGAACTTTCCAGAAAAAAGACAGCTTAGCCAAAAATGATGAAGACGCTAATAGAATTAATTTCGGAACAGGTATAGACGAAAAGACTCTGGTTGTTGCTTCTATATTTCATGATTCAGGAATGAAAGCCGGTGGATTTATTTTAAATAAAGAAGGCAGCTTGGTATTAGACGATAGCGGCAAACCTAAAAAAGCTGTTGATGGTTATGATATTAGAAAAAATCATGCTCTTAATTCCGCAATTAATGTTTTGAGTAAGAGAAATGAAATTATAAGACTTGGCGCTGATGTTGATGTTGCTTGTCTATTATGTTTTGCTCATAGTAAATCTACTAGTGGAATCAGAGATTTAAGCAACAAAAAAGATTGGATTATTGCTTTTGATAAGCTTGATAAGGTTGTGGAAGCTTATAATGCTGAATATGACAAAAAAATATATTTTAATAGAGAAAACTTTGAAAAAAATGAAGACCTGCTTAGTGCTTTAACAACTTCTGCCTTAGCTATAAGATTAGGTGATGTTAGCCGTGATTCTGGCAAACATGCAAAATCTCAAAGCCATGGTGAAATTGTTGTTTATCGTTCTACCGTAAACTCTTTCGCAGACAATGCTCCAGACGAAGCTCAGAACGCCAGGGTCTATAATTATAGAACCGGTTATGTAAAAAATTTATTCTCTAGACAAATTCATGTCGGCGAACAGAACAATGTTTTAAATCACACTAAAGTAGATGCTTCAGGAAAAGTATTCCATGAAATGACCATTGATGATGGTAACTATGCTCCTCACGCAACTTTCCAGAATGTTGAAGAACATTGTGGTGAATTGGAATCTGCTCCAGATGCTGATATTTATATCAGAATTGTCTTCAATAACGATGTAACATCTCATTACAAAAATGTTTATAATCAGATGAGACAGGCTTATTATGATGCAAAAGGCGATAAAGCTATTAAAATCGTTTTTGAATGGGAAATGTGATAGGTTTAACTGACAATAAAAAAACCGCTTTTTAAGCGGTTTTTTTATTTATCAGAATTTTCTTTTATTTAATAAATTCTTCTAGTGCTTCTTTTGGCTTAAAACCAACAGAATTTTTAACTGCTTTACCGTTCTTGAACAGAATTACGTTTGGAATACTTGATATACCAAACATTGCAGCTAATTCTGGTTCCTCATCAACATTTACTTTGCCTACTTTTAAATCATTTTTGTGTTCTTCAGCAATCTGTGAGATTACAGGGCCAAGCATCTGACAAGGGCCACACCAGGCTGCCCAAAAATCTACCAATACAGGTTTATCTGATTCAAGAACTTCTTTTTTGAAGTTATTATTTGTAATGGTTATTTCACTCATTATTATTATCCTTTGTTTGTATCTAGTCTTGTGTTTCAATAGTTCCTATAATAAGAACAATTCGAACCATTTGAACTATTAGAACAGTTTATTATGCTTTCCAAAGTGAATGAAGGTTGCAATATGCGTAAACGGCTTCTACTTCATCGCCTTCTAATAAAGCAAATGTAACTTTTGGTGCCATACCCGGTTTCAATGCTTTGCGTTGATTGCCGAACTTAGTCTGGAGAGATACCCATTCGATATAGTGTTCTTCGGTCATTGGGTGTTCAACTGCTCCGACAGTAACGAATACTTTGTTTTCTTTTACTTCATAAACTGGAACATGTTTTTCTTGAGAAGCGTCTGTTGTTCCAGGAATTATTTCTTCCATTGCCTGACCGCAACACATAACTGGAACTCCAGTCTTTTTTACTATTGAAATAATCTGGCCGCAGCGGGCACATCTGTAAAACTTCATTTCCATGGTAGTCTCTCCTTTAATTGATTTTTTTCATAATAGCACAACTTAATAGTTTTTTTAATGCTTTTTAATTTCTTTTATTTTAAATTATATTGAAAAAGATTAGTATTATAAGTGGGTAATAAATTTGTAAGAGGTGTTAAATGTCTCCTGAAATAATCTCTATTTTGCTAGTCCTATTTATTCTAGTTTTGCTATTCGTATTGGTTTTGCCATGGAAAACCTATTTTCTTGCTAAGTCTTCAGGATTAAATGTTAGTATGACAATTTTACTAGGAATGAGAATTAGAAAAGTTGATCCTGATTTAATTGTAAAAACAGCTATTATTTTGCATAAGGCTGGAGCAGATGTTGGTATGGCAGATATAGAAGCTCACTATCTTGCTGGTGGTCATATTGAAGAAATTGCTAAGGCATTTTTAGAGGCAAAAAAATCAAATATTGATGTAAATTTTAAGGTATTAACTGCTATAGATTTGTGTGGAAGAAATGTTGTGCAGGCAATTAAACTATGTTCAGAGTTGAAAAATTTTAATTCTGATTATGTTTCTTTTAAGTCTAAAGATGGAAAACAATATAGAGTTTCTATAAATATTACCCTTCGTTTTAATCTGCATAAGATTATAGGCGGAAAAGATGATCAGGCTCTTATTGATAAAATATTTGAATACATTGGAAAAAGAATATCTGATAGTGATTCTGAAAGTAGCGAAGCTATTAGCTCAAATGCTTTGGAAAAAGAAATTTTACAGGACAGCTTTAGCGAAGGTTTTTGTTGTGATATTAATTCTTTAAAAATAAATATGTAAAATAGCTTTATTCCAAATAGACTGAAAGCGTTTTATGGAAACAAATAATCAGAATAATATCAAAAAAGGAACTATAATCTGCCTTATAGCAGGGCTTATGTGGGGCTTTTCTGGCGTATGCGGACAATATATTATGCAGCAGAAGGGCATAACAACTACATGGCTTGTTCCTTTTAGGCTTGTTTTTGCTGGTCTGATAATGATAACTATTGGCTTTATAAAGCAGGGCAGGCAATTTATTGCTGTTTGGAAAAAGGATTATGTGAGACTTCTTGTTTTTGCATTATGTGGAATGACGTTTTGTCAGTTTTCTTATTTTTCTTCTATTGCTGCTTCAAATGCTGGCACTGCCACAGTTCTTCAGCAATTCAGTATTATTTTTGTTATGCTTTATACCTGTTTTAGGAAGAGAAAATTGCCTGATAAAATTGAGCTAATATCTCTTGTTCTTGCTTTAATTGGGGCTTTTTTTATGGCTACACATGGAAATGTTGATAGCTTGGTTATGTCTAAGGCTGGATTATTCTGGGGATTCTGCAATGCTCTCGCAGTTACTTTATATACATTACTTCCGGTTAAATTAATAAAAGAATATGGCGCTTTGGCAGTAACCGGTTGGGCAATGATGATTGGCGGAATTGTTCTTCAGTTGGTTTTCAAACCATGGACAATCGACGTCACTCTTGATGCTCAGGTAATAACTGCTGTCATTATAATTATAATATTTGGAACAATTCTTCCTTTTGCAATGTATCTTCGCGGGGTGGTCTTGGCTGGCGCTAACAGAGCCGTAATGCTATCTAACATGGAACCCATGACAGCCACTATTTTATCGGCTTTACTGCTTGGACAGCAGTTTCATTTAATGGATATTATTGGCTCTATCTGCATCTTATCTACCATTTTCATTCTTTCCTACAAACCTAATGATAATAAGTGAGACGCTTCGCTGTGAGCGACTTCGTCTGTGAGACGATTGCTGTCGCAATCTGTGATAATTGTTGGAGCTGTTGTAAGATTTGTCTTAAAGCCTCCACTTGAGGGGAGGAAGCCTGTCGAAGACAGGCAGGAGGGGTGACCGAGCTATAGAAAACTATCTTTAGCGATAGCGTATTATTATTAGGTTTTAAAGACCTAAAATCTTATATCTCTTAATTCTCAACTCTTAACTCTCAATTCTCAATTCCTAGGGTCTTGACTCATAATAATAAAATGTGTATCATCCTAAACATAACGTCAGAGTCTGGTGACAGACTTGACTTGGGCTTTAAGCCTAATTTAATTAACGGTGAATTTGTTTGTTAAAATCATCAACAACAATGGATATTGTTCTCTAACCCAGGAGGTTTGAGAAATAATACCCGAACCTCCTTAATTATTTTTATAGTCGATAAATTAGGAGGAAAAAATGAAAAAAGACTATATTATTCGTCAAGAAACAATATCTGACTACTCTGAAGTGGAAAACCTTACAAGAGAAGCTTTTTGGAATGTTTACCGCCCAGGTTGCTTAGAGCATTTCGTTTTACATAGATACAGAAAGCTTCCAGATTTCATACCCGAATTAAGTCTCTGTCTGGTAATGGATGACAAAATAATCGGTCACGTAATGTACGCTCATTCCCATATTGATGCTGATGATGGTCGCAAAATTCCGATAATGACTTTCGGACCAATTAGTATTGCGCCTGAATTTAAGCGTAAAGGGTATGGAACTATTCTTTTAAGGTATTCTATGGAAAAGGCTAAAGAACTTGGCTGTAAAGCTTTGGCTATTTGCGGCAATATCAATTTCTACGGTAAATCTGGTTTTGATGTAGCAAGCAAAAAGGGTATACACTACTATGCAGAACCTAGAGAAGCTTTAGTGCCTTATTTCCTTATGAAAGAATTAGAAGAAGGTTTTCTAGATGGAATTACTGGAACATATAAAGACCCGGACGGCTATGACTGCGAAGGCGTAGACATTGATCTATTTGATTCCAAATTTCCACCTAAGAAAAAAGAAAAGTTGCCTGGCCAACTTTGGTGATTCTTTGTAATTCTAATAAATATCCTTATCCCCCTTTATTGAGCTTGTCTAAAACTATGTTTTGATTCTATAATTAGATTGTGCTAATTGGCTACACATTTGTCATAATAAGTATAGCGTATGGGCTTTAGCCCTGAAAGCTATACGTTTATGACAATGTGTAGACAACAAAAAAAGTAATTCTAATTTTATTGCAAATTTCAAGTTTTCGAATAATCTCTACTAGGGGGATTTTTTAACTAAGAAAAATCTGATATATCAAAAGAAATAATGAATTAAAGAAAAGGTATTATCTATTTCTTTTTTATATCAAATTACTTTTTATCTTTTTCGTCCAAAGCGCTGCCTATTGCTAATCCAACTGCAGCACCAGCAGCTGTTCCAACAGCCCCCAAAACAGAACCAACTGCTGCTCCAACAGCGACTCCAACGGCAGCTCCTTTTGCTGATTCTTTCATACATATTTCTTTTTCTTCTTTAGTATTACTATTATTGTCATTAGGTATATTTTCTTCTTTTTGTTTAGTATCTTCAAAAGCCATTTTTTTCTCCTATTAGATTAAACTTTGTGACTCAACATATTTAGAAAACTAATTTTGGAAAGAACTATTAAAAATTTAACATAGTTTTCAGTCGTAGGCAATTTTTTTGTTTTAATAGCAGTTTTGATTAGATTTGTTATTTATTCTAAATGATTTTGTGTTTTTTCCGATAATAAATGTAAATAATATTGCTAGAATAGGAGAATTGTTTATGTCTGAAAATACTAACAATGACCTTATTGAACAGATAAGAAAACAGATGGAAAATGTCCTGGAAGTTTATCGAAGAATTACACAACAGCAAGTTTTGAATAAAACACATTAAAAGTTTGCTAATTTGATTATAATAATTATTAAAATAAAAGAACCCCTCTAAAAAGTCTTTTATGAGGGGTTTTTCTCTTTTTAAATTTTGCTGATAATTAGCTGATAAATAGACTTAACAGCAGTTGTAAAGTCTTTTTAATTCGTAAGAATTATTTATCAAGCTTGTATTTCTTTGAGTCTTTTTAGGCATTTTTGAACTGTTCCTGCTTCAAATGCGCTTAAAATAAGACCATCACAGAAACGCTCACCGCGAACTAAATACACAAGCAAGGCCATAATGCATTTGTCGTCCATATTAGAAACATCTATAGTTTTTAAATCAATATGATTATAGCCCTTTTGCTCAAGTATCTCACTGTAATTATATAAATTATAATCAGGATTATTTTCTATGAACTTATAAACAGCGTTCATAAATTTATCAACAGCCTCAGTATAATTAGGAAATGGCAAATGAATTGGATCGTCTTTTGTTCCTTTATGTTTATTATCAACAACCCATTCTCCAAACTTGTCTCCATTAAGAGCTTTTTCTAGTTCTAATAACTCATTAAATTTTGTCATATTTTTCTTCAATCTCCTTTTTAAATTTTAAAAGCTTTCCATTAAAAAGTCTGTTAGATGTAGCTTTTCATATTATTTGTTGACTTTAAGTTAGACTTTCACAAAATGCTTTTGAAGATAAAGGTTCACCTGTAAATTTCTCTATAAGCTCGTTTTCTTCAAGACTTGTGCCATACTTAAATAGATTATTATTTAAATAATTAGCAGTATTCTTGTTTTCTGTTATGTTTCCCAACTCTTTATGCAGGTGTTTATACATTTGAGCCTTTATTAGTTCTGCCCTGAAATAGTTTTGCATATAGCCGGGGTGGGAAATAAAATGAGGAATAGTTGCCCACTCGTTATTTAACTTATCATTATTGTTTGTACCAGTATATTTAACTTTTAAATTGTGCCATAGTTGCTGCAGATTTTGATCGGGATTTTCATACATTTGCTTTTCAAAAGCAATGTAAAATATATTTCTGGTAATAAAAGATGCCTCTGATTTTTTAAAATCTTTTTTATACTTATTAAGAGCTTCGTCAGCAACAATTCCTTTAAGAATATCTTCTTTTTGTTCCAAATCTCCCATCATCATAGCAACAGCTTCGGTTACAGCAGGATAAGCTGTTTGGTCTGAATAAGACAGTTCGCTGCTTATTCCTAAAATATACACAGAGTGACCTAATTCATGGCAAAGAGCATTGATGCTTTCTGTTGTATTCGTTAGATTAGCCAAAATTCTTGCATCTTTACCTGCTTCTATATCAAAACAAAAGCCGTGGGTATTTTTGTTTTTACGAGGGAATAAATCTAGCATGATAGGCATTTTATCAATATCGTATCCCATACCTAGAAAAGCTTTTTTGGAAAGCTCAACGACCTGTTCTTTGGTTTTTAAAGATTCATTCACCGTTTTTGCAGGGTTGTTGTCTAGAAGCAACCCGTAATGGTATGCTCTTAAATCTTTTGCTTCAATACCATATTCATTAGCAAGTTTCTTTTTGTATTCATTTTGAAATTTTATATTTATTTCTTTTGCGTTATTGTAAACCTCGTCTAACAGGTTCTGTAAATAATCTGAATCAACATCATAGACATCTTTTAAAATATATTCAAAAAAATTATTGTAACCTTTGAATTTTGCATATTCATTTCTCATTTTAACTAAGCTTACCAGATCTTCAGCTATTAGATCTCCACCTTTAACTTTTGCTTCATAAGCTTTAATACGTAAATCAATGTTTTTTTCTCTCTGAGTAATTTTGCTTAATTCTGCATGAGAAATTTCTTTGTTATCCAGCATAGGAACATATTTGCTATATTTACTCAGAATTGCATTTACTTTTTCATGAAGTGCTCTTTTATATTCTCTAGAATTTGATTCTTCACCAAAGGCTTCTATTAATTTCTTTAATTGTTTTGCTAGATGTTTATTTCCTAACCCGGACTTTTCTATGTCTTTGAGCTTATTATGAATATCTTCATTTCGAAAAAGTTTAAAAACCTCTTCCTGAGATTTTTCAAGTTTTTCTCTATTTTCATCAGTGCTATTTGTATAAAAGTTCCAGCCATCTATTTCTGCTTTAATAGCCTTGGGTTTCAGTACTTCGTTAAACTCATCTCTTATTTTTATAAATTCATTATCTCTCATATGCTTGTTTTCCCTTATATAACGAAACTAAAATCATTATACCATATTTTTTTGGATTATAGTCATTATCTTAATACTAATAAGACAATTCAGGCAAAATCGTTTTTATGTAATCTGTAATTTTTTGTCTGTAATTGGGAATATAACTGCTGTAAATTTCAAGATACCTGCTTGGGTATTTGGCTTTGATTTTTTCATGAAACTCAGAATTACTTCGCCCGAATTTTCCACCGCCATGTGTGACTATAGGTATCAGGTATTTGTCTGAAAGATTATATTGTTTAAGATAGCTTTCGACTGCTTTTGGAAAGGTTCCCCACCAGAGAGGATAAACCAGGAAAATTACATCATATTCTGTAGGCTTATGAATAGGTGATTTGATTATTGGTAACTTAGTGTCAGAAAATTCTTTTCCAGCCTCTTTTATGGTATCCATGTAACCAGGAAGATATTTCTTTTCTGTGGTTATTGCTTCTATATCACCACCAACAGCGTCTTGAATCATATAAGCTATTATTTGTGAGTTTCCATATATTGTTGTTCCTTCCCTCATTACAGAAGCACCGGAAACCGCATCTACATCTGTTGGGAAATCTGTGTTTCCAACTCTTGTAAAATAAACAGTTAATACTTTTTTATTTAAAACTATTTTTTCGCCTTTTATAATCTCGTCTTTGTTAATATTAACCTTATGGCACCATCTTTCCAGATAGGGCAGAATAAAAATAGATGAAATAGCTGTAAGTAAAGCGAAAATAGATAAGTAGTAAAAACTTTTCCCATTAAAATATCTCTTTGCATAATAGAAAACATGAAGAACCAGCAGTATTAAAGAAATAATGGTTGCGTTTAAATGTATAGAACGCCAGTTTAATTCTGCTAAAGAAGAGTTAGCAGGAAATAGATTTGAAGTAATTGCTATTCCTGAAATTGCTAATGCAATAATGCTTATTCCAAAAAGAAAAATACAAAGAGTGTTTAATGTTCTAACCCAATTATATTTGCCATTAAATAAGTTTTTGTAAAAACCTATATTTAAAATATTATGAATTAATATTAGTATAAAAAATAAAATTCCTAAAATTACATGTATATTGCTTGGAACAAAGAACCCGCCAAGTTCAATTATAAAAAGAATTATTAGTGCTATGTCTATAAATTTTTTAGTTTGTGTTTTATTCATTTATACTTTCCTAAAATGTTTTTGAGATTATAAATCATTGTTCCTTGCTAAAGCAAATATGTTTCTCTCGTTGCCAAGGGCAAACGTTACTTAAACAAAAATTACTATGGTTTAAACAATGATTATTGGCTAAAAAAAGTTTGCCTTTTTCTTTCGTTTTTGAAATAATAACAATCATTACAAGGAATGAAAAAGTGAATTATTTATATCTGGTTATTATTTATTTAAGTGTTTTGAACATTGTCGGTCTGATTGTTATGTGGTTAGACAAGGCAAAAGCACAAGGAAATGCTTGGCGCATTCCGGAAAAATCATTGTTTTTAGTAAGTCTTATCGGTGGCAGCATAGGAACTTGGGCAGGTATGTATATTTTTCGCCACAAAACCAAACATTGGTATTTTGTTTTGGGAATGCCTCTGATTCTAGCTTTGCATATAGGCTTGGCTTATTATTTCTATTTCAAATAAAAGAAGCAAGGAGGTGCACTATATGAAGAACGGCAAAAATCCAAATCCAAACACAATTCACCCTATTGCGGGATATGATAAAGAAATCTATGTAAAACCCAGTATTAAGAATCCTAACATTATTGTGGGGGATTTTACTTATATAGCAGATTCTGAATTTGAAAGTCATGTAACACATCACTATGAATGGAATGGTGATAAGTTGATTATTGGCAAGTTTTGTCAGATTGCTGCTGGCGTAGAATTTGTTATGAATGGTGCGAATCACCAAATGAACGCTGTGTCAACTTTCCCTTTTTATACTTTGGAAGGTTGGGATATGAATCCACCTGCACCTTCAGACCTTCCTCTCAAAGGTGATACTTTAATCGGTAATGACGTTTGGATAGGACAGAATGCTGTTATTCTTCCAGGTGTTCATATCGGAGATGGGGCAATCATTGGAGCTAATACTGTAGTTGGTTGCAATGTTGAACCTTATACTATCGTAGTAGGTAATCCCGCTAAGATACTTCGCAAACGTTTTGATGATGAACTAATTGACATGCTGTTAGATTTTAAGTGGTGGGATAAATCTATTGATGAAATTCAAAAACTTATTCCAATTCTGACATGTAGTGACTTAGAAAAAGTTAAGGCACAATTATCCACATGGAATAAATGAAAGATTGTTTGACTTTTCCGAATTTACAAATATATAAAGTAATAAAATTATATTAAAAAATGAATAACGTTAAGATTCAAGATAAATTCAGTTTCCTAAAAGAAAATGAGATGCATAAAAATATAGTTATTTCTGAAGACAAAATAACTTTTTCTTATAGTTCTTTTGCTAGAATAATCTTCGGGGTATTATTTATGCTTTATGGTGGTCCTATTTTTGTTTGTTTAGTTTATTTATCGCTGGAAAAACATAATATAATTCCTGCTTTTTCTATAGATTTTAATACTTTATCTATAATTCTTACGATTATTGCTCTTTTCTTTATAATCATTCTTAGCTCGACAAATTACAATAACTATAAAAGGGTTATTGATTTTTCCAAAAAAGCAATTTATACAGAAGACAATATCCTGATATTTAAAACTATCGTTTACGACTATGTTGAATTTGAAAACTTACAAAAAGTTGGAAATAATGTGGAATATAGAGAATCATAGTAAATATGATGCAGACTGTTATAAAGTGAACAGTAAAACAATGTATTATCATATGTATTATGTAAGTTTTGTGATAAATAACGGAGATTTTTGGAACTATTTTAAAATGGGAACATTTTATGCCGATTATCAGCTTAGCTTAAAATTTGCAAAAGCTCTCTCTGAAACTTTAAATCTTCCGTTATTTAAGTGCAAAGATAATGCCTGTGTAAAACTAGACTATTCAGAAAATGTAACTAAACCGATTCTTTACGAAGAGATTATTGAACCTTATAAAAGAAATAAGCTCACAGAGCCAGCTGAAGAAGAAAAAATAGACTAAGTAGGGTAGAGTTCTAACCTTTTTTATATGACATTACGTTTGCAGCAGAATATTTTTCTACTTTCAGAAAGCCTTGACTAGTAAGTTATAATCAGTTATTCTAAGAATAAGACCATTAAGCTTGGAAATTTTGGATCGTAATTGTTTTGATAGACTATTTCCAAATAGCTTAATGGTTTTGGATTTATCTAAGTAGAACAGAGAATTATTGTTATTGGTCTTTTTGCCTATTGCATTAGAGAAACTTTTTTAGTTTGCAATATTGCTTTTTCTGAATAATTGAAAATATAAAATGGAGTGTAATTATGAGTGAAATGAATCAGGATAATTCAGGATCTTTTAAAAGTGTTGAAGAAATAAAACAAAACATAAAGAATGCTTTAATAAAAAATGAAATATTAGGCTATTTTAATAATGATTTATTATATATGCAATTATTCGGAAAAAATAACTCTTTAGATAAAATATTTACTACAATCGGTATTTTGGTAATACTATATGGAACACAAAAGAATGAAATTGAATTTGTTGAAGGAATTACCATTCTTACTGTGGGAATTGGTTCTTTCATTATTAGTGCTATATTAAAAAAATACTTAAAATTATATTTAGTCTACGATACTAACAGAGAGGTTTTCTATTCAATTACAAGTTTAAAAAATAAAATATTTAATAAATCAAAGGAATTGTCTAGAAAAGATATCGTAGAATTAGGTGTTGATTGTACATTTAAAGATGATAATGGTAGTAGAGCAGAATATGCAGCGGTTTCTTTTAAAGGGGACCCTAAAGATAATCCAGGTATTAGAACCTCTTTTGTTGCCTTACTAAGAAATGGTAGCACTATTAATATTTCTGATCCTGTTGGCTTAAAAGATGGTCGTGAAAGTGCTATAGCTAGATGTCATTTTTTTGCTGACTGTTTTGGGTTAAATTCTGTTATTTGTGAAAAGGATGAATTTCTTAAGGTTATAAAGGATGGAGTAAGAAAATATAAATTTTCTAAATCTTCTTTAGTTCCAGAATTGGAAAAAGTAAAGAAAATGAGCAAGAATCTAATAATTTTTGTGTTAGTATTCGGGGGTATTATAACGCTTATCATAGTCGCACTTATTCTATTTTTAGCGTCTTTAGAATAATTTTTTAAAACTATTGTATATTTATTTAATACAAAATTTAATAATCTGATTATTTAAATTGAGTAGTTATTAATTAATCAAAAAGAGTTAGCTGCTTATTTGGTTCTGGAAACTCATTCAAATATCGGAAACAGTCTTGGGGTTTGTAAAGCAAATTGTTTTCTTTACAAATTGATTGGAATAGTTCCATTAAGTGTTTCGAATTTGGACTGGGCAGATTATAAGCATTTCCATAAGTGTTTATGTATTTTTCTTTTAAATCTGGAAAATGCTTATCTAACACAGCATAAAAATATTCTCTATCGCCTTCTCTGAGTGTTAAACCCATATCAAAACAGATTATGCCTTTTACTTCATCAAAGTGCATGGCCACCCGACACTTTTATAACTTGTCCAGTTAGCATTCTAGCTTGCTTACTCGCTAAAAATAAAATAGTTTCTGCGATATCTTCAGGTTGAATTAGTTTCCCCATCGGTATTAAAGGAATAACAGATTTTTCTAAATCTTCATCTATCCAACCAGTTTGAGTTGGGCCAGGAGCAACACAATTAACCGTGATTCCATACTTTCCAACCTCAAGAGCGATACTGCGTGTAAGTGCTTCTAAAGTTGCTTTGCTGGCTCCATAAGTAATTTGCCCAGCAAAAACCTGTGATGCGTCTGTAGAGAAATTGATGATTCTTCCATAATCACCACGGTGATTAACAAATTCTCTTATCATCAAAATGCTCCCACGAACATTCACAGCAAAAGTATCGTCAATCACTTTCTGAGTAATTTTCTCTATAGTATCAATACCTTCCATATCTCCATCAGCAGCATTGTTAACCAGGATATCAACTCTGCCAAATCGTTCCAAAACTGTTGAATAGATTTTCTTTACAGCCTCTTCATCGGAAATATCGCTTTCTAAGACAAGATAATCAGCATTCAATTTCTTGAGTCTGCTTTCAACAATATCAGCATTACCAGCATTTGCAGCAAAATATCTATCTACACCATTCTTGTCGGTTTTATTCTTATCAAATTGTCTGAATAATCTTTTATATATTAAAACCACCTTTGCTCCTTCTTTCGCAAAGGCTAATGCTGTAGTTGCACCAATCCCTTGAGGGTTGTTAGCCCCTGTAATAATAGCAACTCTATTTTTCAAACCATAATCAACCATTTTTCTCTCCTGATTTTGTATGATTATAACATATAAATAGGCGTTTTTTATACTATTTCACAGCAAATAAGCATGGCAAACGCAAACTTTTTTAGCTAATGATCAGTGTTTTA
>ONIU01000252.1 GCA_900317935.1 uncultured bacterium
TTTTATACGATAATACAGATAAGCAATTATATTGGACAACTCAACAGAAAGAAAATTTTAAAAATTGGGTGGGGTTTTGTAAGTTTATGCATCAAATGCTACCAAGAGATAAAACGATACCATATACAATATAAGAGAAAGCATTATATGAACAAGCCATACAGGCTATTGAAACAGAAAAACTAAAAAAAACTTGAAGCTGAAAAAAATAAAAATAATAAAAGAATATAAGAACTAATCGCTGCGGGGTTTGATCCTGATACGGTTAAACGCATAATAAAAAGCTAATAAAAAAAGGCTTTTAGAAACCTCAAAGATTTTTAAATCTCAACAAAAACAAAATGTATATAAATATATACAAGTTTCCACCTTTTTAGATTTTCTTGAAAAGATAAAAGAGTGGAAAAGCAACTTAAAATGTTTATAAATGGTGCGAAAATTATCTTAATGAGTATCCTAATAAAAGTGTAATTGATTCTATCGCTGATCTGCTTTCGCATGTTATTACCGTTCAGCAAATCATAATAAAAAAGATTCTCTTCATTGTGTTAGTTTTATACAATAAAGAGAATCCTTTTATTTTTATAAAAGCTAAAACTAATTCCAATTTCAACGATTGAAGAAATCTAAAATTTTTTTATAATCAATATTTGCCTCTGTTAGTGTATTGAGTTCCATCAGTTTATATAATTTTTCACCTAACCCCTTTAACGCTAAAACAGATTTGTCAATACAGTTAATATCAACGACAATACCATCTTTTGGATTTATTATAAACTTTTGAAATAAGTTTCTTACATCAAATTCTATACTCCAATCAGAATCAGAATATTGTTTATCATTAAATTTTTCCACATTATAAGCAGCCTGTTTCTCTTTTTCAGAGTTTCCTATACAAGCAAGAATAAGAATTTGTTGATAAGACATTTCTCCAATAATTCTTACTAGAGCATTGGCAACATTTCGTTCAATAGAGTTGTCAAAAATTATATTAGTATAAAAGTTTTCTATATATGGTATTTTTCTTTCTTCGTATTCTTTTTGAACTAACAAAAAAGTAGCTTCTGTAATCTCTTCTTTAGTAGCATTGTTATCTACTGTAATGTTACAATCTTGAAGGTTCCCATTTATTAAACTACGAATCTTTTCTGTTAATTTTATTTCAACATTATCCTTAAATTTTATAATTCGTTTTTGTTCTCTTGGGGATAAAGCTCTTTTCTCAAAATCACCAAAGCACAAATCAATTACTTCTTTTATATTTGAATGAAAAAAAGAATTTATTGTTGTTATTGCAGGGGTTGTTACAATTTCTGGAATTCCAACATAAGAAGCTATTTTATTCGCTCCAATAGCTATAACAGATTCTACCCCTCTAGCCATAGCTTCAGAATTATTATTATTATTTTTATTATCATTATCAGACATATTTTTCCTCTAATTGTTGTCGGTGGCAAAACATAAAAAATTATATTTTTTTGTCCTAGTGATAAATGAAAAAGTAATTAAATTATTTTTTAATTTTATTTTTTGCTTCAGCTCTAATTTGGGCAGCTTGTGCTTTTATCAACGGATCTCCTTTTATTTCACCAAGCTTAGCTGTTAGTTCTCCTGCAAATTTTCTATCTAAATCTAAGTTTGATTTCGTATTTATTTTCTTTGTATAATCATATACATTTTTATATTTACTGTCTTTTTCTACTTCTAATGAACCTAAAATAGATAGTAAACCACTTAAACCACCTCTAATATGTTCTTCACTTTCATTTAAAGAATGATTTTGTTCTTCTACGTTTCTTATCTCTTTCTTGTCTACAGATGATTCAACGTTGACCTTCATGCTTATTTCCCTAGCTCCTACATCCATACCTTTATTTGCATATTTTTCTTCTGCTTCAAGCATATTATTAAGAGCTGTTACCGATATTTTATTAAGAGCAACGTACATAACTAATTCTTTAAGTTCATTTATTTGTTGCTGCTGTTGAACTAATATAGAAGCTACTGAACAAACTGCTTCTATTATTTTATTTTGTTTTTCAGATGATATTTTAAAAATATGTGGAATCAATCCCAACATACTTATTAAGTTGTCTATATCTTGTTTATTATCTGTTGCCACCATAAATTTATTGTAATCTTTATTTAACATAAAATAATATTCTATATTTTCACATTGTTTTAAAAAATTATTTATCTTTTCTTCGCTTATATTAACCATTATATGTGAGCTCCCTCATCAAGATATTGTTTATATGAAAAAATATATCATACTCATTATTGCACTGTAAACAACTGCTAATTCTGTTTTTGTGACTATATATTCAAAGAATAATATTGATAAAAGTATAAAAATAATCTAGAGGTTATGAATATAAAAAATTATATCATTATTTACAGTTAAAGATGGAAAATATATGAATCATAATTTTTAAGAATTTGCTGAAAAAAATTGGTGATTGACTTGATTAAAAAACAACCTACAAAAGCTTTTGTGGGTTGTTTTTTCTTGATGAATATTACATGAATTACTGTTTTAATCCCATAAACTATAAGGACATTCAAGATTCATATAATTTGGGGATGCTGGATGTATCTTGTTTTCTAAGTAAAGATTTCCACCTAATAAGTGATAAAGATCACATTTATATATATAAGCATTTATTGGGTTAGAGGATAATAAAAAGCAGAAATACGAATAACTACCAATATGACTTTTCAATCTCTTAGCTAAATCGAAAAAAGAACAACCAACATAGCGTGGAATAAACATATCGTATTTTTTTTCTCCAAGAACATATACTCCACAAGTAGAAAAAGGAATAAGACAATCAATGACTAAAGGATGTAAGATAAACGGATAAAAAAATATTTTACCATTTATTATTATTATATTACTTTTCATATTTTTCCTTTCTGAACAGTAATTTATTCGTTGTTACAAATCTTAGCCATAAGTAACGAGTATTAAAATATTAAACAAATTTATTGATTTTCAGCTTTATTTATTCTAGTATTATTCATCTCCTTTCTATGGGGATATTTTTTATGTAATTGCGGAGGAGGCTAAGTCCTCCGTTTTTTTATAAGTTTAATAAGATATAGTGTTTTTACAGGTAGTCGTCAAGTTCACTCAAAGAATAAAATTTTAGATAACGGCTTGCAGAAACGATTTTTTTACTTAGGCTTTCTCTAGTTTGGTCACCCCTCAGCTTCACTACGTTCAGCAGCTCCCCTCAAGTGGAGCCTTTAGTATAGCATACCACAGACTTATGTTTGCTAAAACAATCCCCTAATCTCTTTTAAAACAAAAAAAGGCAGCTATAACAGCTGCCTTTTTTTGTTTTAATTATCTAAAATTCCCACGCTTTGCATACTTAGTGTGGAGCAGATGGTGAGATTTTTCAGCACATGGACCATCGGGAAGAACCTTCTTGTAGGTTTCGATGATGGCTGGGTTGTCCTGAGACTTTCTTCTTGGAAGGTCTTTGTCAGCCTTACAGCCTTATAGAGACCAGCGGTTCTGCGTTCGATCTTTTCGTAAGCGTTGAAGTCGATTGGCTGACCGCCGCCGTTTACACAGCCACCTGGGCAGGTCATAACTTCGATGAAGTGGTATTTGCTCTTGCCTTCGGCAACTTCCTGGCAAACCTTGTGAGCATTAGCAAGACCGTGAACGATGCAGACATTGAGCTTCATACCAGCAACTTCAAGAGTTGCTTCCTTGATGCCTGTGCTGCCACGAACATCTGTAAATTCGATTTCCTTGTCGCTGAGAGTGTGACCAGCAAGTTTTTCAACAGCAAGTCTGAGAGCAGCTTCCATAACACCGCCAGTAACACCGAATATTACGCCAGCGCCTGTTCTTTCGCCGAGAGGCATATCGAATGCTTCTGGTTCAAGGTTAGCGAAGTCGATACCAGCACATTTAATCATGCGGGCAAGTTCCTGAGTGGTGAGAACTTCGTCAGTATCACGTTTACCTTCAGTGTATTCGAATTCAGGTCTTCTGATTTCGAACTTCTTAGCAGTACAAGGCATTATTGAACATACGAAGAGGTCTTCATTCTTAACGCCAAGCTGTTCTGGAAGCATTTCGCGCATCATAGCACCCATCATCTGCTGTGGAGATTTGCAGGTTTGGAAGAATTGTTGGATAATACTGTTCGATGAACTTGATCCAGCCTGGGCAACAGGAAGTGAACTGTGGAAGAACTCCGCCTTTAGTAACGCGGTTCAAGAGTTCAGTGCCTTCTTCCATGATGGTAAGGTCAGCAGCGTAAACTGTATCGTAAACTTTGTCGAAACCGAGTTTTCTCAATGCAGCAACCATCTTGCCAGTGGTTTCTTCGTTAGATGGAAGACCGAATTCTTCACCGATACCAACACGAACGGCTGGAGCCATGTGAACAACACAGGTCTTGGTTGGGTCGTCGAGGTTCTTCTGAACTTCAAGAATGTTCTTCGCCTACTGGACATACAGCAGCACACTGACCGCAGTTGATACATTCGGTTTCAGCGATTGGCTTGAAGAATGCTGGAGTTACAACTGTGTTCTTACTTTTTTATTTAATAATCTTTCTTTTTAGAGGAATAAGTTAATGTAAGTTTTAATATATTAAATAATTACTAAGCTATTTATGGCTTTTGCGACTAACTATACAGATTAAAATTGAAAAAAAGAAAAATTATGTTATAATATAAATAGAGTTTAAGTAGCTCACATAATTAAAACGGCGTGCTTCCTATTAAAGTTGTATCTTAGATATAGTTTTGATAGCAAGTGTGTCTTAATATAATGTGACCTACTAAATTTCTAGAGTGTTTATTTCGCACTGTAGTGGCAGGTGTATTCATAAAAGATAACTTCCTGTTTATGTGTTTATATAATTAAATGCTTAAACAGCAGGTAATCTTACGATGTGCTTCCTACTTTGGTGCAAATAAGAAATAAACCACCTTCAAAACAAGGTTTACTGTTTTTTGTGTGAAATTTACCGCCCTATAAAGGGCGGTTTTTTCTTATTTAGAAAACTTTTTTATAACTTCTTCACCATAAATTAGCCAATCTAAAACCTTAATCATTTTACGAATCTGACTTTTGTATGTTCCTGCTTTATTTAAATCATTATCCAATTCTTTTTCTATAATATTTTGAAGAAAGGTATGTAATTTATCTTTATTCAAATCTTTTAAATCAATTAGGTCAAAATAATGTAAAGCAGAATAACCATTATCTTTAAATTTGTTCTCAAAATCATTCCATGAATAAATATGTCTTGAACGTTTATTTATTACGCTATCACTATCAAAAAATTTGTTTATTCCTGTATTATTTACAAAACCTTCCATAAATCTAGGTA
>ONIU01000239.1 GCA_900317935.1 uncultured bacterium
TCGAGGAGATTCTTTTGTCTTTTTTACTCTTTGTTGTTTTGTTATCATTAACAGCCTGCAATAATTCAACTATTAATTCCATCTTAGAGCAGGATTCCCTGACTGGTTTTGTGCCTTCAGCTAGACCAGGTGCTCCTTTGACAGATGAAGAAGCAGCACAACTGGTGCCGGAAGGAGTTGACCCTGACGGTGATGGCGTTATTGCTACAAATACCTACTGGGTCTTAGCACAGCAATTTCCTGTAACTAACCGTAAAACTTTATTTAGAGCCAATTCAGTGGGTTTATGCATTAGGTTTAAATAGCGATATACCATTTTTTCTTGAGGAGGAATAAAAATGAAATCTTTTAAACTAATAACAATTATTATTTTGTTTTGTTTTGTTTCTTGTTGCACTTATGCAATAACACAAGAAAAATTAATAGACTATTTAGCAGGTGCTCATGATATAGATACTTGCAATTATGCAACTCAATTAGCAATGGAAAACCTAGAAATGCTACCTAATATTCTTATAATACCATCTGGTCACCCTATTGCTAGACATAACGCATTAGCGATATTGAGTGAGGCTAGATATGCAAAAATGTTTTCCAATGATAGATTTTTATCAATAATGTTAAACCAAATAAAAAATATAAGATTGTATACAAGTGATGATGAAGTAGAATTTGAATTAAAATATATAGACTCTCTAATATCACTTATGAGTTATATACCATGGCAGGGCTCAGTTTGTAGTCTAGATGAGAACTACAGCAACGCAAACTTAATAATAACAAAAATGAAAGAAAACGATTTGATTAAGAACAATGGTTTAAAAAATAGTTTGGCAAAGAAATATGAGAATTTAAAAAATAGTTTGGCAAAGAAATATGAGAATTCTTTAAAAAGTCTGAAAAAAGGCAATAAAACTCCGGCTATTAACCAACTGGAAGCAGCGAAAAACGAAATAAACGCCCAGTCAGGCAAAGGTATCGACACTACCGCAGCTAATATTCTTATCAGATACACCGACAACCTTATTGCCCATATCAACTCAACAAACTAATATTAATCTATGTTAGATTAGCAGCCTCTGAATTTCATCAGAGGCTGTTTTGCTTTTTAGTTAGCTACGTAAGCAATCATAGTTTGGGAGTATATTATTCTTGTTTTATAATTTTTAGATAAAAAATAATAAAGTACTAAACTCCTGAATCTTGCTAGCCGATATAGATAATAAGGATAAATAGGAATTAAGAATTAGGAGTGAGGAATTAGGAATTAAGAGCAAAATAGATAGTGAACTGAAAACTGAAAGTTGAAAGTTGAAAGATATTACTTAACAATTGCTCATTACTAATTGCTAATTACTCATTAATAAATAAGGGAGGCTGGCAATGGCTAATTCATTTTCTGGTTTGAATATAGCTAAAAGCGGAATCTTTGCCCAAAGAGCCGCTATGGAAGTGACCAGTAACAACATTGCAAACGCCAATACAGAAGGCTATACAAGACAAAGAGCCGTAATGTCTTCCAACAAGGCTTATTTGATTCATGGTATGCATACCTCAACAGTAAGCCCTGCAGTAGGTAACGGTGTTAGTGTAAATTCTGTCGAAGCAATGCGTGATGTTTACATGAACGCAAAGATTGTTAACGAAACTTCCACAAATTCTTTTAATGATACATCAAACACTTTGTTGAAACAGGTAGAAAGCATTATTAACGAACCTGGCAAAGTAAGTATAGCTGATGAATTAGACCAGTATTGGGCTGCCTGGCAGGATTTGGCTAACGACCCTTCTGATACAGCCTTAAGAAGAAATCTTATCGAAGAATCTAACAGCTTGATTAGTATTTTTAAAGAAGTAGACAGCCAGCTTAGACTTTTACAGGGCAAGAATTTTAAGACTTCACAGGGCAGTATTGAAAACCAGATTCAAGACTGCGTTAAGGAAATTAATACCTTAGGTCAGTATATTGCTGATTTGAACAGAGAAATTGCACGTTCTGAAGTTGCTGGGGAAACAGCAAACGAACTTCGCGATAAACGCCAGGTTGCATTGGAAGACCTTGCAGAACTGGTTGATATAGATTCTTTTTACAATACAAAAGGCGAACTGACTGTTAGTGTTGGAACCCACACTTTGGTTCAGCATGAATATTTCAAAGATTTAAGAGTAGAATTGAAGAATTCAGAGCTTGGCAGTACTGTAACAGGAACTGACCATAAAGGCTATCCGGAATATTCAGATAACCCAGAAGTAGCTACAGCAGTATTAGATCATACAGTTTCACTGAACAATGTTACTGTTACTGTTTCTCAAGTCGCGAAAGCTCATTCCCAATATTCATTTCTTACTTATCACCCATTAACGGGGCCTCTTTCTGATTTTGGAATTACAAGCGGCTCTTTTGTAATTAATGGCAGAGGTTTTTATCTTGATGCAGAACATACTACTATGAAAGATTTGGCTAAGACCATTAATGAGGCAAATCTTGGTATAGAAGCTCATATTAACGAATCTGGGCAGTTGATTATGAATGCTACTCAGACAGGAACAAAGCTCAGGATTGTATCTTCAATTTTGGTGACAAGGAATATGTTACTCAGGGTAATGAAGTTTCTGTTATTGATGGCGTAACCGTTACTATTAAAAAAGTTGGTGTTGCTACTATGGATTTGCGCCCGACCATAACTGGCGGTAAGCTTAAGGCTTTGCTTGAAACCAGAGATGGCGACATTCAGACTCTTATAGATGGTTTTAACGAACTGGCTTATAGCATTATGACTGAAACCAACTCTATTCACAGAATTGGCTACGGTCTAGACGGTGAAACCAACAGAAATTTCTTTACTTATTACCAATCTGGAGACCCAAACAGTCCTTATAAAGAATGTATTGCAAATATGTCTTTGGAAGACTTTATCACAAGAGATCTTACTACAATCGCCTGTGCTGGCGGCAGTTTCATAAATGAAACCGACAGACTTCCGACTTTCAATGGTGTTGGTGATGGTTCTAACGCAATTCTCATCGCTCAGTTAAAGCAGACTTGTTTCTTTAATGATGGAAAATCTACTTTCAATGATTACTACAACGAAATAGTCACTGCTCTTGCTGCTAAGAGCCAGAAAATGGAAAACGAACTGACTTACAGCACCAATATTATGACTCAGCTTGAAAGCCAGCGTTCTGCTCAAGCTGGGGTTTCATTAGATGAAGAATTATCTAATCTCATAAAGTTCCAGCATGCCTATAATGCTGCAGCCAAGTGCGTAACCACAATAGATGAAATGCTTGATAAAATCATCAATGGAATGATTTAAGCTTGAGTTGTTTGGCGTAAATGTTAATCAATTAGTTACATTATTAAGAAGTTCTCTCTAAAGCTCTCCCTTGAGGGAGAGAATTAAAGAGAGGGTGACCGAACTATAGCAAACCTTGTTTAGCGATAGCGTATAAATAAAGCCAAAGAACAAGAGTTTACTATAATTACTTCACCCCTCAGTCAGACATTCGTCTGACAGCTCCCCTCAAGTGGAGCCTTTAGAAATAACAATTCCCTTATCTCTTTTTTCTTTCTTCTCTTATCTCTAATAACTGGCGAAAGCCAGTTTTTTTTATGTACAAAAAAATATAAATAAAGTACTAAACTCCGAACTCTTACTAGCCGATATAGATATTAAGGCAGATTAGGATAATTATGAATTGAAAGGTGAAAAGTGAAAACTGAAAGGTTAAAGATATAAAAATTTTCAGTTTTCCGTTTTCAGTTCTCACCTTACAAAATAAGGAGCAAACAAAATGCGTATTACAAATCAGTGGGTTTACAACTCATTTGTAAACCAGATTAATCGCAACAATACATCTTTAAGTGAGCTTCAGAGCAAAATAAGCTCAGGTAATAAATACCTCAGAGCTTCTGAAAACCCTGTAGACAATGCTCTGACTATGGAATACAGCTCCGAAATCAATGAAAACAAACAGTATGTCAGAAACATTGAACATACTAAAGATTGGTATAACACTACCGATTCTTCTTTAACCTCCTTAGAATCTATTATTCAGCGTATCAGAGAACTTGCTATCGAAGGCGCCACAGACACAACTGTTGAAATAGACAGAGATGCTATTGCAAAAGAAATTGATCAGCTCCTTTTAGAAGTAGTTAATATAGCCAACACTAAAGTTAATAATGAATATATTTTTGGTGGCAGTATTACCGACCAGAAGCCAATTACCTACGATATGGGCCAAGACCCCAGATATAACGCAAATATGGTTAATTATGCTCTGGGCGAATTCAGAGATAGAGTTAACATTACAAGCCCTGTAAATGTTCAATATCATGGCAATAATGTTAGAATGACTTCTCAGATCGATAATCACGCTACTATAGAAAAGAGCATTACTGGCTTAGAAATGTTCTTTGGTGTAGATTCTGCCGAAAAAATCAGCGGCACTCCGACTTTTTCCTATTCCTACCCGCCAATAGAAAAGAGCACTTCAACCTGTGTTCTTAACAATGGGGAAGGGGTAGATAAAGGTCTTATCTATATTACCGACGCTGCTGGCATAGATCATAAAATTGATTTGACTACAGCTCATACTATTGATGACGTAATCGGAATAATAAACGATTCTCGTTCTTTTGTAGCTGGCATAGAAGAAGTTCCATCAGACACAGCAGTTTCTTTGGGAATTTATAGAAATGCTGGGCAGTCTGATTTGCTTATTGGGCTTTCTGACCCGGCTATGCGCTCTGAATATACTAATCTAACAGATTTAAACAATGGCTTAGGCATTGCAGAAGGTTATTTAAACCTGAATACTAGAGACGGCAACAACTATCGTGTTAATGTAGAAGGCTGTACAACAGTAAAAGATGTTCTTGATGCAATCAACTCTTTGAATGGCGGAGCTGTTGTTAATGCCAGATTCGATATGATTAATAACCGTATCGAACTCAACGACCTCACTAACGGCAAAGGCGAATTTTCTGTCACTTCCATAAAAACTCAGCTTTATGTTAAAGACCTTCCTTCTCATGTAGCTGAAGATTACGGTATTTTGCAGAATGTTGGAACTGGCGATACGATGTATTCTTACTACGATAAATATATTCAGTATGAAGCAGACCCCTATGAATTCGCCAATAATGGTGATGGTGTGGAAAACGGCTACATCAATATTACAGGTCATGACGGCAATACTACTACTGTAAAGTTGGAAAACATCTATTCTCCTACCGAACTGATCGAAGCCATAAATACAGCAACAGGCGGCGCTCAGGTAGCATCATGGGATACCAATTCCAACAGACTAAAAATAGTCGACAACACTATTGGCACTGAAAGTTTTCAGATTACTGAATTTGTAGGAACAGAACCAATCAAAATTCGTGAAAATACTACAATAGCTAATTCTTTAGGTTTGCTGAAATCCACAAAGGGTAATACTGTTATCGGCGACACTTTGACCAGTGTTGGTGGTGGTCTTGTAGATGAAACCACACTTCTTGAAGACCTTACTAACCCACCTGACATTGGTTTCATTAAGATTACAGGCGCTGACAAAGTTGGCTACCAGATTGATATGAGTGGATGCAAAACTGTTGGCGATGTTATAAAAGCAATTAACGATGATGATCACTTTGCAGCTTCCTGGGATGCTTCCGAAAGACGCATTGTAATTACTGACCCAAGAGCCGTTGGCGGCAATTTCGGTTTGTCTGTGGGTGAAAATACCAATACTGCTTATCAGCTTGGTTTTGTTAAGGGAGCCAGCAATTATCAGAACGATACTATTACAGGTCACCCTTTAACCGTAGCTTCTTTGCCGACTCTCGAAGGTTCTATAGATTTAGACCCTGTTTTAACAGAAGAAACAGTGGCGTTAACCTTGGTATTATCAGAATTACAGACAAGGCTGGGCATTTCTCTGCAATAGACTTGCGTGGCTGTTCTACTGTAAAAGATGTTTTAAACAAGATTAATGACCCGGAAAACGGAATCTACGTTGAAGCAAGAATTAATGCTGACAAAAATGGTATCGAAATAGTTGATAAAAATCATGGTGCCTCAGGCAAATTAGAAGTTATCGACTGTGACAGCACCTGTGCTTTCGACCTTGGCATTAAGGGAAGAACTGTAGATAATGTTCTTGTTGGAAAAGACTTAGACCCAGCCGTTACTAGAGACACGCTTTTGACTTCATGCGTTAATGGTAGTGTTCCTGCTGGCAAGGTTTATGTTCAGAGCGGTGAAAAGTCTCTCGAAATAGATTTGACAGGTTGTCGAACCATCGGCGATGTTATGGATAAGCTTTCCAACACAGATTTGACTCTTCACTTAACCGCCTGGATTTCTGAAGATGGAAAGCATCTCAATCTGACTAATACTATCAATCAGCCTTATATAAAGGTTGTTGATATTTCTGGAGAACCAGCTACAGCTTCAGCACTTGGCTTAGGTAGCACTCAGTCATTGTTTTCTACTTTGATGGATTTGAGAGACAATATGCTCAGATGCGATGAATGGGCTGTTTCTAACATAAATCTTCCACAGATTGATGAAGCCTTGGAAAGAATTTTGATAGTTCACGATGAAGTTGGGGCAAAGACCAACAGAGTTGATACTACTAAAACCAAGATTGAAAGTATCAATATGAACCTTAAGACAATGCTCACCAATGTTGAAGACATTGATATGACAGAAGCTATCATTCAGATGTCTGAATGGGAAACAACTTATCAGGCTTCGCTACAGGTCGGAGCAAGGCTGATGCAGACCTCGCTCTTAGATTTCATAAGGTAATACTTAAAAAGCTGGCTTTAAGCCAGCTTTTTTTATGCTCTTTTCCTAAGGCCCCTACTTGATGTTTCTTCTTGAAGATGCTGCCCCACGATAGTGGGGCAGCTGTCAGCTTGCTGACTGAAGGGGGAGCAAAGCATAGCTTTGCGTAATTATAGAGCAGAGGAGCGGACAGTCGCTTGTTTGACCTTATTCTCCTCCGCGGTCTCTTATAATTTCTACCTTCGGATAAGCTTTGAGAAAACGAGCCTTGTGCGGAGAATAGAGGTCTCGCGTCTACTGTCCGCTTGCTGAATGAGGGGGTTCTTTTCCTAAAGCCTCTCCTTGAGGAGAGGTGGCACGAAGTGCCGGAGTGGTGACCGAACCAGAGTAAACTTTTGTTTAGCGAAGCGTATAGCAGAATAGCGAACAGTTTGCTTGTTCAACCTTGTGTTAGGTCACAGGGCGAAGGGAGGAGGGGTTGTTTATCCCCTTTTTTATAGGGGAAAGTCTGCGTTAGCAGACTAGAGGATTTTAGAGAATTTTGCCAAGTAGAAGAAAGTTAAGTCCGAAGACTGTTGTGAACCTAAAAGAATTTAAAATTTTTATAATATTTTATGGTATAATAAAAAATATTAAGAACTATCT
>ONIU01000053.1 GCA_900317935.1 uncultured bacterium
AGTAATAAGCTTATTACTAAATTATAATGTACATCAAAGAATTAGGCAAGCTATTTCAAAGAGAACCAAGGCAAACGCAAGCGGATTTTAATAGCAACCAAGTTTAGAGCAAAGATGTGAATTTTTCTCTGTTTTCTTTGATTTTTTCCATTAATGGAACATAGTCAATTTGTTTTCTAGCTCTTAATTCTTCTGTAATTTCGCTAATCGCATTATACAATGGTGTTATAGCAAGGTTTCCGATAACACCTTTCAAGCCATGTGCAATTTCGAAGCCTTTATCCAAGTCATTGGTCTTTAAAACTTCTTCTAGTTTTTCAAAACCTTCGTCTTTTAATCCCATCTGAACAAGGTTAAGATAGAACATTTCGTTATTAAGACATCTTCCAAGACCTTCTTCAGTATTACAGCCTAATTCCTTCATTTTATCAACAGTTAACATATTCTATCTCCTTTGCTTCGCTTCCGCGGGCTTTAGCTTCTTTTTCTATCAAAAGTTTGAATTCTTCTGGCGGTAAAGGTTTTGAGAAGTAAAACCCCTGAATTATCTTACATTTAAGATCTTTCAAAAGTCTGCACTGTTCTTCTGTTTCAACACCTTCTGCAACAACAGAAACTTTCAAGAACTCTGCAATTTCCATCATTAACTCAACCATGTGAAGAGCTTTAGGGTTTGTAGCGATATTTTTAATAAACTTCATATCTAACTTCAATGCATCAATAGGAAGTTCTGAAAGCATATTCAGAGAAGAGTAACCAGAACCGAAATCGTCCATTTCAATAAAGAAACCTCTTGAACGCAAGCTTTCAACAACCTGAATAATCTGGTCTGAATTGTCTGTATAGGCAGATTCAGTAACTTCAAGCATTATATCTCTAGTTGAAAGGCCATTAACTTCTATTAGTTTCATAAAGTTTTCTTCAAGCTTTGGATTATAGATATCAATTCTTGAAAGGTTTACAGAAACAGGAACGGTAATATTATAAGCATCGCGCCATTTGCGAACCTGAGAAGCTGCTTCCTGCCAAACAAAATGGTCTAATTTAGAAACTAGGCCGTTTTCTTCCAATAATGGAATAAAAGTACCCGGACTGACCATGCCAAATTCAGGGTGATTCCATCTTATAAGAGCTTCAGCGCTGGAAAGCTTTGGTCTTGAACCTGAAATATCATATTTCGGCTGATAGTAAACTATAAAATTCTTGTTTACAAGCGAAGTATCAACGTCAGCAACCAGACATTCTTCAAAAAGTTCCTTTTTGTGAAGTTCAGTATCATAGAAGCTTATATTGGTATGATAGTTGTTTTTTAATGAATTACAAGCCATCATAGCTCTATCAAAGCGTCTATAAATATCAACTTTCTTGTCTACTATTGGATTTACACCGCAAACAAGCCTTGTTCTTGAGTTTTTAAACAAGCTGTTAAATTCATTTATAAATCTTCGCAAGATTTCTTCGCAGTTATCATTATGCTCCATATAAAGATAGAAAGTATCTGAAAACCTGCATGCCATACCAGTAGCCCTATTTAATAAGACTTTGATAGCATCAGCAATTTTCTTAATTATTTCAGTTCCAGCAGAGCGACCGCTAATTTCATTTATAAGAGAAAGGTGATTAATGTTGAAAGCGACAGCATCCATCTTTTCATCAGGATAGTATTTATCGTATCTTTCACAGAACTGGAAGAAGAAATCCTTTGATAATAAGCCAGTAGTTTCATCGTGGCTGGTATTCTGAATCATTTTAGAACCTTCAGAAAGTTCAATGCTTCTGCGAACTCTAGCAAGAATTACTTCGGGCATATCGTAAGGCTTTGTAATGAAATCAACAGCGCCTAGTCTCAAACTTTCAATTTCTGCTGATTTTTCGGAAGTAAGAACAATTACAGGTATTTTATTCAGTTCCTGATCGTTTTGAAGTTCTTTTAAAACAGCAAAACCATCCATTACAGGCATTAGAAGATCTAATAAAACAAGCGAAAGAATTGTTTTATGCTTTCGTATAAGCTCAAGAGCTTCTTTACCGTTTTTAGCGTTAATTACATTGTAATCACGTTTGATAATGAATCCCAGCATTTCTCTGTTAACAAATTCATCATCTACAACGAGAACCATTCGTTTAATATCTTGATTGCTAAGACTATTCATTTATAAGAATCCTTAAGATTATTGCTTTATTTCAGAGTTATCAATTCGTATTCTCTTGTTCCAATACCGATTTTTTCAGAATGTTCAAGAGTTTCTTTCCAGTGAACATTGGGATTAGAATCTAAGAAATGGTCATGATGATGGTGCCAATCTGGTTTTGCAAGATTTTCACCCAACTGGCTGTCTGCAAAAGGAGTCAGTTTTTGGCAGGCATCAACACAAGCCTGGTCTACTGCAACTGGGTCAAAAGAAGCAAACATTCCTACATCTGGAAGAATTGGAGCGTCATTTTCACCGTGACAATCGCAATTCGGAGAAATATCCATAGCCATATTTATATGGAAACAAGGTCTATCCTGGCAAACAGCCTGAGCATATTCAGCCATTTTTCTATCAAGCTTATCGCCAGCATCCCAGTTTTCATTGCTGATAGCATCAAAGCCACAAGCCCCTATACAGCGACCGCAGCCTTTACATTTATTCTTATCAATAACTGCTTTATTATCTACATAAGTAATAGCATTAGAACCGCATTCTTTTGCGCATCTTCTGCAACCTCTGCATAAACTAGAGTTTACAGTAACTTTGCCATTGCAGTGCTGTTCCATCTTACCAGCTCGGCTACCGCTGCCCATTCCTAAATTCTTGATTGCGCCACCGAACCCTGTCATTTCATGGCCTTTAAAATGAGCTAAGCTTATTACTATATCAGCATCCATAATAGCTTTGCCTATTTTAGCTGTTTTGCAGAATTCACCATTTTTTACCGGAACTTCTACTTCATCGGTTCCTCTTAAACCATCGGCAATTATAATCTGACAGCCAGTAGTAACAGTATTAAAGCCATTGAAATTAGCACAATCCAAATGTTCAACAGCATGTTTTCTGCTACCTGGATAAAGAGTATTACAATCTGTTAAAAAAGGAATTCCGCCCTGTTCTTTCACTAAATCAGCAACAACTTTTGCATATTGTGGTCGAATAAATGCCATATTGCCGAGTTCGCCAAAGTGCATCTTTATAGCAACAAACTTGCCCTTCATATCAATTTTCTTGATTCCAGCAGCAATACAAAGATTTTTTAATTTCTGCAAAAGGCTAGTTCCAACTTGAGTTCGGAAACTGGTAAAATAAACTTTGGATTTTTCCATTGAGCGGCTCCTGATTAAAAAACTTCTTTTAAATTAGTATCCTAAAATAGCATTATATATTAAAATCGATTTTCTATAAACAATTTTATTTCTAATGCGGATAGCTTACTTATTCGACTTTATAATTTAAACTCTCTCATAACAACCAACTGCCAACCACCTCGATATTTCTTTTTGGGCTTATGTGCAGCAGTTCCTCCTGCAATTCCGATAACCTCAGGCTTATGAGTTTTGAAATATGGTCCCAAAATTTTCACGCCTATATTCCAAGAGCCGTATTTATCTGGTCTTGAAGCAGTAAAATCCATTCTATGTATGTAAAGCGACCGGTTAAGAATCTGTATATCACGTTCATTTCCATTAAACTTAGTTTTTTCACCAAATTTATAAGTATTTCCGTGAAGTTTTGCCAGCGAATACTGCAGTGAGTAATCAATACTTCTATAATGTCGTCCGAAACCTATTCGTCCCATGTGACCAGTCTCAGGCTTAAAATTTGTTTTATAATCAACAAATCTGGTTGAAAAGTAAAACAGAACATCTATATTGACCATATTGAAAAAAATATCGGCTGACAGATCTGCACTTATTCTGGAATAATCTGCATAATACCAAGCATGTTTATATTTATAAGCAGCACCGATTGTTCTAGTAACAAACCTAGAAAAACTGTTATTTCTGCCAATTAAAACTCTGTTATCTCGATAATCATTTCCCCTGCCATTATCTTTGTAATCTGAATATCTAATATAAGGGTACCACTTATGGTTCAAAACATAAGATAATTCATAATATCTTGTTCTAACCATTCTTTTGTGATTAATAGCCAGGCTCATTATATCAGTAGCAGCCCCTACCCTATGTTTATACTTATCTTTTTCCTGGGAATAAGCAAACCTTAGTTTTTTATATTCTGCATATGCTTTATAATAATCGCTTTTTCCCTTTGTATTAAATTTTATTTCTGGTTCAGAGCCAAGAGCAGCAATAATGTCTTCATGCAGTTCATAACGACCATCAAAATCATCTTCGGTTTCTATATGCCCATACATCAGTTTGAAACGCTTAGATCCTAATTTTATAAAAGCTTCAGAATTGTGACTTTTCAAACCGAAATTAAAGGGAGACATATCCTTCTTTTCTTCATTAATCCAGCTTTGATGACTCATAAATTTTTTGGAAAAACCGAAAGCAAAGTTTTTTACAGGATTAACCTGTAATTCACTATTAAAGCTTGTTCCTCTTAAATCTGTAATTTTACTATTATCAAGCCATTTTTTATAAGTTTCATTAACTTCATAACCTAGTCTAATCCTTGAATCCTCTATTATCCAATAAGGTTTGTCCACACCTAACGGCTTGTCAACCTGACTCATATATGAAAAAACATCCAGCGAATAAGCTGGAATTGTAATATTTGATATTACTATCAACACAATCAGCGACGTGTTAAGTAAAGTCTTCTGACTCAACTTTATACTCCATAAAATAAACCTATCAAAATACCCAGTCTAGTAAACCAAGACTGGGTATTTTGATTAGTTAAAACTTGAATTTGCTTGTATTATCTGCTGTTATCACTGTAATTTCTCCGTTTTTACCAGCAAATCGAGCAATTCTGTTTTCTACTGTATCTATAGTAATATTAGTTCTTTCTCCTGAGAAGACACTACCTTTTATTTGAGGATGTTTTTCGTCTGTAGAATTTATAACAAACACTATGCTAAATTCCTCATTTCCATAAAAAGTTACAGCAGTGATAATCTTATTTTTTGCAGAGATTTTAGTTTCGATTTTTTTGCCATTTTTAGGTTTCTTGTTATAAGAAGCAACTATTAAATCACCATTTTGACCGATTTTAAAAGATTCATCAGAATCTTTTAAAGGTAAATCATTAGTTAGATTACCATTAGAAACAGCAACTTCAATAGAATTTGAATCATTAGAAAGACCTTCTGGAAGATGTGGTATTTCAACGTCTGGTAAATTTGGAACCTGTTTATCCTTAGAAGATTTTAATACTAACTTTCCATTTACTACTTTGTATGTTCTTTCAGAAATAGTTCCGTCTTTTTCAACACCCTTAACATTTAATATCGCGCCTTCACATTTGTTACCAGCAAGAATATCAACATTTGTTCCATTAATATCAACAGTCTTAAAGTTGAATTCCAAAATATTATCTTTAACGATATAATTGCCATTATTTACAAGATTTAATGAAGCTGTTTTGGTATTAATATCACATTTTCCTTTAATTATTACATTGTTTTTAGTTTCTTCAGCTTCAATAGTAGCTTTGGCGTTTCCAAAGCATTTCCTTCTCAACTCAATTTCTTGTTGAATGTATTCTTCATTTCGATCGCCGTGAAAAACCCAATAATCTGCAGATGGTTCCCATTCATAAGCATATTTTAAACCAGTAACATAAATATTAGCTTTATTAAAAGCTACCTCATGATTACCAATCTTTAAAACAGTATCAACCATCGAAGCTTCTAATTCAACTAGTGCTTCAGCGTCATCAATAATATAATCTTCAAGTTTACCAGAAGAGGGTTTTGTTAGTTTATTTATAATAACGTTAACATTTTTGATATTGGCAGTATTTATTTTTTCCCCAGAATCAACAAAAGCATCAAAAGCATCTCCTGATAAAGATATTTTAACAGGAGCATTAAGAGTAAAATCAGGACTATATTTAGAAACAACTACATTAAAGTTACCATCATAATAATATGGTTGCTGAATCACCCATTGGTCTTCCTGCTTATAAGCCCATTTTCCTACAAAAGTGTTATAATTATAGGTAACCGAACCATTCATTCCCTTTATGCTAACATTTACATTGCCTTTGTATTCTTTATGATTCGAATTATTATAGCTATGCTTATAGTCTATACAAGAAATTTCTGTTAAATTTAAATCTATATCAGAAAAATAATAGACAGTTTTACAAGTAGTCTTTTCAGAGACTTTTAATCCTCTATTTGCCATTTCACTATTTGTAATATCATTTCCATTATTATCAACTATAAAAGTTTTATATTCATATTTTTCAACATTTGGTTCAATCCATTTTATTGTTAAATCAGTATTTAATGTTCCTTTAAAAGAATAGTATATTTGTTTATGATTGCTATTAGGTTGAAATTCTACACTTATTTTGGCATTTGGTTTTACTGTAATACTATATAGAATTCCTTTTCTTAAATCAGCATCACAACCATCTAAAATACTATGGCTGATGAGATAATTCTTTAAATCTTCTTTTGAATGCTGAGAAATAAAGTCTTTATCAATAGCGTAAACACTTCGTTCATATATTCCGTTTGAGAAAGTAGCTATTTCACAATACCCACTTTTTTCTTCATTAGACCATAAGCCACCATCTATATTACCACCGACAGCAGTAATAACAGCTCTTAACAATTGTGGCGCTTATAAGGTTTTTATTACAGCATTACCAATTTCATTATTGCTAAGTTCATTCGTATTTTCACTAGTTGAAATTCTAAAAGAATTATAAACTCCGCCGCTAAGAATTGCATCAGCATTTTGTAATACAGGAGTAACAGCATCTCTAACTGCTACTGCTTCATTAGATAGGTTTTCTTTCAAGGCAACAGGATTTCCACCATTGTTAATTACAGAATCACTGCTGCCACCACCACAAGCAGTAAGAAGTAAAGTAGAAATTATAGCGATAAAAAGAAAAATATTCCTAAAAATGGTTCTCATTAACTAACTCCTTTGTAAATTTTTTGTTTTTATAACTTGTATAAACAACAATTGCAAGTTTTTTATCAAATGTGGGAAGATATAAGATATAAGATATAAGATTCAAGATATAAGACCATAAATGGAGAAATAATATAGCTACAAGCTTCAAGCTATAAGCCAGACAAGAGCGCAGAGCAATAGAGCGATAGAGCGGACAGCAGACGCGAAACCTTCTATTCTCCGCACAAGGCTCGTTCCCTCAAAGATTATCCGAAGGTAGAAATTATCAGAGACCGCGGAGGAGAATAAGGTTGAGCAAGATGCTTTCCGCCAATCTTAGATAATAAACAGTCTTCGGACTTAACTTTGTACTGCTTGAAATAGTTCTCAAAAATCCACTAGGCTGCTAACGCAGCCGTTCCCCTTTATTAAAGGGGATAAACAGCCCTCCTCCCTTCGCCCTGTGCCCTTTACCCTAATATAAGGTTGAGCAAACAGACTGTCCGCTTTTAAAAGAATTGAGTCGTTCAAATTGTTAAAACAAACAAAACAATTAGAACTCTTCGAACTTCGAACTATTCGAACGATTATAAAAAACTGCTACAGATGAGATAAACTATTACTCGTTATAATCTAGCGATAGTTTAAAAAGTATGTTATTCTTAGAATATAAGAGGTAATGACTATGCCTTATGATGTATTAGTAAAAAAATTAGATAGCTTAAGTGAAATACAAAAAAAATCTGTATTTGACTATATCAATTTTCTTATTTATCAAAATACAAATAATGTGAACAATTCTTCGAATGATAACAATGATGAGACAAAGCGCAGATTAGAATATCTTGATTCCTTAGGAAACAAAGAAATAACTTCTAGATAAGCTAGTGAACATTCAAGAGGGCAATATGGAAGATAAAAATGAATTAGATTATACCTGTGGGATTTCTGATGATGAGCTAACTACTAGATTTAAAGAAGCAGTTCGCATAGAAAAAGAGATAAAAAAAAATAAAAAATCTTCCCATTTTTGGGTATGACGATATTTTAAAGAAGGCTTTTATTGAATACCCTGATGGGACAAGACAATATGTCTGAACAGACCAAAATATTATTGCCTGAAATAATGGTATTTGCAGGTCCTAATGGAAGTGGTAATTTATAAAAGTTAGTGATATTTTCCATATTTATGACAACACTCAAGATCCGTTTAGAATTTTCAAGAAACGCAAGACAATTTATTATAAATGGTCGAACAAATACTGACCAGACAATAAAATAATAGAGCTGACTAATATAGAAGATTTTAATTAACAAAATAAAACCATTTTTTACTCATCACTTATCACCAATCACCTACCACAACAAAGGGATTATAGATTATTCGTAAAAACATTCTTTAGGTTATAGTTTTATATGTTTTATTGATTGCCTGATAACAGTTTTTTTATTTCTTTATCGAAATCGGATTCTATTTTTTGATTTTTGTTAAAAATATCATATTCTGCTTCGGCTTTTTCTGTTGCAGTTTTCATCGATATTTTGCCCTTGTCTGGAAGGATATCGTATCTGTTAAATTGCAAAAAGGCATCAACGCTTTTTGAAAATTCTTCCATAGTAAAAGTGTTCTCTCGTTCAATCAAACCTTCTATATAGTCAAAATAACTGGTTATAGTTCTTTCTAATTGCTTTATCTGTTTTTCGCCCATATAATTCTTTGCTACGCTCACATCAGATTTTAAAATTCTGCCATCAGGGCTGTTCTTCCATGTTTTAAGACCCATATTTTCTTTTTTGTGGTCGGCAGTATTATATATTATTTCTGCAGCAGTCTGTTTTGTTATTGCATAGTGAAAACGATTTTGAATCATTGCATAAAAATCCCTAGTGGTCGGCGATGTCTTATCATAGTCAATGCTACATTCAGAGAAAATATCAGTTATCTGTTGCCAGATTCGGCGTTCACTTGCACGAATAGAGCGGACTCTTTCAAGCAATTCCCTGAAATAATCTTTGTCGAAAGCTTTTTTGCCCTGTTTCAAACGTTCATCATCAAGAACGAAACCTTTAGTTATATATTCCTTTAATATGCTTGTAGCCCAGATTCTGAACTTTGTAGCTCTTTTTGAGTTTACCCGGTAACCTACAGATATAATGGCGTCAAGATTAAAAAACAAAAACTGTCTTGTAATTCGCCTGCCACCTTCATATTGAACCTGTTCTATTTTGGAACAAGTTGACTCTCGACTTAGCTCGCCTTCTTCGTAAATATTGTTTAGGTGTTTACTTATTGCCTGTGAATTTACATCAAAAAGTTGGGCCATAGCTTTTTGTGTAAGCCATATACTCTCGTCTTTTATTATTGCGTTTACTGAAACATCTTCATCTGCTGATTTATATATCAAAAACTGGAAGTTGTTCATTTTTATGCTCCGATTGTTGTTTTATATATTAAATAATACCGCGATATCTTTTGCAAGTTCGTGAACTCATTTATTCTATAGCTTTACAAAAACACAAAACCACTGAAGAAATTAATCTTCAGTGGTTTTGGGCTTTTATATATTAGGAGTTTTTTACTGGAAGAAAGTATTTAGACCGAGAACCAAACGGTAGTTATATCCAAAACGCTGGTCATTGGTTACAGAGATAGGAACTGCAACTTCAAAAGAGAAGTTTTCTGTAGGACTGTATCTTAAGCCTGGAATAATATCGACCTTATTTCCTTCAGCTCCCCAGTCTTCACCAGCAACTTCAGCCATAACTGTTACATTATGGGTATGCGGATACTCAATACCAATATTATAGAAGAACTTATCTGCTAAGCCATCAGGATAGAACTGAGTATTTGGGTCACCAGTCATAGTATAGCCCAGATTCAGGTGAGCAACGATACGTTCATAATTCTTGCTGAAAGCTGTAAAAATTGTAAAGTCTGTTTCGCCTGTTCCCAAACCTTTATCATCACTGCCCGTAGGGAACTTGAACCCTAAGCCTATGGCTCCGCGAGTTTGATAAGTTGGATTATCAAAGACTTTGTATTTAAAGCCAAGTGTAGAGTCACCACAGCCAGATTCAGAAAAGTCATTTCTCCAAAGAATTCTTGATTTTATTGTGTAGTCTACAATAGGAATATTGTAAACCACTTCCAAATCATCGGTTAATGCATAGTTAAAATATAAAGGAATAGTAAGCATATCACCACTTTCATTATTTGAAAGCGTTCTGTCATACACTCTATCTATATCAAACCAGCTAGAATGGAAACCCATTTTGAAAGAACCAGCTTTACTGACATCTGCAGAAATAGTTTCAATCAAACCAGTATAACCTGCCATATTGCACGCAAGAACTCTTGTGACACTTTCTTCTATAGGAACAGTCATCATTGTATCGGAATACAACGGAGGCAGCACTGTTCTTGAAGGAACAGGAAGTGTAGTTACAGGCGGCAGAGAGACAGAATCCTGAGAATAGACTTCACTACTCTTTTTAGAGCTTTTTACTACTGGCGCTTTCGAAGATTTTTTGGCAGAAACAGGTTTTGCAATATTACTGGATTTGGTCGAAGAGGTTTCTGAAACAGTAATAGGCGGCAGACTCATCTGTTTTGGAGCACTAGAAGATTCGCTCATTGTAATAGGCGGTAAAGTCTCTGTGTCTGCCACATCTGCTGAGATGTGATAATTAATCGGTACCTCATAGCCATTACTCTGCGCTCCATAAACAGCCGATTGAGCTGTTTTAGAAAAACCATACTGTTGCAACTGCTGTGAAGAGCCTGAATTATACATACTTTGTGCATGTAAACCAGAGCCTATTAATAAAGCAGCAGCAATAGCGGCTATCGCGGTATTTTTTTTCATACCAGACTCCTTTTATAAACGAGAGAAGCTTAAAGTCAGCGTTTAGACGCTATCCTTTTAAGGGTGTATAAAACACCACGCGACTCATCGGCAGAAGTCTGATAATGTTTAACTATTTTTTATTAAATTTATTTTTATGCCTTTATTAGATTTTGTAGCCTTTTTAGTCGGCTTTACAATCTTGTTGACGCCAAATTTCTTTTTAGGCTCACCGGATGATGAACTTTTAAAAATAAAACTTAGTTTATTATCATCTGATTTTTTACTAAGTGTTACGCTACCGCCATGGATCAGCTTACCAAACAATATTTCTTCTGCAAGAGCATCTTTGATTTCACGATGAATAACTCTCGCCAAAGGTCTAGCCCCGTTAACCGGGTCATAGCCCTTTTCTGCCAACCAGCTTCTTCCTGCATCATCAAGCTGAATATTAACTTTTCGTTCTGCAAGCTGAGCATTAAGTTCATTAATAAACTTATCAACAACCATTCTGATGTTTTCAGCAGAAAGAGGAGCAAAATTGATTATCCCATCAAGACGGTTTCTAAATTCTGGCGAGAATAGTTTTTCAATAGCTTCTTTGCCTTTCCATTCAGCATCCTTAGCATTTCTTGAGAAACCGATAGACCCCTTTGCCATTTCCCTGGCACCAGCGTTTGAAGTCATAATAAGAATAATATTATGGAAATCAGCCTTTTTACCAGTATTGTCGGTTAAAATAGCATAATCCATAATCTGAAGCAGAATATTGAACACATCAGGATGAGCTTTTTCAATTTCATCAAGCAGCAACACAGAATAAGGCTGCTTTCTCACAGAATCTGTAAGCACCCCACCCTGTTCAAAACCGACATAACCTGGAGGAGCCCCGATAAATCTGGCAACAGCATGTTTTTCCATATATTCGCTCATATCAAATCGCAAGAAATTTACGCCTAATGCCGCCGCAAGCTGTTTGGCTACTTCTGTTTTTCCAACCCCTGTAGGACCAGTAAAAAGGAAAGAGCCAACAGGCTTATTAGCTCCAGACATACCTGCTCTAGCTATTTTAATTGCTCTGACAACTGCTTCAATTGCTTTATCCTGACCGAAAACCACTTTTTTCAGTTCTGATTCAAGATTTTTAAGCTTTTCCTGGTCAGAAGAAGAAATTGTTCTTGTTGGAATACGAGCTATTTTTGCTACTGCACGTTCTATCTGAGAGCGTCTCACAACGGCAGAATCAGTTTTCTTGTGAAGCTTTAGAATGGTTGCAGCTTCATCCAGCACATCAATAGCTTTGTCCGGTAAAAATTGTTCTTTTATATACTTTGAAGAAAGTTCAGCAGCCGCTTTAATAGCGCCTTTTGTAAATTTAACGCCATGGAACTTTTCGTAAACAGGAGCAATACCAAACAATATCTTTTTGGTTTCCATCAGACTTGGTTCATAAAGGTCTATTTTTTGGAAACGTCTTGAAAAAGCTCTATCTTTATCAAAATTCTTATATTCTTCAAAAGTTGTTGTACCAATACATCTCAATTTTCCTGCGCCAAGAGCTGGTTTCAAAATATTGGCTGCATCAACGGAACCACCGCTAGTTGCACCAGCGCCAATAATAGTATGTATTTCATCAATAAAAAGAATAGCATTAGGAATATTCTGCAAACAATTCATAACGCCTTTCAATCTAGCTTCAAAATCGCCTCTGTATTTGCTGCCAGCTAGCAGAGAACCAACATCTAAGGAATATATTTTTGTATCTTTTAAAGTATCTGGAACTGTTCCTTCCTGAATTCTTAGAGCTATACCCTCTACAATAGCTGTTTTACCAACGCCTGGTTCACCAACAAAAATCAGATTGTTCTTGCGTCTGCGGTTCATAACGATAATTGCTCTTGCAACTTCATGAGAACGACCTATAAGCGGGTCTATTTCACCACGTGCAGCTTTATCATTCAAACATTCAGTATAGGCTTCAAGAGGTTTGTCGCTAACAGCTGCTCCTTCCCCTTCTTCATCCATTGGGGTAGGAATAGAACCCTCAACAAAAATACTGAAACCTCGATTTTTAGTAGATTTCTTTTTGTTTCCGCCATGAGAAATATATTCAAGAACATCTAGCTTTTTAATCTTTTGCTTATTCAAGAAATAAACAGCATAGGATTCATCTTCATCAAAAATCGCCACAAGAAGGTCGCCACCGTCAGCATCGCTTCTTCCAGCAGCCTGAACATTCATCATCATTCGTTCTAAAACACGCTGAAAACCTGGTGTTGGCTGAGGAACAGTTGATGAATTAGAATCTATCAAAGGAACTTCTTCCTTAAGATACTTCTTTAAATCTGTTTCAAGCTTCTTTATATTGCACCCGCAGGCTTCCAAAATCTGTGCCCCATATTCGTCGTGAATCAAACCATATAACAAATGTTCTACTGTTATAAATTCACAGTTTGCATTAGATGCTTCTTCAATTACAGCCTGAATTATTATTGCTAAATCCTGACTAATCATCTCTTATTCCTTCTCCATTTCACACTTCAAGGGGAAACCTCGGCTTCTTGCTGCAGAATGCACCTGAGATACTTTTGCTTCAGCAATTTCTTTTGTATATATACCAGCAAGACCTCTGCCGTGTTTGTGAATATTTAGCATAATGGAAGTTGCTGCCAATGTTGAGTGTCCAAAAACCTTTTTTAGAATATCTACAACAAATTCCATGGTTGTATAATCATCATTCAACATTAAAACTTTGTATTTTGAAGGCTTTTTAATCTCCTGCCTTGTTATTTCTAATAACTCTGAATCATTTTCGAAAGAAGTTTTAGCCATTACTTACCTCCTCTGATTGCATTTAATTCATCTGAGGTTTGCTGACTTTCAGCATTTAAGTCTTCCCAAGCCTGCATCGCTTCATCAAGCTTAGCGTTTAACGCAGAATGCTCCTGAGCAACTTCAGCTATTTTAGTTGGCGACCAACCTTCCGGCGGCGCAGCCAACTGTCCTTCAATTTCACTGATGCTACTTTCTAGCTCAGCTATTTCATTTTCTTTTGCTTCGATATCCTTTTTCAATCTTTGAATTTTATTGGAAAGTTGCTTCTGAAGCTTGGCAGACTCTCTTGCCTGCTGTTTTGCATCAGTAATCTTATTCGTCTCAATTGTATCAGAATTCTTTTGATTTTCAAGAGAACTCTGTTCATCAGCCAGTCTACGTTCTTTTGCCCACATATACTGGCTGTAATTTCCATCGTACAAAACAGACTTGCCATTTTCAAGACTCAATATTCTAGTTGCTAATGAATCAAGGAAAAATCTATCGTGAGAAACTATTATTACAGTGCCAGGAAAATCATCTAAAGCATTCAGCAGTGCCTCTCTGCTGCTTATATCTAGATGGTTTGTCGGTTCGTCTAATACAAGCAGGTTACAAGGTCTAAGCATCATTCGAGCTAGGCCTAAGCGGCTTTTTTCTCCACCAGAAAGAACCCTGACCATTTTTTTTACGCTATCGCCTGAAAAAAGAAACGCACCTAATATGTTTCGAACTTCTGGAACAGCATCAAATGGAGCATCTCTAAGCATTCTATCTTCTACTGTTTCTTCGCCCTCAAAGCTGATTTCTTCATCTTGAGCGAAATAACCCAAATGTGTTCTGTAGCCTGTTTCAAGTCTGCCGCCCCAAAGATTATCTTCGCCGACAAGAATTCTTACCAAAGTAGTTTTGCCAGCCCCGTTTTCACCTATAATAGCAACTCTGTCACCACGGTTTATTACAAAAGAAACATCTTTTAAAACCTGATGGTCTCCAAAAGATTTGGTTACATGTTCTCCGCGCAGAACGACTTCACCACTGGGCTCACATTCAGGGAACCTGAAACTCAGTTTCGGAGTTGAACGTATTTGAGCAATTTCGGTCATTTTTGCCAGCATTTTAACACGGCTTTGAACCTGAGAGGCCTTTGTAGCCTTATATCTGAAACGTTCAACGAAGCGTTCTATTCTTTTCCTTTCTTTATCCTGGCGTTCCTGTGCTGCCGCTGCTTCTGCAGCCCAATTCTCTCTTGCTTCCAAAAATTGTGAGTAATTGCCTTTAAAATTTCTAGAACCTTCAGGCATAATAGCAACAACAGAGGTTGCCAATTCATCAAGGAAATATCTATCGTGTGATACAACAAGAATTCCACCTTGATAATTACTCAAATAGTCTTCCAAGAAAGAAATAGAAGCAATATCCAGATAATTTGTGGGTTCGTCCAAAAGTAAATAATCAGGCTCTCTAAGCAGTAACCTGGCAAAATAAGCTCTCATTTGCCAACCACCAGAAAAATTCTTCAGTGGTTCATGAAAGCGTTCTTCGGAAAAACCAAAACCTTTTAATAGTCTTATTGTCTTAGCCTGCCAAGTATAACCACCTGATTTTTCATAATCAGCAATTAGTTTTTCATACTCGTCATGAATTTTTTCATCTAGAATGCCTTCTGCCATCTTAGCTTCTAAGGCTTCTATCCGTTCTTTAATATGTTTAAGATTGTCAAAAGCCTGAGTAGCCAGTTCCCAAAGGGTTAAGGTTTCTTTTTCAGTTTCCCAGTTTGAATTATCTGATAAGAATATTTCCTGAGGAAGATAGCCGATTTTACAGTCTTTTGGAGCAGTAACTCCGCCGGTATCAGCCTGTTCTTCACCTAGAATAATCCTCATCATTGTTGATTTACCGGAACCGTTGTTTCCGACTAAAGCAACACACTCACCAGGATCGACAGAAAATGTAACCCCAGAAAACAGCGTTCTAATGCTAAATGATTTGCTTAAATTGTTTATTTGCAGAGACATAATTACTGCCGCATTTTAGCATTATTGTTCATTCTTTGCAAGTTTCACGGTTTTCCAATGAAGGATGATTTAAATATATTTACAGAATTTTACAGTTGTACCTAAACCCGGCTTGGATTCCATAGAAAATTCGTCTGTAAGAAGTTTCATCAATCCCAAACCTCTTCCTCTGGTTGAAGTAATACTTCTCAAATCATCAGGAACAGCAACCTTATTCATATCAAAACCGCGGCCGCAATCTTTTATGCAAACTTCAAGTTTATCATCATAAATTAAAAATTTGATTTCAAGTTCTGTTTCTGTTTTACCTTCAGCACCATGCTCAATAGCATTTACATAGGCTTCATCTACAACTAAAGCCAAATCAAAAATCTGTTCATCATCAAAGCCCATTCTACGAGCTATTTCTTCGGTCTTTTTGCGAACAGAATCAAAATAGCGTGTAGAAAAAAGGTTCATAACAATTTCTTCAGGAACCTTTTCGACTATCATGACCGCCCTCTCTTTTTTTATTCTATTTTAAATATATCACAAAAAAGTTTTAATTGTTATTATATGTTTTATAACTATTAAAACATATAATATTATTTGTTTATTATATTTTAGTTATATGTTATAGCAAATCGGAACTGTCAAAATATTGTAAACAAGAAAAAGCAAATGAAGGTGTATTTATTTAAGGGGTCTCTATAATGAAATTAGAAGTTATTAGATTAAAAAAAGAATACAAGGATTGTATCGCTATCAAAGACCTTTCTTTTTCTCTAGAAACAGGTGAAATAGCTGGTTTCATTGGGCCTAACGGGTCAGGAAAAACAACAACAATGAAAATGATTACTAATATTGAAACCTGTACAGACGGCGATATAAGAATAGATGGAATTTCAATTCTTGAACATCCGGAATTAATAAGAAACCATATAGGCTATGTTCCAGATTCAATACCTTCAATTAAAGATATGACAGTTCATGAATATTTAGATTTTTTTACCAGTGCCTATGGCTTTAAAACTCCAGAACGACAAAGAATAACTAAAGACTTAGAAGAATTTACAAATCTTGCAACTATAAAATGGAAAACAATAAATACATTGTCTAAAGGCATGAAACAGAGGATATCTATTGCAAGAGCTCTTATTAATGATCCTGACTTTGTTTTAATGGATGAACCGGCTGCCGGACTTGATCCTAAAGCCAGGTTAGAACTAAAAAATATGTTATTATTTCTAAAAAAGCAAGGTAAGGGTATCTTAATCAGTTCTCATATTCTTAGTGAACTATCTGAAATGTGTACTTCGACCATAATAATAGAAAAAGGAGTATTACTTAAATCAGGTAAAATAGACAATGTTGTTCATGAAGTAGAAAAGACTCATAATCCCGTATTTCAAATAAAAACACTTGATACGCCTAATGAAAAAGTAATCAAAATAATTTCTTTAAATCCTATGGTTGATAAAATTACAGTTAATGGGAACACCATAGAATTTGAGTATTCAGGTTCTGAAAAACAAGTAGGTGAATTAGTAAAAAAATTGTTATCAGAAGGAATTCATCTTCTTTCCTTTGGTTTTAAGAAAGAAGATTTAGAATCTGCCTTTATGAGAATTACAAAGGGTGAAATACAATGAATAATAAATTTTTAGAAAAGCTTGAAGACAATTTAAATCCTTTGTTATTTAGAGATTTAAGAAAAGCAATAAAATCAAAAGAATTTTTATTTAAATTTATATTTCTTGTTTTAGTTTATATTAGTCTTTATTTCGTAATAATATTAAATATCTCAAAAAGCTCAGACTATATATTAATTTGTTATAAAGTATTAGCTTTTATTTTTTTGGAAGTTTTTGTGGTTATTCCCAATGAAATTCATAGTTCATCACTAAATGATTTCATTAATGATAACCTTCATTTTGTTTTTATGTCCAATATCACAGCTGAAAAATATATAAAAGCAAAATTATCCTTAGGTCTTATTTATTCTTCTATTATACTTATTAGTGCCATTCCGATTTATTTAATAATTTTTTTTACTGGTGCTATAAATTTTTATAGACTAATAGGTATTTTCTACTATAGTTGTATTTTTTTATTGCCCTTTTATTTATTCACAATTTTAGAAACAGTAAATGATAGTAAGGCAAGTAAATTAAGTATTTATATAGGCGGAATTTTAAACACAGCATCTTTAATGTTCTTTGGATATTGGATAATACAACTAGGAATAGTAGAAGGTATCCGTGACGTAGACCCTCATAAAATTACAGGTATTGTTATTGCTAATACAATAATTTTATTAATAATTATGGCTTTTAGTATATTTGTACATCTTTTTCTATACTCTACTATAACTAAGTTATACCCAATGTCAGAAATTGATTCTTCTAATATTCGTAGAATTCGTAGAGGTTTTTCTTTAAAAATAAAAAAAGTTGCAGCGACAAAATCTATTAATTCTGCCATTGATTCCGACTTTTTAAATGTAACAGATTCAAAAGCAAAAACAAACTCATTAAATAATAAAGGTTCTAACATCGAAACAGAGTCATCAATAGTTTTAGATTCAAAGCATGAAGCTAAAACTCTAAATACTTTAACTCAATATAATAAACAAGAACAAATATTTTCGGATAATGATTCTCCCCAAACAAATCTTAAACAATTATACGGGAAGAGTCTTACGCAAAGAAAAACAAGTTCTGAAACATTAATTAAAAATATTATTACCATGTTATGGGTAATTGGTCTTATTTTTATTCTTCCCAAAAGTTCTATTGGCTATTTTATTGTTCGCTCCTTTTTTCTTGTATTCATATATCTTTGTGTATATTGTCATAGCAGGGACACAATCTACGATAAAAGAAACAGATTAGAAATACCTGCTCCTGGTTTTGGAAGAATTATAAAATTTCCTTTTGTAAGTGGTTATATTAACGGAATTGTTTGGCTTACAATTTTATCTTTATCTTTTATGATTACTATATTTTTAACTTATGGAAATTTTGACATAAAGTCAGGAATACCTTATCGAACTATAGACGTATTACCTCAAAGTTATTCAGTATACATTGCTTTTATGCTAAATATATCCAGTTGGTGTTTTATTGGACGATTTATAGCTGACAATTTTTTTAATAATAAAGACAATAAATCCAATAATGTATTGTCTGTAACAATTACTCTTTTATTATTAGCCTCAATCAGTAATGTTGTACTGCCAACAGATTCCAATTCTTTAAATATATTAAACTATTTTGTACCATTAATGCCTGCATGGAAAGAGTATTTCTTTTTCAAGGATCATTTAGCTTTGATTTGTAATTTTATCTTCTTTATTATAACAATAATTCCTAATTTAAAAACCATGCATAAACAAGCCAAAAGCTATTTTTCTTAAGACTAGAGTAACGAACAAACAGAGCAATGATAGTTGGGAATTCATAAAATCTCGTAAAAATAAAAACTGAGAGTCAAACAAATTATTTAACTCTCAGTTTTTTATTTATGCCCTGATTTAAGTTTAATTAATAACGATAGTTTTCAGCCTTATAAGGGCCATCAACCTTGACACCAATATAATCAGCCTGAGCCTGAGTGAGTTTTGTAAGCTTAACGCCAATCTTTGCAAGATGCAGTCTGGCAACTTCTTCATCAAGTTCTTTTGGAAGAATGTAAACATTAACATCAAGTTTGTTCTGCCAAATATGGAGCTGAGCAAGAGTCTGATTAGTAAAAGAATTGCTCATAACAAAAGAAGCATGACCAGTAGCACAGCCAAGGTTTACAAGGCGGCCTTCAGCAAGTATATAAATGCTGTGACCATCTGGATAAGTCCACTTGTCATATTGAGGTTTAATGTTAGTTCTAACGATTCCGGGCCAAGTAGTAATTCTAGCCATCTGAATTTCGTTATCAAAGTGACCTATATTGCAGACAATAGCCTGGTCTTTCATCTTAGCACAGTGTTCAGCAGTAATGATATCACGGTTACCAGTAGTAGTAACGTAAATATCAGCGGTTCCAAGAGTATCTTCAACTGTCTTAACTTCAAAACCAGCCATAGCAGCCTGTAAAGCACAGATTGGGTCGATTTCAGTAACGATTACACGTGCACCAAAACCTCTCATACTTGCAGCGCAACCCTTGCCGACATCACCGTAACCGCAAACACAAACTACTTTACCGGCTATCATAACGTCAGTAGCACGTTTGATACCATCAGCCAAACTTTCACGGCAACCATAAAGATTATCAAATTTAGATTTTGTTACTGAATCATTAACATTTATAGCAGGGAACAAGAGTTCCTTGTTTTCAAGCATCTTATAAAGTCTGTGAACGCCAGTAGTAGTTTCTTCACTAACGCCTTTAACATGTTTTGCTATTTCTGTCCACTTATTGGGATGTTCTTTAATGCTCTTCTTCAAGAACTTAAGAAGTTCAGCTTCATCTTCGCCTTCTGGTTTCTTATCAAGAATGCTTGGATCTTTTTCTGCTGCAACGCCCATATGAATCATAAGAGTAGCATCGCCGCCATCGTCTACTATCATATCGGGACCCTTACCATCAGGCCATGTCAAAGCTTCATTAGTGCACCACCAGTATTCTTCGAGGCTTTCACCCTTCCAAGCAAATACAGAAACTCCAGCCTTTGCTATAGCTGCTGCTGCAGTATCCTGAGTAGAGAAAATATTGCAACTGCACCATCTTACTTCTGCGCCAAGTGCAACAAGAGTTTCAATCAAGCATGCAGTCTGAACTGTCATGTGAAGAGAACCCATAATTCTGGCACCTTTTAAAGGTTTCTTATCACCATATTTTTCACGAAGAGCCATCAAACCTGGCATTTCATGTTCAGAAATTTCTATTTCTTTTCTGCCGAGAACGGCAAGTTCCATATCTTTTACTTTATAAGGCAGTCTAGCTGTCTGAGTCATTATATTCTCCTTTTTTGTAGACCTAATTATCTTTGAAATTTAACAGTCTATATTTTGCTATAATTGTTTTTACTATAGAGAATAGAGATAAGAGGTTAGAGATTAGGGAATTGTTTTATAGATTGCCACGCCTCTTTCAGAGGCTCGCAATGACGAATAATACTCTGAACCAGGTACTAATTCCTAACTCCTCATTCCTAATTCCTAATTAAATTAATAATCCGGCGTTATTCTATCATAAGAAGAATAAAAGTCAAATTATTAAAGATAACGCTTTATTAAATAAAAAAGATCACTGGTTTTCTTCGTTTAAAAACTCTGCCCAAGCCATGGGAATATAGTCTGCAACGTCAGAAATAGTCATGCCGCATTCTGTATAAATATTTTTTGCAAGTAAA
>ONIU01000006.1 GCA_900317935.1 uncultured bacterium
CTTTTCTTTGCAGTAATTTAAATAAGGCTCTATAACTATTGCCAAAGCTCTTGCATGAGGAATTCCAAAAAGAGAAGTAATTTCATGGCTTATCATATGAGTAGCCCAATCCATTGGCACACCGGCTCGCAAAAAGCCGTTCATTGCCATAGAAGAAGAAAGCATAATATTTGAACGAGCTTCATAATTATTGGGTTCATTCAAAACAACAGGCCCATCTTCAATCAAAGTTGTTAAAATACTTTCTGCAAATCTATCCTGAAGTTTCGCATTCACAGGATAAGTAAGGTATTGTTCCAAAACATGAACAAAAGTATCTAGAATTCCATTGGCAGTCTGCTCTGCAGGTAAACTGAATGTCAGTTCCGGGTCTAGAATGGCAATCTGAGAATAAACAGCCATGTTCCCTAAAGGAAGTTTAGCTTTTTTTTCTAGAATAGCAAACTGCGGATAAACAGCCATGTTCCCTAAAGGAAGCTTAGCTTTTCTTGATGCCCTAGAAATAACCGCATCTCTATTAACTTCTGAACCGCTAGCAGGCAAAGTAACAACGGTAGCTATAGGCAATGCTTTTTTACAGCAGGCACCGAAGCTTTCTATAATTTTCCATGGGTCGCTGTCATATAATGAAGCCAAAGCGATGAACTTAGCCGCATCTATAACGGACCCACCACCAGCAGCCAAAATATAATCAATCTTGTTGGTTTTTATAAAATCTACTGCCTTTAAAAGATAATCATATTCAGGGTCAGAAGATATACCAGAAAATTCAAAAACTTCGGGTCTATCAGCCAAAGCATTCTTAATAGCTTCATAAGCTCCATATTTTTTTAAGCTTTGGCAACCATAAAGAAGCAGAATTCTTTTGTCTTTGGGGATTTCTCTTTTTAAGGCCCCAACAGCATTTGTCTTTGGGGATTTCTCTTTTTAAGGCCCCAACAGCACCTTTTCCAAATATTATTTTGGTTGGTGACTGAAAAGTAAAATTCTTAATCATCTTTTTTTAAGATAGAAGATTGAAGACTGAAGAATGTATTTATTGTTCTATCTTCTATCTTCTATCTTCTATCTTCTATCTTCTATCTTCTAACTTACATATTCTTAGACTCTTTGATAACAGCCTTAGACATTCTATACAATCGCATACGTTCTTCTGTAAGCAATCGTCTAATCTGATCTTCATCAAGATTCATTCTCTTACCAACATAGCGAAGCATAGCTATTTCTTCTTTTGTTACTTTACCATCAGCAAAGGCTACTTGAATAAGCATACGCATTAAGTCTAGTTCCATAGGCAAGTCAGTTGAATTTGCAACATAGTCAACAGGGTTCGACTGAGCTTGAATTTCTGATACCAAACTGTCTATCTGACTTTTTACAACTCCGCGACGTAAGCCATATTCATCGATAATTTCACGTTCTTTCGGGTCTATCTGACCATCTGCAAGCATCATGGCGATGGTCCATTTGAGCATGGTCAGACCAGAGATTGAATTCATGCTGCTAGAATAATCATCTACAGTATAGTTTTTCTTTATACCACCTGCAACAGCTGCAGCTGCCCCAACACCAGCTCCTGATTCATAACTATCACGTCTGGTATTGTTTTGAGAATCACTTGCTCTTACTAGAACGATAGCCTTAGCAATTCTTGAGTCATTCTGTGGGAATACTCCTTCAAGAACCCATTCTCTAGCACCGTCATTCAATACAGAGCCACAGTAATCACATTCATTAGAAAGACTGTCGCTGACTGCGGCACCACAGTTCGGGCAGTGTGCGCTGCAGAGAGATGTCTTTGTATCTGTCTTGACACCATGTTTTCGTTTTAATACAAAGACTTCTTTTATATTCTGCTTAGTATTAACCAGATTAGTAATATTTCCACCAGAATTCTTCTTTGCAGGAATGCCGCTCCAGATTACCTTAGCATAAATATAGTCAAACTTATCGCTGGTTTCACTATCTACAGCCATTAATCTGATTGAACCAACAGCACAGTCTTTATAGAAATTGTGACTGCCATTCATATCTGGTCTGTAGAAATTAGCCTGAGAATCACAGTATTCGTTAGTAGCTATTTTGCGCAAAGGAGCTGCATCACTGATTCTTTCAGCTTCATTCTTGCGCCAAAACATAACAGAAACCAGGTCTTCAATGTGCTGAACATTGAATCCATTATCTTGCTGCAAATATCTCTTGACACCAGGAATAGCATTATTACTTCTTTCTGACCATTCACAAGCCTGAGTAATATTTGCCAAAACCCAGTCGTATTCGCCAGAACGCAAAATAGCTCCACAAGCAGCACATTTTGCATGACGTCCTATAGAAATCTGAGCTCCGCAATTCGGGCAGTAACCTTCGATAAGACCAGGCTTCTTTAAGGTCTTTACACCTGTTCTTCTAAGGAATGTCCATACTTCAGTAAATTCCTGTTCGAACCTATCACCTTCGATAAAGCTCTTTGTTTTGGAATCCATTCTGTAGTTCTTGCCTACAGCAGAAATAGCTATATGAATAGTATCGAAATTATTGTCAGATTCGAAACCAAGAATGTTGGTGTTAGTGATACGGAGATTTTCCATAACATCAATAATATGCTTTTCTTTCATTACCCTTAATTGGATAAGGAATTGTTCGTAAGTTCCGTCTGCAAGGAATGCTTCTGCGGTTGCCAAATCTCCCTTACTCCAAGCTTCCTGAACAATCATGAAAGCATTTTTAGAACGTTTATAAAAATCTTCTTCACTGAAATTCGGGTCTTTACGTTTAATCTTATTTAAAGAGTTATGACCAGCTACAGATGGGTAAAGAACATTGGCTTTTCTAATAGTGCTATCTACCACATATTCATCACCTTTTTTGTAGGTGTAAATCATGATAACTACAACAACTATCAATAGAGGAACGCCAACTTTTGGATATCTTATAGCAAATTCTATAAGTCTGATAATGAGGTAGAGATCTCCACCACCTCCACCGCTACTACCGCCGCCACCGCCGCTGGAATAGCCATGACCGCCACCAGCTCTAGCATCAGCAGTTTCACATATCAAAACCATTGCAAAAAGCAATACAAAACAAATCAAAGAAAAACTCAGTATTTTACGTATTTTATTTTTGCTAGGCATTTTTCCTCCGAGTGGCGAACTCATAACTTTATTTTTTTATTCTACCAATATTATTTTTTTATGTCTATAGATTTAAGAAATACGGAAAGAAGAAAGTGGTAAGTGGTGGGTGAACTGAGAACTGAGAACTGAGAGTTGAGAATTGAGAGTTGAGAATTGAGGTGAGGGTGTAGGGATAAGGGTGAAGAGGCAGACAGCTGACGAGAGACCTTCTATTCTCCGCACAAGGCTCGTTCTCTCAAAGTTTATTCGTAGGCAGTAATATTCAGAGACCGCGGAGGAGAATAAGGTCGAACAAGCATGCTGTCCACTTCTAAAATAGATAGCTCATTGAAAGTTGAGAATTGAGAGGTGAATGCTAAAAATTTTTATCATCTAAAAGCCGCTCTACAAAAGAGTTCTCTCTGATTCTTTTTTCAAAATATGAATTTTAGTTAATTTTAGACTTGTCATATTACTAAGATATATGTATAATCAGACTTGACCAAATTTTGTAGGAGGGTTCAAGTGAATAAATCAGAACTCGTAAAAGCAATTGCTAAAAAAGCAGAAGTTACTAACGCAGCTGCTCAGGCAGTATTGGAAGCATTTGTAGAAGCTGTAAAAGGCTCTCTCAAAAAAGGCGACAAGGTTCAGCTTATCGGTTTCGGTTCTTTCTCAACTGTTAAGCGCGAAGCTCGCAAGGGCGTTAACCCACAGACCAAGAAGCCAATCAAAATTGCTGCTAAGAAAGTTGCAAAATTTATCCCTGGCAAAGACCTTAAAGAACTTGTTAATGGTACTGGCAAGAAGGGTAAAAAGTAATTTTTATTGCTTCTCCTAGGTAAAAAGAAGACCTGATAAATCAGGTCTTCTTTTTTTGTCTTGACTTTATGCTCAAAGCAAATAACTTCTAAAAAAAGTCCTCATCAAAACTAAAATTAGCAATAAAATGACGGTTGTTCAAACCTTTTATGGAAATAAGCAGTAATACAGATAAAGGTGTTGTCAGACAGAATAATGAAGATTCACTTCTTGTTATTCCGCCATGGAGCAATGCCTCTATTTCCAAAAAAGCCTGTCTTTTCCTAGTAGCAGATGGAATGGGCGGACAAAATGCCGGTGAAGTAGCTTCGCATATTGCTGTAAACTTTACCAAAGAATGGTTTAATCAGAATAGCCTAACAGAAATCACAACAAAACTAGTAGACGATTTAATCAATTCTGCAAATGAAAAAGTTTGGGAATATTCCCAGAAACATCCAGAAACAAGCGGAATGGGAACAACCTTCTCTACGATAATAATAAAAGGCAATAAAGCTATTATTGGCCATATAGGTGATTCAAGAATCTACCGTTTAAGTAATAATAAATTAACACAGTTAACCAATGACCATTCAATTGTTGGGGAACAGGTAAGATTGGGTAAACTTACCCCTAATCAAGCTAGAGTTCATCCAGCTAGAAGTTTATTAAGCAAAGTCTTAGGCGCGAGACAATTCATCAAAGCAGATGTTTTCGAAACAGAAATATCTGTAAATGATGAATTCGTTTTATGTACAGATGGTATTTACGGAATGCTTGAATGTGAAAAAATTGAAGAAATCATAAAATCAACAGAACCGGAAAAATTAGCAAACAAGTTAATTGAAGAAGCTAATAAAGCTGGCGGAAATGACAATTCATCAGTAATAGCATTCAAGCTAAACAGCATTCCAATAAAGATTCCGTCATTATTCTCTTTTTCGAGAATCTTAAAATTATTAAATAATTCAGTAAATAGTTGTTAAGATTTAACAAAAGAGTAGAAATTATTTGAAATTTAAAGTATATTCTTAATGATATTCTGGAGGTTTTCGATTATATGGATACAACAGTGATTATTATCATTGCAGTGATTGTTGTCATCATTATTGCAGTGGTAGCTTTGATTGCTTTGTCAAGCAATGAAAAAGGCAAAAAAGACGGGAATATTGAGAATTCGGATAACCCCGAACAAAAAGAAAATGTTACCGCAAAAAGATTTCAACAGGTTCTTTCTGATGAATCAATTTCAAACAAAATGAACGAAGAAGCTGGTGAAATTCTTACGAAATACACTTCCGGCAGTGGTGAAGGTATACCTGAAGTTGAAAAACTATTAGAAGGCGACCCGAACAATGTTGATTTGTTAGATTGGCTTGCCTTTATGTATTACAGCAACGACAATATCGACAAAGCTATTGAAACATATAAAAGAGCATTGTCTATTAAGTCTGATAACGAAAATCAGCACTACTATCTTGCCAACTCCTACTACAAAAAAGGCATGATGTCTGACGCAAAGAAAGAATGGAGCGAAGTCATAAGACTTAATCCATCTTCTAAGATAGCTAAGAACGCTCAAGAACGAATTGACTATCTTACTGCTCAAGGGAAATAAAATTAAAAAGGCTTTATAATGCCAGTTTTGGAACCTCCAGAATTATCGAATTATCATCTGCTAGACCTTATTGGCTGTGGTGGCATGGGGTCTGTTTATATTGCATATCAGCTCGATGCCGAAAAACTAGTAGCAGTAAAGTTTTTATCTCCAGAATCCGCTGAAAATAAAGTTATTTTAGAACAATTTAAGCAGGAAGGCGATATCCTCCGCCAGTTAAATCACCCGAATATAGTCAGTTTTGTTGATCAAGGCATAGTTGACGGTCTCCATTACCTTATAATGGATTACGTAAAAGGATTGTCGCTCGATAATTTTCCATTAGGCAATTCCGCGACAACAGTTGGTGCAAAACAGATTATTCCTTCTATGGAGGAATATATTAACGTTTTCATTGGTTGTTTTACAGCACTTAGCTATATACATAAAAAGGGATTAGTACATAGAGATATAAAACCCCAGAATATCATTCTCAGAGGAGCTGATTACAAACCTTGTCTTTTAGACTTCGGTATAGCAAGTTTTGTAAATAAAGATGATGACCTGAACATCAATCCAGATCGAATGTTTACGGTTTCATACGCAAGCCCCGAACAACTGACCAACAAACCTATAGATATTTATTCTGACCTTTTTTCCTTCGGCGTAGTAATGTATGAAAAACTTACTGGTCATCTTCCTTTTAAAGGGAAAAGGGCTATGGAAGTTTTTATAGAACAGACAAAGTGGAAATTTCCGCCGCCTCGTCAATTTAATCCAACTATTCCTCAAAAGCTGGAACAAATAGTTTTAAAACTTCTTGCCAAGGAACCCACCAACCGTTATCCATCAGCCGATATGGTAATCGGTGAATTGGAACGCCTGCTTGAAGTCACCAAGCAAGGCCATATTGGTCTGACATTATCTAATATTGTCAGTGAAATTCGTGGTGTAAACATTGAAAGAAAAGGCTTCAAGAAACGAACCTTAAGAGAAGAACAAGCTATGCTTAAAAAGCAAAGAGCTGAATTGATTGAAATCAAGCAAAAGCTCAAAGTAGAAAGCAACAAAATCGTTTCTGACAAAGCCAAAATTGAAAACTACAAATTACTCTGCGAAACTCTTCAAAACGATTACACAAGACTCGAAAGACAAATTAAAATGGTATTAGGGTTCAAGAGTCAGCCAGTCGTTATTGATAAATTCAATAAGATTTTCAAACTAGAAACTATCGCATTTGAAAAAAGAGGTATTCCTTTTACAATTAATATTTTGGAACAGAAGCTCACAAATACTGATGGAGAAGACATAGTTGTAGGAAGCATCAACTTCACCGAAAGAGCAAAAAGATCTTTTTCCATCAATAAAAAGGACAGTTACCTTTCTTGGGATAACAACAACTGGTATTTTACTTCATACGAAGAAAAAGACTTCCCTATCTTCCTGATGATAGGCGATAGAAATATGCCTAGACCTCCTAAAGGATTCAGAGGTTTCTTCTGGCCAATAGAGTTTTTGCTTGCAATAAAGAAGCTTGGTTGGACTGGTGTTTCTATTGTTGAAACATTTAAAGGCATAGACCGCGGCGGAAGCGAAGTTCATGCGGAACACAAAGAAGTCATTCTCTTTGCTCAGAATCTGTTCGACCAACTGCAAATGCCTAATGCTATACAGAGTAAAAAGGAAAAGTAATTGAAATGGCATTAGAATCATTTTACGAAGAGTTAACCAAAATCTACAATAATCTTAGAAAAGCCAATGAAGAGTTGTTAATCAACAATTCAGATCAGGATGGATTGATAGCGTTGGTTGATAAACGTTCTGCTTATTTTGATGAAATATATGTTTTAAGAGATGAACTAGCTATGGAATTAAGCAGAATGAAATCTCCAATAGATTACGATTCTATGGAAATCATTGAACTTATTCGAGAACTTCCAAACCATTATCCTGAATTGATTTCATACAGAAATCAGGTAATTGAAGCTCTTCAAAAGCTGGTTGAATCAGAAAAAAACGTATCAGAAAATATGTCTACTATGAGAGACGACATAAAACAGGAACTTAACCACGCTAGAACAGGAAAAAAGACCTTAAATGCCTATAAACCGGTAACAGGTTACGCTGGCAGTCATTTTATAGACAGCAAGAAATAAAAAAAAACGCGGCTTTTAAAGCCGCGTTTTTTATAAGACTAATAGTTATTTTAGAACATACCAGGAATATTCATTCCGCCAGTAATGTCGTTCATTTCACTTTGAACCATTTCTTTTGATTTTGCAATACCGGCATTTACTGCTGATTTAACTAAATCCTGAAGTCCTTCAACGTCTTCAGGGTCAACAGCTTCTTTATCAATAACGATAGAAACAAGTTCCTGAGAACCATTGAAAACAACTTTTATAGCACCACCGCCAACGGTAGCTTCAACTTCTTTGGTTTTGAGTTCTTCTTGAGCACTCTGAATTTTTTCCTGCATTTTTTGAGCTTGGCGCATCAAACCCTGCATATTAAAACCGTTTGGCATACTAAAACCACGACCCATAACAAGCTCCTTAGAAATATAAGTATAAAAAAGATAATACCAATAAATCAATATGTGGTCAAGCTTTGCATTTTCTTTTAAAGCAAACGGTTTCCTTATCTTAGCACAGCAAACTTGCCTTTGACCATTTTGGCGTAGGTGTAGAAAGCACCAGTTCCCAAAGATTTAACGCGATAAATGTAGACTCCATTTGCCATTCTTCTTGGGAAATTCCACCTATAAGTATTCTCCCCTTCTCTGCCGTCCATCTCAATACTATCAATTTTATGACCAGCAACATCATAAATAGTTATTTTAATACCGGTCGGAAAATTGAGGAAGAATCTGAAACTTATGTGATTACCCTTTGCTGGACTTGGGTAAGCAGAGAAATTGATTATTTCAGCTTTTGGGAAATAGCGTATAGAAGCTCTCACACTTCCGTCTGTTTCAGAGACCACCGTTATCCTTTTCCCGAAAGAAACTTTTAAAACTTTATTAGCAGCGTCTGTAGCTTTTTCACTGAGTTTTACCAGTCCTCTAAATGAATTAGAGTGAGTTCCGTTTTCCTGTAAATCCATTACAAACCCATTTCTGTCATCATCAGAATAGACCTTGACTTTAGTAGTATCCTGAGTGAGCCAGTTTAGATCTTCTGCATCAACATCAATATAAAGGCTTGGATTGGAAATATCCCCCACTGCCCTTCTGACATAGTTTTTATCAGAGAAGAACTTTATAGAATTGATTGTTCTTGGTTCTTCACCAGCTGAATATCGGTAATAGAATATAACTTCGCTGGTTGTCAGCAAAGGAGAGCTTAATCTTACCCATTCGCCAGGATACAGCCCCAGAGAATATGCCGGCAAATCAGACTTAGTTTCAGCTAGTTTTAAAGCACATCTATAAATCTTTTTGGAATCACCTGCTGGCTGTAATTTTAATTTTTGTGTGGTAGAAGCATCTGTTCCGCGAATCAATTCCAGATATATATTATTTTCATCTATATTAGCAGTATTAAAACCAATAACTTCAACATATATTTCTGACAATGAAATTTCAGTTTCAGTAATCTTGTTTTTAAAAGAATAATCGCTATATAGGCTTATTCCATGACTGCCGCCTGTCAAGAATTCATGATTATAATTGCTTATACTTTGCCCTAAATAATCAAGCAGACCAGAAATACTCAGTATATGCTTGTTGCCTTCTACCAGACTCTTTTCCGGCCGCCACTGCAATTCTGTATTGTCATTGTTATCATTAAGCAGTTTACATGTCACTTCAGATTCTTCAGAGCCTATTTTTACTGCATTTTCAGCAGATTTTATATAGACTTTTCTTGAATAAACGGCTTTAACTAAAGTATTTTCACTGGTTTCTTCATTTTCTGCCGGACTAATAGAAACAAGATAAGTTTGAGTTGCTATATCAAAGTTCAGAACAGCTTTACCTGCAAAAAGCAATTCTGCTTTCATTGGAGAAACAAAACTACTGTCTATTGTTGTTGAAGCAACATACAGATTAGAATTCAAAGCAGTTTCATTTATACTTATATCAACAGAATGGCTTGCGTCGGACAATCTGACTATTCGGCTTTCTTCAGAATATTTAAGCATATCTGTAGTTGAAGCTACGATACCTAGAAGTCCTCGAACTATTTCTTTTGTTTCAGAAACTTTCTTTCCATCGCAGGGAGCAAGACCAGTATAAAGTTCTAACTCTGCCAAATTTTCTTTTTTAGTAGAAAGTTTATAGGTAAAGTCATCAATAGACTGGCCTTCTGCATTCTTTATACTCTTTGCGGATATCAAATAGTTTTGATTGGCCTGCAACAGATTTTCTGGAGTTAGAATAGCTTTTTTGCCATTATTTGAATATTCACAAGCATAACTTATCTTTTCACCATTGGAGTTTTTAATGGTTACTCCTGCTTCAAAAGCTTCTCTATCCACTTCAGATGAGAAATTCATTTCGAGTTTTGAATCAAGATAGAGATTTGCAGAAGCAGAAGCTGGGCTTAAAGAAAGCAATCTAGGTTTATCTCTGACAGTGACTACAAAAGCGAAGCTGTCATCTACCTGAGGAGTCAGCGTAATTTTGGTTCCAGCCGGTAGATTAACCGGATAAACAATTCTGAATATTCCAGAAGGTGGATTAGTTTCAATTAGAGTTAAAACGACTCCGTCGTAAGTTCCATCATCGGAATCTAATCTAACAGAAGCTGCTTCATAAGTAGAAAACGAAGGATCTTCTGCAACCATCTGTAAATATAGACTTGAATTAGACAAAACAGCAGATGCAGTCGCATTGTAGTTTTCATCAGAATAGTTAGCAAAGCTTGCAAGATTGGTTGGGGGCAGCGGAGGCGGCTGTGTTGTAAACCTGGTATTCAAAGACGTTCCAAGCTTATTCCCATAAGTATCTTTGACTTCTGACGACAAACGCATTTCATAAAGAGTAAGAATATCAAAAACAGAATCAGGCTTAAATCTCACCTGCTTGCCAGATGGGCTTAAAGAAAGACTTCCATTAACTTTTGAATTTGTCGCAACTTTATAAACGGAGAAATTTGAAGAAATCAATTCAGATTCAGGAATAGGTCGACTAAAAGACCAAGTTGGCCAGGCATCGGCAGGAATACCAATAGAGGCAGAAGCCGGGTAATATTCCTTCAATACAAAGGGTTCTAAAATGTTTAAATTCAATGCTTTATTCGAAAAGCCTGTTGGTTCAATCTTCAAAGTTTTACCGAAAGAGTTGGGAACAATCAGCGAGCCTCTGTATTTGCCGGCAGCATATTCGGTTAGAACTGCTGTTTCCGTGATATCTCCATCGGTGTAACTAATCTCCATACTATCTGTCACGCCAATTTGAGTAAGGTCTACACCGTTTATTTCACAATATATTTGCTGATTGGCTTCAACATCACTTCCGTTAGTGATTTCGCTAGAAAATACAGCGTCTTTATAAACTTTGAAAGTATTTATACCTTTATCGCGAAGTTTATAATTCAATACAGACAACGGGAAAGCGAGGCCTGAAGAGTCTTTTAGTGCAGAAGTCAATGTAAGTGTAAGATTATCATTAGGTTCTGCACTGATAATAGAGACAACAATCTTTTTATCGGCTGGTTTGCTTAAACCATAGTTTATAGTTCCACTGCTACTTTCAAGAATAACGGAAGATTTACTTAACGTAGCAGCGTCTATATTATTATTTGTTGTAATTTCAATCTGATTATCAAGATAAAGACCTGTTGAACCTGAAGCGGGAGCAAAATCAGCATAAGCAGGATAAAAATCTGTTTTAAGCCCAACAGCTTTACTTTCATCTGTTAAAGCGTATACAACAATATAGGAATTTTCTATTTCATATAATTCTGCGGTTCCTCTGAATACTCCTGTATTCACTCCAGTTTCTGGAAGGCTTATAGTCCTGCTCTGATTATTTGTGTAATCTTTTAGGCAGACATTGATATAGTCCAAAGTAGTAGTAGAAGCATCAACAGCTTCAACACTTATGGCTATATCGGAACCAGGCGCTAAAACACTTCCTGAAGCTAAAAGTGAAGAATAAGAAGTATCAGAATAAACCGTTAAAGAAGTAACTGTTGAAGGCGGAGTTGCAGAATTCTGTGTTGTAAAAGAGAAAGAACTGTCTGCTGAAGCGTTCCCAGCCGCATCAGTTATGTTTTCAACTATTATCTTATATTCAGTAGAAAAATTTAAAACAGAATCTGGTCTCAAAGTTACTTCGTTGCTTCCCGCAGTATAAAAAAGAGTTGCAGCTACATTTTCACTATTTGCCTTTTCAATAAGTCTGATATTGCTTGCTATAACGGTCGAAGCTGAAAGTGGTTCTGAAAAAGTAATTTTTATAACCTGGGCATTAGAAACATTAGAAGAATTATCTGCCGGCAAAACTCCAGTTATAGTAGGCGTTGTCAATATCAGAGTCTTTGAGACTGAAGGTGTAATATCTGAAGTTACAGTAAAAGCACCATCAGACAAACCTGAGCACTGATAACTACCTCTATATATACCAGTTGCTGCCCCTGTTTCAGTCAAAGTAACAGATGAACCACCTGTAATAGTAACGCTTGTGCTGTCAACAGTATTTGGAGCAGCATCTGTTCCTTTTGCCTCAATATATAAAATTCCATTTTTGTAGAAATCCTGATTATCTGCATATTTATATACAGCCGACATCGAAGAGTCTGAATACAGAGCCAACTCTGTTATAGCTGCAGGCGGAGTATCAGTTCCCTGAGTCTTAAAACTCATATTAAGAGGCCCCTTTATAGGGTTGCCCGTGATATCTTTTAATCCTGATGTGCCATAAACAGCTTTTAACGTTATCGTAGAAGCAAAAGGCAGATTGCTCGATGGCGTAATCGTTATAGTCTTCTTATCAGCAGAAACAGTCTTAGAATAAGCTAATGAAGTAGCACCTGAAGCCAATGTTAAAGAAGTGTTTGTTATTGAAGTTTCATCTAATTCTCCAGAAAAAGCCAAAACTATAGGAGAGTCTACATAGACATTAATTGCATTTGGTGCGGGAATATTTCCACCAACAGCATTAACTACTGAATTTGAAAGCTGAGGGAAAAGAGTTTTCAACTCTGCTTTAACAGTATTTTTCTGAGTAGAAGCAAAACGAATCTCATTAATATCAGCAGCAGGAACTGTTGACGGGAAAGCGTATAGATTAAGCCCAGACAAGTCATAAGAGCCTGTAAATAAACCACCAGAATTTGAGGCAGTTTCATATAAAAGAATATTACGAACAGCTGCTCCATTCAAAGAAAGAGAAATAGTCGCAACGTCAAGAGTCTGAGTAGCCCCATCAACAGCATTTAACTTGAAATAAACTTTTGTGTTGGCATTAACTTTTTCGCTACTTCCAAATGCATTAAGCATAGTTCCATCACGATACAAAGTTAGACTTAGTATATCTGATGGATCGGTATGAGCCGGCTGAGTCGTAAAAGTATAAGAATAAACAGAAGCTAGATGATTGCCCGAAAAATCCGTTATTCCAGTTCTTACTTCTACTCTGTAATTGCTCTGTGTTTTTAATCCTTGAGAAACATCAACAATAATTTTATTGCCGGAATTGGAAAGCGTATAATTGGCTGCTGAACCGTTACAGGTTACAACAATATTTGTGCTGTTAATAGTCGAAGGCAATATTTCTTCAGAAAAAACAATCTGAGGCTTAGAATCAATAGTTACATTGACTGCCCCATTTGCTGGGAAACTTTGAGTTATAGTTGGAGCAGTATTGTCTCTTGTTGAAAAATAATATGACAAAGGCACCAATTGCATATTCCCGGCTTTATCTAAAATATTGCTAACTCTGACCAGATAGTTTTTTTCAGAACTTAGAGCAGAAGACGGGGTTATAAGTATCTTTTTATTTGTGTTATCATAAGAAACAGAAGCATTAACTTTCACAGACTGCTGCCATAGAGTGACATTTGTGGTCGTTACGCTTGTTGAATCCAGTTCTTCGCTCGAAGAAACTTCAATTCTACTTATACTTGCAGGTTCCAGTCCTATAGCTCCAGATGCCGGAGAAGCCGGGCTCAATACCGGATAAGTTACTTTTAAATTTAATTTTTTGGATGAATCTATCGTTTCAAAAGCCCAATTTGAATCAATGTTTGATGGAGCCGCCATCTGATATTCACCATAAAAATAAGTGCTGCTGGCTGTTTTTTGGACAAAATTCAATGTTGCAACAAGGCTACCGTTTCTTTTAACATTAACTGTTGTCGTATCAATGGTATTAAATGCTGGATCATAAGCATTTAACCGCAAATATAGTTTTTTATCAGCTTTTACATCACTGCCGTCAGTAATCTGACTAGTATAATTAGAGTCAAAGAAAGCTTCCAATTTTATAACTCCATCTGGGTCTAACGGAGTAGTAACCTGTTGTGTTTTAAAATTAAGAGTTTCGTTCTTGTAAATCTGTGTTCCAACAGCATCAATAACATCGCTGGCAATAGTTATTATATAGCTGGAATTAAACTTCAAATCAGTATTTGGCTTAAAGACAAATCTGCCAGAAGTGCTGGCAACATTTGTCAAAGGAATCTGAGCATTAGTTCCTGATTCAATCAGCTTGACAGAGGCAGATAATTCAGCTGGATAAGAAGCGGTATTCATCGTCTTATCGAAACCAACAGCAAAGAAACAATGACTGGAACTTGCTATTACGGCTTTATCGCCCACAACATTAAAACTATTGTTAAAAGGTCTGACTCCGCCTAAAAATTCAGAATTTACACATCTAGCATAAGTGTTTGCTGGAACCATTTCAGCAAAATCAACCTGCGCAGAAACAGAGGTATTAAGCCTTGGAGGACCTTCTAAATGCAGCTTCTTTTTTGAAGCCTGCCAGGAACATTTTTGCGGATATTCTAAAAGGCGATAATAAAAATCTATGAATTTAAAGCTAGAACAGCAGATACAGCCAGAGTAATAATTTCCATTTTCAAAATATTGGAAAGCAGCGGCAAATTTTGCCTTAGGAATCGAGCCGCTATCTGGAAGAATCTGAGTAATTACAGGATGGTCTCCGCAAATACAATAGTTTCTGATGCTGTCGTCATCACTAACGGTAAAACTAGTCTCGAAGTTATTGTAACTTCCAGCGTAAATAGATGCGTAAGCAGCATTTGAATAGTTTACATTACAGATATCATATTCCGAATTGGAAAAAGTAAACTTAGTATGAGAATCTGGCTGAAAAGCACCTGTTTTATAACAAGCCTTGCTGCCGCTTATCCACCCCAAATAAATTACTCCCGTTCTAGGATTTTGGCTGATAGCAATCTGAGCACCGCTTATAGTATTATTTACGCTAATTCCAGTAGTAATAGTATATGAATTAGGAGTTCCTGCCTTAAAAGAAATAATGTTTATACTATTTGCTGAAGTAGGATAAGCAATAACTATATACTCATCATTTCCGTCTTTCATTAAGCAGCCGGAAACTCCCCAATCTTCTGAAATCTGCGATCCCTCTATAGAAGTTTCGGCAGACCAGCTTGTAGTAAAGTATTTCATCCTTATAACCGGATCAGAATTTGTTGGTTTGTATGTCCAGATACAATAAGCGCGACTAGTAGCTATAACTGTAGCAAAAGCCTTAAAGCTAGCCTCATTAGAAACTTCGCTTGTCATATTGTTATAGCAGTTAACGAATCCTGCCTTCGAATCAGAGATTCCATAAAGCAACTTTACGCTTCCTACAGGCAAACCACATACAAGAAACTTGTTTCTATATGTGGATTCTGCAAAATTGCTTGGGAACTGGCTAATCTGTGTATAGTTTTTGTAGTTGATAGAAACCTGCTGATGATTAACAAATCTGTTCCAATCATTAACAGGATAACCAGAATCCCACTGAGGAAAATCAACTGTATATGGGGGTACTGGAGTTACTTCAGATGCTATTCCAGTGGTATCAAAAGTAACTTTACTTGGGTATATATATTTTCTGCTGTTAAGCGGAGAAATGTCAAAACTAAAAGAAGAAACTGTTCTTTGAGTAGCAGTCAAGCTTACAGTCTCAGTTACAGCACCATATACAGGTGCAAGGAAAAATATCCCTACTATTAATATAGTGACTAGGGAAAATTTCCCATATTTATTTATGTTCAGTTTCCTAAATTTCATTTTTTTTAATATATAATACTCCCCTTTATAAGGGGAGAAGTCGAGCTTTAGCGAGACAGAGAGGTTTTTAAAATTTCCCAGTCATGCTATACATGACATCCCCCTTTAAAAAAGGGAGCAAATTATGACTCTATCAAAGTTTTTACCATATCAGAGAATCTTCTTTTTTCGCTTTAATAATATTTATTGCTTGTTTCCTTTCCCTTCTTTTACAAATAATAACACAAATTTTTAAAAGGTACAATTCTTGCTTGAATACTTATGAGTCAATATTTTCTTTTCACACGAGGAGTACACAATTATGAAACGGAATTTATTTCTAGCTGTATTTCTGGCTATTTTTGCCTCAATGCTAGTCGGCTGCGGAGGAGGAGGCGGTTCTTCCAATCCTGTAGGCAACAATATTGTTAATTCCTCAAATGCTAACTCTAACTTTGTTAGAGCAAATATTGGCTCCCCAGTTGTTAAGAGAAAATTTTCTTTCGCTAAAAATTCCTGCAATATAGTTCAAAGATTCAGAGAAGGTATTCGTGCTGCTGCAGCTCGTATCAGACTTGAACTTCTTTCTGATTCCAATAATGAAGATATTACTATGACCATTAATTCTATGATGGTTAAGAGTGTAAGCGGTCAGAAATATACTTTTAATGAACAGGCAGAAGTTCAGCTAAATGGCAACAGTTTATCTGCTCTATTAGCTCAGAAAGAACTTCCAGAAGGAAAATACAACTACATTGAATTTAAAGTTGATTCTGCTTCTATTATGGAAAATGGCGAAGAATATGGTGTTCACATTCCATTTGATAAACTCCGCCTAACTGGTAATTTCGAGCTTAAAGACGGTTATGAAACAACTTTATCAATTCTTTTCAGCCATAAACTTATAATTAATGCTCAAAAAAATTACAACAGAGCACTTGAACTTCAGTATTTTATTGCAAGAACTGCTTATTTGTTGGCTAAAGCTGCCTATGAAGATCATCCAAATGCATTAAATAAAACAATAATGAATGCAGCAAAAATAGCAATGGATAACGCTAAAAATGCAATGTCAAATAAATATACTCTTGTTCCAACAGTTAAATTGGGTTGTAAGTTAACTCCTATTCCGATACCAGAAGTTACAGACGGTGATGTAACAGGTGTTGTAGCCAGCCTTGTTGATGGAACACCTCTCAGCAATATAACTGTTTCTTTGGAAGGCTTGAGAAGTTCAACTGTTACTGACGCAAATGGTAAATTTACTTTCAATAATATTCCTGTTGGCACATATAATCTTGTTGCAACAAACAATGACTATATTGAATCTACATGTTCAGTAGAAATTAATGCTGGTCAGGTTTCTACAGTTCAACTTCAGATGAATCCAGCAATAATAAGAAGTACAGTCGGTGAAACAGGCTGGTTCTCAGAATTCTATCCATTAGCTGATATTAACGGTATTTTCGGTGAAGTTGGCGTTGAAACCCCAATCAGAATAGATTTTGTAAGCATGGCCTTTACAAAAGCTGAAATTAAATTTAATGCCAAAGTAGATGAAAATGGTTCTACAAGATTTAATGCATTTCTTGCTACAGATCAGCAAGTCAGTGCAGAAGGCCAGATTGGCAACTGGTGGGCTGGTAACACATGCAACAGAGGAATCAATCTTGGTAATTTCTTAGCAACAAGCGACAATGGTTACAATTATACAATAGATATTACAGAACAATTAAAAGCTAATCCAAGTAATATTTATTACTTTGCAGCTGAAAACTTAGATATAGTTGATATAAAACTTAGTGATATTCAAATAACTGTTTATTACAAGTAAGAAATCAACTAATTGACATAACATCCCAAATTCCTTCCCCGATTAAACCAATCGGGGAAATTTTTTCATTTAGCCGATAGCTATACGCTTAGCACAGAAAATAGTCAAAGCAACTAATGCAAGCATAATACCTATTGTCCAGAATCTAATAACAACCTTTTCTTCTGGCCAACCACAAAGTTCAAAGTGATGGTGAATCGGGCTCATCTTAAATATACGCTTACCATGGGTAAGTTTAAAATAACTTACCTGCATAATAACAGAAAGAGCTTCACAAACAAAAACCCCGCCTGCAATAGCAAGATAAAATTCAGTCTTGCTTGCTAAAGCTATAGCGCCTATTGCACCACCCAAAGCCAAAGAACCGGTATCACCCATAAAAACAGCGGCTGGATGAGAATTGTGCCATAAGAAGCCTAAACAGCCACCAATCATTGAAGCACATATAATAGTCAATTCCCCAGACCCGTTAATAAAAGCTACGCCTAGGTGCTTTGCAAAAATAACATGACCGCAGACATAAGTAATTAGCAAAAATGGAGTAATAGCAACCGTTACTGTGCCAGCGGCAAGACCATCAAGACCATCAGTCAGATTAACAGCATTAGTGCAGCCAACAATTACAAATAAAGCGGCTGGAATATAAAACCAGCTTAAATCCAAGTAGCCCAACACAGGAATTTGAACAGCCGAAGAAGGTATGGCAATTCCTAATGATGGCATTTCAAATTTTAATCCAGGATACATTTTTATGAATAAAGCTGCTCCAACCCCGATTAAAATCTGAAAAACAAGTTTTTGTCTAGGAGTTAACCCTAAAGAGCGCGCATTAACAACCTTAGTGATATCGTCAAAAAAGCCGATAAGTCCCATTCCAACAGTAACAGCAACAGCGAACCAAACATATGGATTGAGCTTGGCCCATAATAGAGTAGTAACCAATAATGGAATCAGAATTATTATTCCGCCCATAGTTGGAATACCAGCTTTTTTAAGATGTTCTTTAACACCTTCTTCACGTATTGTCTGGCCTATCTGACGCGACTTCAGGTTTTTAATAACCCTTGGAGCAATAATCATTGCCAACAAAAATGAAGTTACGATTGAAAAGATTATTCGAATCGATAAAGGGTCAAAAATAGAACTAAACAAAATGAAACCTCCGTTACGCTATACAAGATGTACTGTAACGAAGGCTTTTCTTAGTTCTTATAAAGAATTAATGCAAGTCCATCTTTAAATCAGGCCATAAAGCATGCACTATTTTTTCAAAATGCAAACCGCGGCTAGCTTTAAAGAGTACAGTTACACCTTTTTTCAGCTGTCCTTTTAATAAATCGGCTGTATCTTCACAAGAATTAACTAATATTACAGAATTTGGTTCCATTCCGCTGTCAATAGCAGCATCAACGGTATTTTTAACGCATTCTCCTACGCATACCAATAAATCCAAACCAGAAGAAGCTGCCTGCTGTCCCAATTTTCTATGAAGTTCATCTGACATGGTCCCCAATTCCCTCATATCGCCTAAGACAGCAATCTTCTTCCCTTTACAAATAGAAAGATATCTTAAGGCTTCCTGCATTGATGCCGGATTTGCATTATAGCAATCGAGCAATATTTCCACACCATCTTTATTGACTCGTTCCATTCTTGCACCAACAGGAACAAAGGTTTTCAAGCGTTCGATAGATTTATCTAAATCACAGCCTATTTTATGACATATAGTTAAAGCTGCTGCAGCATTAAAAGCATTATGATGACCAGCAAGATTCAATTCAACTTTCTTCTTACCTACTGGAGTAACAAGAACAAAATCAACAGATTCAGCTCTCATATTCAATTCAGTAATTCTGTAATCATTATTTTCTTTTTCACCAAAAGTTGAATAATCTGCTTTAGAAGCTACTTTTTTGAGAAGGTCAATATATTCGCTGTCTCCAGGTAAAGCAACTTTACTACCGGGTTTAAGCTGTTCAAGTATTTCAGATTTAGCTTTTGCAATATTTTCCAAGCTGCCAAGAATACCGATATGAGCAGGGCCTACATTGCTGATTACAGCAGCATCTGGAGTAGCTATACTGCATAATGTTCTAATTTCACCGGGGTGATTCATACCCATTTCTAGCACAGAATATTTGCTTTCAGTATCAATACCTAAAATTGTTAACGGCAAACCAATATGATTATTCAAATTGCCTGTAGTTGTGCTGCATTGTGCAAATCCAGAAAGAATATGGGTAATCATAGACCTGGTAGTGGTTTTCCCGTTACTGCCAGTTACTGCAACAAAGAAAGAATTTAATTCTTTTCTTCTGGCCTGAGCAAGTTTCTGAAGAGCTGTTAAAGTATCGGAAACTTTTATTACTGCGGCATCCAATGTATCGCCTAATTCGTCTGAAGAAACTAAAACAGCTGCAGCCCCCTGCTGAATTGATGAATTTACAAACTTATGAGCATCGTGAGTTTCACCAATAAGTGCCACAAACAAATCATCTTTTTCAACTTTACGACTATCAATGCAAACCTTCTTAACTGTTTTTCCATTGTCTTTAATTAGTTTGCCATCACATATTTCTGCTATTTGTTTTGCTGTGTAATTTAAATTATTCATCTTATACCTTTACTCTTTATTATATATAAAATAAGATCTTGCAACTTCTCTATCATCAAATGGGATAGTATGATCTGAAAAATACTGACCCGTTTCATGACCTTTTCCTGCTATTAAAACAGTATCTCCTGCCTCTGCCATATTAAGAGCGCTTATTATAGCGTCTTTTCTGTCAACAATTTGAGACACACTTTTCCCCTGTGGTATTCCAGTTGACTTTATTCCAGCCATAATCTCGTCTATAATTGCCTGAGGGTCTTCCTTTCTAGGATTATCAGAAGTTACTATGACAACATCTGAGTTTTCTAATGCTGTTCTGCCCATTACAGGTCTCTTTTCATGGGAACGATTTCCGCCACATCCGAAAACAGTAATAAGTTTCTTTTCGGTAACCGGTCTGAGAGCATGAAGCACGTTATTCAAAGCGTCTGGACTATGGGCATAATCAACAACAACGTTGATTCCTTTATCATTTTCTATAGCTTCTAATCTTCCGGGAACAGCTTTCAAAGACTCTAGCCCTTCACATATGTCTGCTAACGAAACTCCTAAGGCACTTGTCATTCCAGCAGCCATCAGAGCATTAAAAACATTATATTCACCGCCCATATTAATTCTGCATTCTTTTTCTTCGCCTTTGCAGTGAATAACAAAACTGCTTTCACAACCTTTTATATTAGCATCAGAAGCATAGATATCAGCCTCTTTATTATTCACAGAGACTGAAACAACATCCAATTCAGCTTTTTTACACTCTTTATAAAGCTTCATTCCGTAGTCATTGTCTATACCAACTACATTCTTCTTGTCTTTATAGGCTAATTCAAAGAACAAGCGCTTTTTGGTATTGTAGTAATCATCCATATTCGGGTGAAATTCAGTATGTTCAAGACTTAAATTTGTAAAACCAGCAACGGAAAAATTCAGATTTTCTACTCTGAACATTTTTAAAGAATGAGAACTGACTTCGATTACTCCATATTTAATGTCATGTTCAAGAGCTTCTTCCATTAATGAATGAATAACCTGAGATTCTGGAGTTGTATTGTTTGCTGGTATAACATTATAAACCATATCATAATCTATGGTTCCCATTCTGAAAGCCTTATCATAAGCCTTTTTTAGTATGCTCTGAACCATATATGAAATAGTTGTTTTTCCTTTTGTACCAGTTATTCCAATAAGCTTAATCTTTTCAGAGGGATTATCATAGAATTTAGCAGAGATTTCAGACAAAGCAGCTCTAGCGTTATGAACCTTTATGATAGGAACTTCAACGTTTTTTCTATTACCTTCAATTACTGCAGCAACTGCCCCATGCTGAATTGCATCAAACAAGAAGATGCTGCCGTCAATATTATTTCCAGAAAGTGCTACGAATAGATCACCCTTTTTAATTTTTCTGGAATTAAAGCAGATACCGGTTATTTCTGTATCCAGGTTACCTACTGTTTCTATTATGTTTGAAGGTAAAATGTCTTTTAATGTTTTCATTCAAAATCTCTCCAAAGGTTCAGTTTATTCATTAATAACTGAAGAAAGTTTAATTCTTAGTATTTTTGACAAAGGGAAGGGCCGCCCTGCGGGAGGCAACTGCTTGACTACTATTCCATCACCATCATATATAGCTTTTAAGCCCATGGAATTAACCGTTCTAATTGCTTCTTTCATAGATTTACCTACTAAATTAGGAACAAGATTTATTCCAACAGGCGGAGGAGTATTCAAAGAACTTGTATTGCTGGCAGAAGCTAGAGTTTGTATTGAATTGCCAGTATCATTCAACTTATCAATACCTTCTCCATGAGCCGCGGTCATTTCTAAGAGACTGTTAACTCCGTTTTCTGCTGTTTTAACATTTTTATCAGGAGGAACCTTTAAATGCTTCAACACCTTTTCGGCAATAACAGCAAAAGATGGTGCTGCCAATCTACTACCGAACATTGTTCTTGTATCACCCTTAGGTTCATTTAATGCAACAAACACAACAATTCTTGGTTCCATTGCTGGTGCCATACCAATAAAAGACGTTACAAGCTTTGTATTTGAATAACCACCTTTTCCATCTGGCTTTTGAGCGGTACTAGTTTTACCGCCTGAGGTATAATCTTCTAATGCAGCTCTTCCACCGCCGCCTTCATCAACAACGCCCCGCAGCATTGATCTAAGTTTTCTTGCTAATTGCGGAGAAACAACTTTTCTTATAACTTCAGGTTCAAAACTCTGCTTGAATTCACCGTCTGCTGAAGTAATACTTTTAATCAATCTTGGTCTTATCAGATTACCGCCATTAGCTATAGCACAGTAAGCCTGAACAACCTGTAAGCTCGTCACAGTTAATTCCTGACCAATGCATAAAGAAGAAGGAGAAAAAGCTGACCATCTGGATGGAGGCCTTAAAATACCGTTGCTTTCTGAAACAACTTCAATTCCAGTTGGCTCACCAAGACCAAAACGTTTGTACATCCTATAGATCATTTCAGGTTCAACCAATTGTGAAAGCTGCATCATCGCCGCATTGCAGGACTTGGCAACAGCCTCATTTATATCAAGTAAACCGTGATGACCGGTGCATTTCATTTTTCGGTAAGGATTCTGTATTTCTCCATATCCTTTACAATAGAAGCGTGAACTAGAATCAACTTTATGGTTTTCCAAAGCTGTAGCAGCCGCTATAATTTTTATACAGGAACCTGGTTCAAACATGTCAGTTGCTGGTCTGTTCTTAATATTGAAAGGATTGCTTTTTGCAAAATTATTCAAATCATAAGTAGGATAACAGGCCATACCCAGTATTTCACCAGTATATGGGTCTGCAACTATGGCTGTTGTATCTAAAGGATCATATTTTTTTGCAATAACCTGAAGTTCATTTTCCAAAACATGCTGAATATATGCGTCTATAGTGAGAGTTATATTACTGCCGCCCATAGGAGGAGTAATACTTTTAATATTGTCTCCGCCTTTATTGCTGCTTATACTTATATCTTCCTGAATTGCAAGCCCTGGATACCCTTTTAAGCTCTTATCATATAATTTTTCTAAGCCTTCAAGACCAACCTGATCTCCACCGCAGAAACCAATAAGATTTGCGGCCAGAGTATTCTGGGGATAGTATCTTTGATAATGGCTTTCAAGATTGATTCCAGCTATATTTAACTGCCTGATTTTATTTGCCAGATTAAGTTCTATGTTCTTACAAAGCAGAACATATTTTCCATTCTTGCATTTTTTTATTATTTCTTCTCTAGTTAATGGAAGAATAGTAGATAAAGTTCCTGCTGTCTCATTCAGGTCTTTTACTTCCTTGGTGTAAAGATAGACATGATAAGTTTCAACGGAAATAGCTAGTTCCATACCGTTTCTATCGGTAATTACACCACGTTTTACATCAAGAACACGTTTACTTATATGATTACTTTTGGAGCGTTCAGACCATCTTTCATACTGATAAATCTGTAAATAACAGAGTCTAATTATAAAAATGCCTATAATAATAATTGCAAATATAAGAACACAGATTACTCTGTATATTCTTGGATTCAACATTTTATTACGCATTTTTATTTTCCTTAAATCTTAACAATAGCTCTGAGTCTTGCTGAACGTGCTCTAGGATTGAGTTTAACTTCATCTTCTTCTGCAAAAACAGCTTTTTTAGTTAAAATTTTGATTCTTGGTTTCTTTCCACAAACACAGACAGGGAACTGAGGTGGACATTCACAGCCTTTCGAATTCTTTTGAATGAAACTCTTTACCAACCTGTCTTCTAGAGAATGGAAAGAAATAATCGTTAAATGACCACCCGGATTCAGACAATCCAAGCAGATATTCAAGAAATCGCTTATCTCATCAAGTTCGTGATTTACTGCTATTCTCAAAGCCTGAAATGTTTTTGTCGCAGGATGAATATGCTTTTGATTTTTCGGCAAAGCTGGAACAGTATCACAAACAACCTTTGCTAACTCTTCTGTTGTCTCAAAGATTTTTGTTTCTCTGTATTTAACTATTGCATCAGCTATTTTTCTTCCAAAACGTTCTTCACCATATTCGTAAATAATCTTTGCTAATTCTTCTTTTGAAAGATTATTCACTAAATCAGCAGCGGTTTCACTATCAGACGGATTCATTCTCATATCAAGGGGACCATTTTTTGAAAAAGAAAAACCTCTATCTGGGTTATCAAGCTGATAAGAAGATACACCTAAGTCCAGCAGTATGCCGTCAGCAGCATTAACTCCTGCATTTTCTAGAACCATAGGTAAATCAGATGCCTTTGCTTGATATAAACTAAGTTTCGGTTCATCAAAAGTATCTCTAGCATAATTCAGAATTTCAGAATCTCTGTCTATTCCAATTGCTAGTTCAATGTTCTTATAGCGTTCTAATACAGCTCTTGTATGACCGCCTAATCCAAATGTACCATCCACAAAAATTTTGCCATTTTCCGGCATTGCGTATTCAAGAACCTGTTCTAATAAGACAGATTTATGTTCTGGCTTTATGTTACTTTTCATACAAACTTTTCCAATTCGGTGGAAGCTTAATATATAGAGGTTTCCCTGGTTCAACCATACCAAGTTCAGATTTTGCCTTTTGGGCTATTAAATCTATAGCTTCCAGCTTTGTAGTTTCAGCTTTTATATCTTCATTACTGCTTTCAAGATTTTCAATTGTTTTATTGAGATTCTTTATGCTGAGTTTAATCTCTACCATCTTAGTGGACTGCCATATATAAAGAGTAAACATAGCACTCAACAGCAGAATTGCTGTAAGATAAAGCCTTATAATATGCCTTCGTCTGGCAATATCTTCTGGAGTAACTTCTTCTCTGGGAGTTACCCTTATCTCTGCTTCTGCAGGAAGCATTACAGATACTTTTCTATTCAAGACCGAACCTCGATATTTTGTACATAAAAAAGGGAAAACCCGTTAGGATTATCCCCTTTTTATAATTCTTGATTATAAAGAACGGATTATCGTCCTTCTACTGTACCATTTTGTTTATCAAATTCCAAGATACTCTTAACTTTTTTTTCAAGATTAATTATAGCTTGGCGTTCATTAGCATTTAATGAAGAGAATGAATTAAGAACTTTAGTTTTTGAATTTGGATTTTTCTTAAATTCATCCTTTATTTGATTAACAAGTCTTTCTTCAACGCAAGAAAGCAAATCGGCTCTTTCTATAACAACACGTTCAGAAGAAACACTTCTTGATTTGCTTGTACGTCTTGCAGAAGCTCTGGCCAGATTCTTAATTTCATCATCAGTTGAAGGCTGCATAAATTCGCTTATGAATTTAATTAATTCGTTTCTTTGAGCCTTACTATTTACAGATTCAATATTGAAACCGAAGAGCATCAGTCTATAGCCATCAACAACTCTTATTGCTGCAGCTCCTGAAGAAGTAACACCTCTAGAGAATGAGCCTGGTTTGTGGCTTGGACCATTCATTTCGCGTTCATCAGCCTTGTCACGAGCACCTTCTTCATACTTGAAGATTGCTTCTGCTCCAGACAACGGGTCTATTTCATCAGGCCATTTCTGGTTATTAGCGCCATCTCCACCGAATATCTGGAATGAGTGACCACTGCAAACTTTTATGCCAGAAACCACATGAACATTTACGTCATCTTGAACAAATCTTGCTTTACATCTTGTTTTTAAGAAATCATTGTCTCTTAAACAGAATGCTATATCCTGACCATTAAGAACACATCTGCCGCCAGCTTTCAAGAACTGGTCGATAGAATCAACTTCTTCATCTGTTAAGCTTTGTTCTGGAGTAGAATCTGAACAGCTTATCAATACCCAGCCATCCAAATATCTCTTCAAAACTTCTGGTCTTATATCGCCGTCAAAGAAACGATCCCAAGTATCGTATTTGATTTTGGCATCTTTAAGCATCTGTTCCAAAATAGGAGCTGAAGTTCCCTGACTGTCAGTATAAACAAGAAGAACATGGCCTTCTGTAGAGAACTGTTCTTTTGTTACAAAAGATGTTTTAATCTGAGAAACAGGAATTCCTTGTCCCTTAAGAGAAAAACCCATTTTGACTTCAGTATTTACCGGAGTTCCTTCAGCAATCTGCATTTTAAAAGCTTTAAATACCTTTGTTTTTCCACCGGCAGGTAAAGCCTTTAAAGTAACTTCGTATTTGTTGTTGTCGATATACTTATTGTTAGAAAAACCACCGATGGTTACACTATCTATAGTTTTTCTGCCCAAATTCTTAATAGAGACTTTTACATCAACTTCTTCGCCAGCAGCAATGCGGCCATCTTTATTCTTATCTTCAAAAATTACATCTTCTAATTTCAAATAAGGAATATTTGGATTAGAAACTTCAGCAAGAAAATTATACCATTGAGTTTCTTTGCATAAATCATGAATTTTGTATCTAGTTTTGAAGTTCTTAAAACCCTGTCTGGTTGGGAAGAATATAGAAAGGCCACGACTTTCCTTGAATTTTTCTCCGTTAACTGCAAGCTTATTTATATATCCGTCTTTTCCGCCATTACCACAGATTGTCTTTAACAAACGAGTAGCAGCACTTTTTAAGTTGGAAGAAGCATGAGTTTTCTGGATTAGAATAGCCAAGAAATGCCCCAAATCTACATAATCACCATAAGAATATTTAAGAGCTTCGTCTCTGGCAAATTCAATCTTATCAATGTTGCTCATATTAGCAATAGCAACTTTACAGAAAGAATCCAAGTCTTCTCTGAAATCAGTAGTCTTAGAATGATCTATAACAGAAATAGCAACAGCTGTATTACCCTGAGCTCCAACACCACCAGCGTATGATTTAGCGTAAACATCAGTAATTTTTCTTGCTAACTCAATTCCGCCTACTTCTGGTTTTGAAGTAACAGCAGCAGCTATTTTATCATAGGGCCAACCTCTTTCTGGTTCTAAGTCAGGAGAACCCAGCTGACACTTAGCATATTTGCTTGTTGTATAAGCAACTTCAGCCATCTGCATCAAGCAGGCGTCAAAACCCATTATTTCTAATGGACCACCAATGATATCAACAACTTTGTCAAGAGTTCTGCCCAAAGTCGGTATATTCATTGATGTCTTAGAAGTATCATCATAAGATATATTATAGCTGATTGCAGCACCTGGAACGCCACCGGAAGGGAGACCTATTTCTCCGACATCACCTTCCATAATGCTTGGGTTGATTTCTTTCCAGCCTGTTCCATGGTTCCAAAGAATAAGAGCGTATTTCTTTGCCGGATAATTCTTAACAGTCCATTCAACAAAATCAAGCAGGGTTTCAGGTGCAGCCATATCAACATTACCAAGGTTCTTAACCGCTGGTGATGTCATTTTTTTAGTGCTGTTATCTTTTACGATGTAAAAACGCTTAGCACCTTTCCATTTTAATTCTGAATCATGGTCATAGTTACCATTACGGTCAATCTGTGCGACAAAATTAACCTGATCGGTTGAGCCATATTTTTCAAGCTCGTTAATATCTAAGGAAGTTGCTGCTTCAAGATTGTTATCTGCTGCCATAAACAGCATAAAGGTCCATTCTTTTTCAGCATTAGCTGCATTTGCAGAAGTATCTGCAAAGATTAAACCAAACGTAAATACCGCTATAAGCGAGGTTCTTATAAACTTATTAAACACGCTTATTTCCTCCTGTAGACATATCGCACATTTTAATAATTATACGAATCGGTACAAAATCTGTCAAGGTCATTTATTTGATTCTATACGTATAATAGCTAATGTCAGAGGCTCTAACACAACAGAATCTTTTTTTACTTCTACGCCAAAAGGTTTATCAATTTTATTTACACCAGCTTTTTTGCCATCAACAATCAAATCACCTTTTGTTAAGTCTTTAGACAGAGTGAAAGTGCGTTTAGATGAATCACAGTTTACAAAAACATAAAATGTTTCATTTCCTGAAATAGAAGAACATGAATAAGCAATAGCCAGATCCTGGTCTTTTATTTCTGGAATAGCAAGCTGTTTTACATGTTCTTCCATGAACTTCTTCGAACCAAGCCTGAACGCATCAGAAGATTTTCTTAAAGCAATCAAACCCTTTGTATATTCCACAGATTCACAGCTTATAGGAGATACTTCTGCATTGGTAGCCTTTGTCCAGTCAAATTTATTAACAGCATCAGAAGAATCGTAAGAATCATGAATAAAATACGGATGTTTGAAATCTTTTCCACAATTATCAACAAATTTAAAATATTTCTGTTCTGGAACAGAATCAGCAAGCCACTGCTTGGTTCTGCCATATTCCTGACCAGCATGAATAAAAGCAACCCCTTGAGAAGTTAAAACCAAACCTAGTCCCAAACGAATTCTTTTGTGCAATTCAGCATAATTGGCAGGGATTTCTGGGTCAAGCTTAGTTGCTTTTGCAATAACATCGAATACTGTTAAATTATCATGTGCTTCAATATACTGAACAACGTTAGCAGGTCTAAGAGTTTCAAAATTAGTCGGGTCACCTTTTATATTTCTGAAAATCTTTTTAATTTCCTTTGCCCCACCACTTATAAAAGCGGGTTCTCCTTCACTCATAAAACCAGATTTCAATTCATTACGCATTTCATCGCTAAAAGAGCCTACATCTCTTGTTTTACACATCCAGCCCTGGTCAGCCCCTTTGCCTACCAAATTTGGATCTTCTTTATCTCCCTTGAAAGTTCGCCAACCTTCACCAATAAATATTACATTAGGATTGATCTTCTTTGCTTCATTAAAAGCCTTTTGAACTGCATCTGCTGTAGCATCCCCCATCATATCCCAACGCATACCGTCAATTCCATATTCCTTGAACCAATACTTTACAGAATCAACCATAAGCTTGGATGCCATTTTTCTAGTAGTAGCCAGATTATTGCCAAAATCTCCGACAAAGTTTCCATTAGCATCTTTAAAGAAATAATAATCAGGAACTATATTGTTTAAAAATGTAGCATTTGCCATATGAGTATATACTACATCAAGAATTACACCCATACCCTCTGCATGAATTGCATTAATCAATTCTCTTAATTCGCTAATTCTTAATTCAGCATCATTCGGATTTTCTGAATAAGCCCCATCGGGAGAAAAATAGTTCTGAGGGTCATAACCCCAGTTATAATTGCAGCCTTTCGCTTTATAGGTATATTCAGGATTAGCCATTTTAAGTTCATCGCCGTAATACCAGGCCATAACCGGCAATAGCTGAATATGAGTTACGCCAAGACTCTTCAGATAAGGCAAACGTCCGATAAAAGCTTTAAAACTTCCGAATCTCCCTGTCCTATGTTCTTCTATTGCTGGGTCAGAAGTAAAATCTCTAACGTGAACTTCATATATGATAGCGTCTTCTGCTCTATTATAGCCTTCAATTTCAACTTTTGTCGTTTCGGGTTTTATAGCGTTCAAATCAACAATTGCTGCCTTACCAACCAAATCATGAGTCGAACCGCCGTCAGAAGCATCAGAATCAACAGTTACAGCAGCCATTGAACGAGCATATGGATCTAGCACTCTCACTGGCTCTTTTCCAATATTCTTAACTTCAAACTGATAATAGAAACCTCTTAATGATTCAGTGAAATATCTGGCATTTTCCAAATCTTTTAAAGTAAGTACTATTGTCCAAACTCCATTTTCACCTTTAACCATGGATTTTTTCAAAATCTGCTTATTCTGATTGTCTTTATCAAACAAAATAAAGCTGACATTTTCAGCCAATGGAGCCCAAAGTCTAATCACAGCATCATCGCCGTTCATTGTGCATCCCAAATCATTTCCATCGTAAGCATAGTTTCTATCCAAATATTTCCAGTCATAAACGACATCAGTATGCCTTCCGTCGAAAGAAACTCTGGCTGGAACCCCTGGAGTATCAGTAGAATTCAAAATAACCTTTGCATTTGAATTACCGCTTGATGAAACGGAACTAACCTTGATAATCCTTTTATTTGTATTTTCAATCTTAAGATTTTTGGCCAGCTTTTTTACATCCAAATCATCCATTTTGTTGAAACGCAGTTCAAGTTCATCTTCGCCTGTAATTATGGCCTGCCTAAGCACTGATTTAATCTTTAAATCTTCAGTATCATAAACATTAACATCATCAGCAACAACCCAGACTTCTCTTTTATCTGTTAAATATATAGTTTTATTTTCTTCAATCTTTTTTCCTTCTTTTGTATCAAGTATTAAAAAACTTACCTGAGAAGGATTAGAATTCAGAGCAACTTCGAAAAAGATACCGAATTTATCTTTTCCAGAAGGCTTGGTCGCACCTGTTGGCCAATTCTTAGACGGATTCTTAACATGGTCCCAGAACCAGATGCCTAGATTATCATAAACCTTATCAGGTCTGGCATAATGTATCTTTAATTTGTCGTTCGCAGCCTCAAGACTACCTGAAAAACACAATAAAGCCATAGCTGCAGTAGCAGTCTTTTTAAAAAAACCTGATAATGTCATTTTGTTCCACCTCTGTTTTTTAGTAAAATCAGCCAAAACATACTTATACTACAATAACTAACAAAAAATGGAAATATAATAAAGATAAATCTAAAATGGAAGACCCCGTATGGGTTAAATACGGGGTCTTTAATATATGTAATCTCTGTTTGCTGTTAAAAGGACAATTCATCGCAAACAAAGTTAATTTACTATTGAAACGGTGCCCGGAGCGGGACTTGAACCCGCAAGTCCTATACGGACACAAGAACCTGAATCTTGCGTGTTTGCCAATTTCACCATCTGGGCAGACAACATTTCAAGTGCAAAGTATTATAAGGGGTCACATACTAAAAGTCAAGATATTTTTTGATCAAGATAGAAACTTCGCTTGACTCTGTGACTTAGAGAATTCTTTCCATATCAACATTTAATACGGTCTTGCCTCTTAACAAGATATCAGGTCTTTGCGGAACAGGAAACATATATTCATGTTTTATTCTGACATCTGAATCTTGAATCCACTTGTCGGCAAGATTGAAGGTAAAACTGCTTTTGCCAAGGGTTCTGCTTTCTCGTAAATCCGGATGTCCTGAATATATTTCAGAAGAAAAGATTATTAAATCAGGATTTTTTCTGTCTCGACCATTCAATCTATATCTATTATAGAAAGGCGGAGCAGAGCCTGCAGCATCTTCAACCATCTGAACCCAGGTGTCGCCAATTTCTATTTCATTTTCAGGGAATCTCATTAAAGAATGTTCAGCACCTTGCCAGCCAGCTTTACCATCCACCCATTTGCAATTCCCGAGTGAATCTGTTTCCATAATATAGCTTTTTCCGACTTCTGGCATGTTTTCTTTAGGAATATCGCATTCAGCAACAGCTTTTTCTATACAAACCTTTATAAGGGCTTTATTTTCATCACAGTCCTCAATAAGCTGACTAACGACCATTTCAATATTAATAGGCGTAGAAGTTTCTCCGCCAGGCCCACTCAATTTAAAACTACCAGTGGTAAGTATATTGTAGCGGATTTCCTTACCTTTCACAAAGCCATATCGAAACAAATATTTATTCATAGTCTGCCCCTAGTTTCATATTCTATTATGACTTTTTACCAAATGCCAATCATAAAGTAAAGAAAAAATGCCGATAACTGTATTAATTGTTATTAGATTCGCAGGAAATTTAAACATAATGAAAATTAAAATTATTCTTTTTTCTATGTTCTCTCTTTTTATAATTCTATACTTTTGCAATAATTGTTTTGCAGATTATAGAGAAACCAACAAAGAATCCAATCTTTTATCCAGCAATGAAATTGATTTGCTTGTAGGAACTCCGGAAGGCATAGCAGAACCCTTGGATTCTAGAAGAAACACTATAACAAAAGATAATCAGGTAGATTATTCCAAATTTTTAGATGAAAATGCTTTGTCTGATACCCCAGAAAATAAGTTAGAATGGAAAGACGCTGAAGAATCAGTTCCTAATGAAAATCAAGTTGAAAATCAACTGATGGATCTGCTTGCTGAAACAGAAGAATTAGAAAAAACAGATGAAATATACTACTACGATGAAGAAAACGAAACAGCTACAGATTCAAAAAAAATATAATATATTTTGATAAAACAACGTTTTTTAAGAGATAAATAATTGAAAGTATACAAAAGCTGTGATAATTTAGAATAAAGTCTTAGGAGGATTCTCTATGTCTGTTATTAGGCAACGAAAAAATTATTTTATAAAACCTGGCTTCCAAAGCAGGTTAACAGCTATAATGATACTTCTTGTTATAATTGTAGCAAATTTAGTCGGCGGTTTAACTTACCTTTGTTCACATGAAAGACTAGATAAACTTTTTGCCGAAGAATATAAACTTCCAATAGAAGTTAATCAGTTAACAAGAGTTCTGTTACCTGGAGTTTTAATTTCAGAACTTGTAAGTATTTTTATAGTAGCTTTTCTATGCATAAAAATAACTCACACTATAGCAGGACCTGTTTATAGAATGGAGCGAGTTGCGCGAGGAATAGGCGAAGGGGATCTGACTAACTTCATTAAATTGAGACAAAGAGACGAATTAAAAGATTTAGCTGATTCAATGAACGAAATGACTATGGGATTACGTAACAAAGTAGTCAGTCTCAAAGAAGCCACAGCAGAAATTCGTGACGGGCTTGAATCTGTTAAGAACAGCAAAGATACTACAAAATTGGAATCTGTTTTACAGAAATTAAGCGGTGTCGAAGAAACCCTTCAGTCCTTCATCTTAGAAAAAGAACATCGAACCAGATTAGAAGATGAAGATGAAGATGATCAGGAAAATGATTCAGAAGAAAAAGAAGAAGTAAAAGAACAAGATACTGAAAAGAAAGAAGATACTGATAAAAAAGAAGAAAAATCAGAATAATTAAAAAGTTATAATCAACCTAAGACAAAAAATACCATCATTAATAATGATGGTATTTTTTTATATCAATTTAGTTATATTTATTATCTTTGCCTACCGCGGCATTTCTTTACCACGGAAGCCCCTGTATCTCTTGCCGAAACAGGTATTCGCTTTATGGAATAAGGATTGGTTCCAGGTTCATTGTATCCATATAAACTAGTAAAATGCATTTTATAGCCTACCAGCCTTGCTATAGCAGTATATTCGCTATTAAACTTTCCATAAGGCCAGGCAATTATTTCTGTCGGAACACCTGTAATATTTTCCAGGCATTTTGAAGAAGCTACCAGATCCGCTCTAAGCTCATCAAGCAAAGGATTGACTTTTCCACCGCCAAAAGCATTATAAATTTTTGTACTTTCAGTATGTAAATTATGCGAATGAGAACCGAAATACCATAAACCGCTGGCATTCATTTCTTTTATTTGAGATTCGGTGAGATAAGCTGAAAATTGGGGCTTTTGCCCAATTCTGGAAGTTATAATAAAAACAGTCATAGGAACTCTAAGTTTAACAGATACTGGCAGAGCATATTTATATAAACTTTCATATCCATCATCAAATGTAATAAGCACGGGTTTTTTGATGCTTTGCGTTAGGGTTCCTGCCAAAAAAGAACGCGTCTGAGGTATTGTAATAGGAGTAAAACCAGCATCTTTTAAAGCTATCATATGAGCTTCAAACATTGATGGAGTACATGAAACATCTGATTTTACCGGGTCTTGGATATGATGATAAACCAAAACGGGCAGTAAACGATTGTCTTCCGCCGCTGTAGCCACAGAAATGTTTGTTAGCAGCAATAATATTATTGTTATTAAGTAAATATAACGCTTCATGTTAATTGTTTAAAAAGTTAAAGAGATAAAATCAGTTTTACATTAAATTATATTACTACATTGTAACTTTTTTCGCACGGTTTATCGCAATATAGCTTATCAATAAACTAATCATTCCTAATTTCCTAATTGCTCATTTCTAATTGCTCATTAATAAAAAGTCCCCCACGCATTAGATACGCAGGGGCTTTTTTGTCTTAGTAAGTTAGATAGTTATTTTGATTAAAAAGCAAGCTTCTTAATTTCTTCAACTTTATCTAATTTTTCCCAAGGAAGATTGAGTTCGCCACGGCCAAAATGACCATAAGAAGCAGTTTGGCGATAAATAGGTCTTCTCAGATCAAGATTCTTGATTATTGCGCCTGGTCTAAGATCAAATACTTTGTTAATGATTTCTTCAATCTTAGATTCATCAATCTTGCTTGTACCATGAGTGTCAACATGAACAGACATTGGTTTTGCAACGCCGATAGCATATGCTATCTGAAGTTCAACTCTGTCTGCAACGCCTGCAGCAACTAGATTCTTAGCAATGTATCTGCCCATATAAGCACCAGAGCGGTCAACCTTTGTCGGGTCTTTGCCGGAGAAAGCTCCGCCGCCATGAGCTGCCATTCCACCGTAAGTATCAACGATAATCTTGCGGCCAGTTAGTCCAGAGTCGCCTTGTGGACCACCAACTACGAAACGACCTGTTGGGTTAACAAAGAACTTAGTCTTATCATCGATAAGTTCAGCAGGAATAACCTGTTTGATAACCTTTTCGATCATGTCTTTTTCGATAGTTTCGTGTGTAACATCTGGATTATGCTGAGTAGAAAGAACAACTGCATCAATTCTGGCTACTTTGCCGTCATGATATTCAACAGTAACCTGGCCTTTTCCGTCTGGTCTCAGATAGTTTACAACATTCTGTTTGCGGACTTCAGCCAGTTTCTGACACATTTTATGAGCATAATAAAGAGGAGCAGGCATATAATCAGGAGTTTCATTGCAGGCAAAGCCTACCATCATACCCTGGTCACCAGCGCCAACATTAAGATTTTCATCTTTGTCAGAACCGTCTTGAGCGTGATTAACACCCTGTGCAATGTCTGGGGATTGTTCATCCAAACTTACGATAACGCCACAGCTTTTGCCGTCAATACCGTAATCAGCATTGGTATAACCGATATCAGTAATGACTTTACGAGCAATAGACTGAACGTCGACATAACACTTGGTAGTGATTTCGCCCATAACCATAGCTAAACCGGTTGTTACAGCAGTTTCGCAAGCTACACGACCCATTGGGTCTTTTGCGAGAATTGCATCGAGAACTGCATCAGAAATCTGATCGGCTACCTTATCTGGATGGCCTTCAGTTACTGATTCAGAGGTAAAAAAATATTTTTTCATTTTACAGCCTCCAACCTTAAGTGCCCGTATTCTAGCAACCATTTCATCTATAGTCAAGCTAAATTTGGAGGTCGTATTAAACTAGTCTTAAACTCGATTTAAACGACTTCGAAAGAATAGAAAAACGACCTGCCCCCGGTTGTCAGACGGTGAGACGAGGCTAAAGCCTCTGTGGGCCTGTTGCTGACGCAACTTGTGAGACGGCAGCTAACGCTGCCTGTGATAGTTGTTGTAAGGGTTAGAAGAGTTGTAAGAGTGAGAAGTGTTCAAAAACGAAGCGTCCCACAGTGCAGCGTTCCACTTCATTCTTTTAAACCCTTCCAACCCTTCTCACCCTTCCAACAATTACAACAACTACAACAACTACCACAGTGAAACGTCCCACAGCGAAGCGAGTCGTAAAGGGGTCTTTATATATAACCAAGTAATTACAAGAATAATATTTATGCAAATTTCAAATCCAATTTGAAATTTGCATAAATTCATGTTATATCTACACTATTACATACTTCTGGAGCATTCCAAAATGATTTACAGGTCTATAACACCCAAACTACTTGAACTTGCAAAATATTTTCCTGTTGTTACTGTTATGGGGCCTAGACAATCAGGAAAAACAACACTTGTTCAATCAACATTTAAAGATTATGAATACGTAAACCTTGAAATAAGAACAGAAAGAGAATTAGCTCTAAACGACCCAGAAGCTTTTTTTAAAAGACATTCCTCACCCTTGATAATCGATGAAATACAGAGAGTTCCTGAACTTTTGGAAATGCTACAAGTCTTGGCTGATAATAAAAGATGTAATGGTGAATATATAATAACTGGTTCTCATCAACCAGCACTTCATCAGGAAATATCTCAATCCTTGGCAGGAAGAACAGGAATAATTGAATTATTGCCACTTTCAATTTCCGAACTTTCAGGAAATAATATTAATTTAGCTAGAGAAGAATATATTTTTAATGGTTTTATGCCAAGAATATATAGTGAACAGATTCCACCTAATTTATTATATACAAACTATTTTAGCACTTATGTGGAACGTGATGTCAGACAAATGATTAATGTAGCTGATTTAACTGCCTTTGAACGTTTTATAATGCTTTTAGCTGGAAGAGTAGGCCAAGTTATTAATTTTTCAAGTCTATCTAATGAAGTTGGTGTTACTTCAACAACACTTTTAAAATGGCTTTCAGTTCTTGAAGCAAGTTATATCGTTTTCAGACTTCCTTGCTATTTTAACAATTTTGGAAAAAGGCTGATTAAGGCACCAAAAATATACTTTTATGAACCTGGTTTAGCATCTAATTTATTAGGTATAACCAACAAAGAAATGGTTGAAAGAGACCCACTATTTGGAAATTTATTTGAAAATGTTGTTGTGGTAGAAGCCTTAAAAGCCAGATATAATGCAGGCAAACGTTCCGAATTATACTATTTCAGAAATCATAACGGTTTGGAAATAGATTTGGTTTTAAATGAAAACAGAAAGCTATTCCCGTTTGAAATCAAGTCTTCTATGACCTGGACAACATCTTTCTCAAAAAATCTTGAAAAATTTATGAAATTTGCTTCTGATGTTGAAAAGCCTAGCGTAATATATTCTGGTGACCTGGAAACTCAAGCCAAAGGTATTAGCTATATAAACTACAAAAACATTGCCAAATTGTTTTCGTGATTTCGCTAGCTTCTTCAGAGAAAAACGACCTGCCCCGGTTGTCAGACGGTGAGACGAGGCTAAAGCCTCTGTGGGACTGTTGCTGACGCAACTTGTGAGACGGTAGCTGACGCTGCCCGTGATAGTTGTTGTAAGGGTTAGAAGAGTTGTAAGAGTGAGAAGTGTTCAAAAACGAAGTGTCCCACAGCGAAGCGTAACACTACTTTAAAGACCCCCTCAGTCAGCAAGCTGACAGCTCCCCCACCTGCGTGGGGGCGCTTCTGGGTGGAGAGTTGCTTCGTCGCCAGCTCTAATTGCTAAACTGGGGAAGCATCTTCGAGAAAAAGATCTGCCCCCAGAATGCGTAAGCATTGCTGGGGGAAGTGGCACGTAGTGGCAAAAGGGGTCTTTAGGGCACTCCCACCCATCACCAACCACCAATCACACCGCAAAAAGGCTAAAGCCTTTTTGCGTATGAATCAAAGATCATGTGTTTCAACAAAAATAGTTCCTCTGTCATATCACGTTCTGCATGAGGAGGATAAACCAGCCCTTCAGCATATTTACCAGCCACAGAAAGCATTATATACATGATATTTACGAAAAGCTTCTTTTCCGATACCTTTATAGAAAGGGTTCCGTCTTCCTGGGCCTTTTTATAGACTGTATGAAACTTTTCTGCAAATATAGACACCGCATCATTATATGGCTTCATCTGCTTTTCAGTGCATTTTTCGTGAATAACATAAGTATCAAAATTTCTATTGAAACGGAGCAAATCTTTATGGTTCCTGTAGAGATTGATGAATGAATCTAAGAAGAACTCCAACTCCTCAGCGGCGTTCATAGAATCACCGCCGGCTTTTTGATAGTATTCCTCTACTTCTTTGTAATGCTCTATCCATTTTTTTGTAGCGAGCTCTATAACCATTTCTGGTTTACTTCCGAAATAGCGATATACTGTAGCTGCACCAATATTGCTTTCTTTTGCAATATCTTCGAATTTTACAGATTCGATAGATTCTTTAGAAAAAAGGGTAAAAGCTGTTGCCAAAAGCTTTTCTCTGTATTTGCCCCTCTTTTCTTCATCTTTCTCTAGGTTTCTCATCTTCACACACCATCAAGATAGTTCTGCTATCATTTTAGCACCACCAACAGGTTTCTTTGTCAATAAATTTAGGGTTCAGATGTTATAGAGTTGAATAAAAAATAAAAATATACTAAATTGTTTAGAGTTGATTAAGGGAGGTTTTTGATGTTAGACAACAAGACAATTGCTTCTGCAATGACGATTAAGTTAGATAACAAGCTTCCAGAATATCCGAAGTTTGTTGAAGGAATAAGACGAGCACCAGATAGAGGTTTCACGCTGAATCAGCACGAAACAGAAATAGCTTTGAAGAACGCTCTAAGATACGTTCCAGAAGAACTTCACGAAGCATTGATTCCTGAATTTTTAGAAGAATTGAAAACACGTGGACGTATTTACGGCTATAGATTCAGACCAGAAGGAAGAATCTACGGCAAGCCCATAAATGAATACAAAAGTAATTGTATTGAAGGCAAAGCTTTTCAAGTCATGATTGACAACAATCTAGACTTTGAAGTTGCTCTTTACCCATATGAACTTGTTACCTACGGAGAAACCGGTCAAGTCTGCCAGAACTGGATGCAATACAGGCTCATAAAGAAATACCTAGAAAATCTTGATGAATATAGAACCTTAGTAATGATGTCAGGCCACCCTCTAGGGCTTTTCAAATCTAGTCCAAATGCTCCAAGAGTCATTATGAGCAATGGCTTAATGGTAGGAATGTTTGACAATCAGGCTGAATGGCACCGTGCTATGCAGTTGGGCGTTTCAAATTACGGTCAGATGACTGCTGGCGGTTGGATGTATATTGGACCTCAAGGCATTGTTCACGGCACATTCAACACAATTCTGAATGCTGGAAGAATGAAGCTGGGTATTAAAGACGAAGAAGGCTTAAGTGGTCATCTCTTTGTTTCTTCTGGTCTGGGTGGAATGAGCGGTGCTCAGCCAAAAGCAGTAGAAATAGCTAATGGTGTCGGTATTATCGCTGAAGTAGATATGTCTAGAATCGAAACTAGGCATAAACAAGGCTGGGTTTCTCTTATTGCCGAAACTCCGGAAGAAGCTTTCAAGCTTGCCGACGAACATATTGAATCCAAAAAGACTACTTCTATTGCATTCCATGGCAATATAGTAGATTTGCTTGAATACGCAGTCAATAACAATAAAAAAGTCGAATTGCTTTCTGACCAGACTTCTTGTCACGCTGTCTATGACGGTGGTTACTGTCCAAAGGGTCTCACTTTTGAAGAACGAACAGAAATGCTTCACAAAGACCCGGCTAAGTTCAGAAAGCTTGTTGACGAAAGCCTGAAAGCCCATTTCAAAGCTATCAAAACTCTAACCGAAAGAGGCACCTATTTCTTCGATTACGGCAACTCATTTATGAGAGCCATTTTTGACGCAGGTGTCAAAGAAATCTGCGCTAACGGTGAAAATCCAAGAGATGGCTTTATATGGCCTTCTTATGTAGAAGATATAATGGGTCCCCTACTCTTCGACTATGGTTATGGCCCCTTCAGATGGGTCTGCTTAAGCGGCAAGCACGAAGATCTTGTAAAAACTGACCAGGCTGCAATGTCCTGCATAGACCCGAATCGTCGTTCCCAAGACCACGACAACTATGTCTGGATACGTGACGCAGAAAAGAATTCTCTCGTAGTAGGAACCCAAGCAAGAATTCTTTATCAAGATGCAGAAGGCAGAGCTAACATAGCTTTGAAATTCAATGAACTTGTCAGAAAGGGTGAAATCGGCCCTGTAATGATTGGTCGTGACCATCACGATACTGGTGGAACTGACTCACCTTATAGAGAAACTGCTAATATCAAAGACGGAAGCAATATTATGGCTGATATGGCTACCCACTGCTATGCAGGTAATGCAGCTCGCGGCATGAGCCTTATTTCATTGCATAACGGCGGCGGTGTCGGAATCGGCAAATCAATCAATGGTGGCTTCGGTCTCGTTCTAGATGGCAGTGAAAGAATAGACAACGTTATCAGAAGCTCAATGATTTGGGATACCATGTGCGGCGTTTCAAGACGTGCCTGGGCAAGAAACGAACATGCAATCGAAGTTACAGCCCAGTTCAACAAGGCCAAGAATGGCAACCATGTAACTTTGCCCTTTATTCCAAATGAAGACAAAGTTAAGAACGCTGTAGCGGAATTGTTTAAGAAGTAAGACCCCTTTCGGCACTACGTGCCACTTCCCCCACCTACGTGGGGGCAGATCTTCTTTTGTCTGATGCTCCCCTAAAATGCCTTTGGCATTATCGGGGGAGCATCTTATCTCTTATACTCTCATCTCTCATCTCTTTTATTATTTCCCTGTTTCTAAGAGCTTAAGCATTTTTTCATCGCTAGTTTCTGACTTTAAGCTTTCTTCTCTGACAGCACCGTTACTTATAAGTATATTAGCGGCTTCATACTGATTGTTTTTAACAGCAAAATAAAGGGGAGTCTTTCCTGAGACAGTTTTTTTCTCAATTGCAGCACCAGCTTCTATAGCTTTTTTCAGCAAATATATATTTCCATGCTGAGCAGCACAGTGGAGCAGATTCTTCCCTTCTTCAACTAGTATTTTCTCTTTGTCTCTAGGTTTTGGAGCCTCAACTTTCAAATCAGCACCGTTCTTAATAAGAACTTCAACACATTTTCTTCTATCTTTTTCTGCAGCAAAAATAATCGAAGCTAATATAAATTTCGTAGTAATGGGAATATACTTTTCCGGTTCATTAATCGGATGAAACTTATTTCCACTTAGTTTATCCAAAAAATCACCATAATCTTTTTCAATTGCTATTTGCGCAAGAAAAAGTCTAACATGTTCAGGTTTATAAGGAATAACAATTGGCCCCGCAGGACAGAATAGATAATCACGATTAAGAGAGAAATCTTCTCTAGCATTACTTATACAGCTTTCTTCATCTAGAACCATATATTTTTCCAGATGAATTTTGGATTGCTTTTTGTCACTAGATTTTTCTTCATTTTGAATGTTTTCTTCTAATGAATCTTCTGATTTTCCTTTATAATTCTTTTCATAGTAGGCAAAACAATCTGATTGAGCCACATCACGAGGGGTTTTACCATTATTGTTTTTTATACTTAAATCAATAATATCTTCATATTTGTATAATTCTTTCATTAATGCTTTGTTATCAAAAGAAAACATAGAGCAATAATGTAAAGGAGTATTACCATCATTATCCTGCTGATTGACATTTGCTCCATTTTTAAGCAAAAGAGCTACTAATTCAGCATTATCGTTTTTAATAGCTAAATGAAGCGCATTTTGTTTATTGTTATTCAAAGCATTAGGGTCTGCTTTATTCTTCAGCAAAACCCCAGCGCAATCTTTCAAAAGATTGCTAACCGCATAATGCAGAGGGGTATTCCCTTCAGAATCTTTTTCATTGACTGGAAAGCCATTATCAATAAGAAATTGAACAATATTACGATTGTAGTAAATTACAGCATAATGCAAAGCATTTCGTTTATTAGCCGTATTTACCATCTTCTTACAATCAAATTCGTGAACTAAGTATTTCAGAATTTCAAATCTTTCAAAACGGACAGCAATACATACTGCCGGCTCATTATTATAATAGAAGTTTGAAATGTCCTTCCCTTTTTCGGAAAGCATAAATATGTTAATCAGTTCACCATTTTTAATATAATTAAAAATAACTTCTTCATCGACATTGGCCTTAGGTTTAGTTTCCTCTACTGTAGGAACAGGCTGGTCACTAGTTTCAGCATTATTGCTGGCTTCAGACTTATCGCTAGTTTCAATATTATTGCTGGTTTCAGCCTTATTATCAGTTTGAGAATTGCTAAACAAAGCAAGAATTCTATCATCTGTGGCATATTGTTTTAAATCACTAGATAATTCTGCCCCTTTTTTTGTTAAATACTGAACCATTTCATAGTGATTATTTTTAATCGCATAATATAATGGAGTTTTGCCTTCTTTTGTCTTTTTATCTATTGGAACACCCGCATCTAAAACTTGTTTTGCCAATGAAAGATAACCCTTCTCAGCAGCAGCATGCAGCAAGGTTTTTCCTTCTTCAATTTTAAATTTTGTTCCTCTTTTTCTGTCAAATTCATCGTATTGTAATTCTTTTTTCAAATCTATTCCTGTTTTTAAAATAATATCAAGGCAATTGACACTACCGTGTTCTATTGCATAAAAAGCTATAGGGCGATAATCGAAACTCCAGTTTTTAGGAACGAAACCCCAATCTATAGTTTTTTGAAACAAAGAAGTATAATCTTTGTTCAAGGCTATTCTAACAAAACTAGCAAGAATACTACTTTTTCTTGAAAGGAATGTAAAAGGTTTATCCTTGAGAAAAGAATCGTATTTTTCATAGAATTTCTGGCACTGAGCAATTTCGTTTAAAAGTTCAGCTTCATCCATACTATACAAATTACCACTTCTTCTGAAAAATTCATTTTCAAATTTTCTTATTTCACCATATTCTTCACTATTTTTGTCTATATCCTGCTTCCATGGTCTATTATTTCTTGCAAGACTACCATCATTAGGTTTGAGAACCTCTGGTCCAGTAGAAACAGGCTTATTATCTACATTTGATGTTGGAATAGCCCCTTGATTCTGAACTTGAGATAGATTCTTCGAATCTAAGCTATTACCAAATATTCTCTTCCTTGCAGCTTCATAACTTTTTTTTCTATGCTCTTCTTCCTGTATTTCTGATGGAGTTCTATTCTTTAAATCTTCTTTTCGAATTTGAGTTATCTTTATTTTATTAGATTTATTATTGTATGAATTATTACCGAATCTAGAAGATGTTTTTGAAGATCTAGAAGGCTTAGCAGTTTTCAAATTTGTTTCAAAGAATTCAGATAAAGCTTCATAATTGAAAGCCACATAGGTTCCAATTCCTGCCACAAAAGCCAAAAAGACAAATATTCCCCAAAAATATGATCCATTGCCTCTAGAATACTCATTATAGCCATAGGAACCACTACCATTATAATGGTATTCATTAGAAGAATAATCTTTATTTCGAACTTCGTATTCTTTATTGCCCATAAAAACTGCCGTCTTTCTGTATTATATTTTTAATTATATTCAACGATAGCGTTCTTCGTAATATTCAAAATAATCAAAGTAACTAATATTACGAGGTGTTTTCCCTTCATTGTTTTTAATATTAAAATTTAATTTATTTTCTATCTTATACAAGGCCTCAAATACCTTTTGATCTTGCAGATATTTATTTACATAATGTAGTAAAGTATTACCCTCAAAGTCTTGAAAATTAACATTTGCTCCTTCTTTTACAAATAAAATTACCGCCATGGCATTTCCTTTCTTTGCTGCCAAATGGGCTGGAGTCTGTCTTTTAAGATTATACTTGTCTGGGTCTGCACCGTGATGTATCAAGAATTGAACACTATGAGGAAAAGGATTGCTTATAGCGTAATGTAAGGGAGTGTTATTGTATAAATCTGTTGAATTAACATCAAAACCGTTCTGGATAAGCAAATCAAGAATTTTTTCATTAGATTGTTGAACAGCATAGTGTAAAGCATTACGACCCATTTCGTAATCAACTAAGTTTTTGCAATCAAATTCATGAATCAAATATTTTAAAATTTCATACTGGCCATATTTTGCAGCAATACAAGGTGCCGGTTCACCATGATAAGTCATTTTAAACAAATCTTTTCCATTTTTAGCAAGATTGTATAAGTCTGTAAGTTTGCCGTCTCTGATATATTCATAAGCTTCACGCCACTCTTTTTCTTCAGGAGTTAATTCAGTATCAACATCTAAGTATTTAGCTGGTTTCTTACCGTTTTTTAGAAAAGACTGCAAATTTTTATCTCTGGTAATAGACCACAGAACTTTATCCTTATAATCAGCTCCACAATTCACCAAAAAAGAAGCCATCTCTAAATCATTATTTTTAACAGCATAGTATAGTGGGCTTTTTCCTTCTTTGGTCTTTTTTTCTACAGATATTTCAGCCATTAATGCCTGTTTAGCCAAAGAAATATTATTGTTTTGTGCAGCTATATGCAGCAAGTTTCTTCCGTCTTCTAGTTCGAACTTTAAATTAGCACCACGGTTAACCAGAACTTCAACACATTTTGTGCTTTTCTTCTCTGCCGCATAAACCAGGGGTATGTCGCCTATTTTATCGCTGTTAACCAAAGAGTTGTTCTTTTTTATAATCTCATTCAGAAGTTTGCTATAATCCTTATCTAAAGCTATCTTTGTCAATACTAGATTCTGATTTTCATCATCAGAAAGTATTTCTAGTAAATCATTTTCCTGCAATTCATAAAGATGAGCGTATTTTTCTTTGTATTTTTTTTCAACTTCACTAAATGTTATCTTACTTTCCGTCTTATCTTTTTCTTCTGATTTATCAGCACTAGAATCTGAATTTACTGAATATATTACATTTTTAAGATCTTTTGCATTTTCATCACCTTTAATAAGACTGTCTATTCTACTTTGCAAATAAGTAAATAAAGGCTTAATTATGTTTCTACCAGACAAATCATCTTCAACAATAATAATTGTAATAACCACAATTATTAGAACAAAAATCAGCGGAAGTTTCAGCCGCCAGTTTGAAGAACTATTAGAACCGTATTCTTTATTAAAATATTCTGTATTATTGTTGTAATCATCTTTATTCATAACTATAAAACCATTCCATATCAACTTAACAAAAAGTGTTGAATTACCCATTGAACGGCGCCAACCAACACTCCTAACACTCCACCTAAGTATTCAATCATTTTCATTTCTTTGTCTGCTATACGATTAACCATTGCTTCCAATTTATCTAAGTCCATTTGATCTACTTTTTCTTTTACTATATCATGAACCGAAATATGCTTTATAACCTCATTGCCTGCTTTGGTTAAAACAGTAGGAACAGCTTCTTTAGCCTTATTCCTTAATAATTTTATAACAGTTTCGGTCGTTTTTGTAACTATAGTATTGGTACTTATGTGCTTACTTATATCAATATTGAATAAAGGAAATTTAATACTTTTCAGATAATCGTTAATATAGTTATATATTGCTTTTTGAATGTTTTCTTTATGATCATCAATCATCTTATCTATAAAAGGGTTAACATCTTCAGGTTTAACCTTTTTAATTAATTCTGGAATATTGATTAATTCACCTTCTACCATATTCCCGAGGTTATTAGCCAACTCTGCTTTGCGTTTCGGCAGAAGTCCCTGATAGTCAAAACCAAGAATTCGATAACTTTTATGCGGATGAAACAAAGCCTTAACAGCTATAAGATTAGTTATCCAACCAATAAAGCCACCAATCAGCATCGAAACAAGCAGACTAATTATTGTTTCAGACATTATATAAAGCTCCATTAGACTTTGTTATAAAAGCATATCTAACATAAATTATTCTACAAAAAAACTAATTATAAAAATTTAACATATTATGGTTAAAAAAAAAACAACTACCGTCGATTTCATCATAAGACTGTTACAGGGAGTTGCCTATGCGTACAATAGCAATTATCCTGACTCTTGTTGTAACTCTTGTAGGTTTCCTTTTGAGTTACGGTTATACATACAAGAAAGTCTCAGGATATCTTTATTCTTCCCCTGATATGCAGTTATCTGTTTCTGCTTCTTCAGAACAGCAGGAACAATAGAGATTTGTTTGGGGAAATAACCCGCATTTGCAATGCATTTGCGGGTTATTTCCTTTTTAGAACAGCATAAGTTGCTCTATGACAACAAAAATGCTAAAATAGAAAAATCAGGATTACTTTTGTGAGCATTGAATCAAAATTTAGAACCTATGGTCTTCAAGTCGTAGTATTTTTATCTTTTCTAGCGCTTTTTTCATTAATTATCGCTGGAATAGTCTTTTATGGCTACCAAAGTAATCTGGAAATCATGCTCCAATCTTCTGATGAATTGCTCTATCAGATTTCGGAAACCATTACTCGTCAGATAAACAGTCACTTAGAACCAGCAAATAAAAATGGGGTTGTAATAAAGAATCTTATAGAAAAAAAAGTAATTTCATCGTCTACAGTATCTTTTAATGAATCTTTTTTTACAGAAGCGCTTGAAACCTACCCACAGTTTCAAAGTATATATTTTGGAGATGAAAACGGCGACTACTTCATGACATATAGAGATGATGACAATACATTCGTCACCAAAATAGTTACCAGAACAAAATCTCCAGCTGGAATAAGACTAATAAAAAAAGATTTAGACCACAAACTGATAAGCGATAATTTTTCTGAAGATTTAAATTACGATCCAAGATCAAGACCCTGGTATAGAAGCACCAAAGCAGAAGGAAGATCTGTTTGGACCAGTGAATACTATTTATTTACAGCGAGAGAACCAGGTATTACCTGTGCTCAACCTATTTTTGACGAGAGTATGAATTTTATTGGCGCTGTTGGAGTTGATTTTAAACTTAACGAAATAAACAATTTTCTGAAAAGTTTAAAAATAGGAGAAACAGGCACTGCTTTTTTATGCAATGATTCAGGAGAAATATTTGCTCACCCGGCTAAGGTTTTATATAAAAAAGGGAATCCAAGAAATCCGAGTCACGGAAATCGTCCAAGGTCACCGGCTGAAGAAGCATTAAAACACGGTCCGGAAAATGAAGCAATAAACTACTACCTCAACACCCAAAAGTATAAATTCAATTATACTCATAAAGGCGAACGATATATTTCTTTATTCAGACCACTTTCAGAAAGATACGATGGGAAATGGACTCTTGGAATCATAGTTCCAGAAGACGATTTTATTGGTCCAATAGCCAGAATACATGAAACAACCTTATTGTTTTCTTTTTGGCTATTAATCATAGCAGGCTTTTTAACAGCCACCCTGGCAAAAGAGTTGACAGACCCGATTCATAAAGCAATAGTTGAAGCAGATAGAATTCAAAATCTTGATTTTGATGGAGAAATAGACCTTCAATCTCCTATCACTGAAATTCAAAACATGAGCGACACGATGAATTCAATGAAAAAGGCCTTGAGTTCTTTCAAAAAATATGTTCCTTCCGAAATAGTTAAAGAATTAGTTAAAGATAAAAATGAAGCTAAACTTGAAGCAGAATCAGCAAAAATCACTATTCTATTCACCGACATTAGTAATTTCTCGTCTATTTCGGAAGAAGCAGACCCCCATGATTTAGTAAACCAACTGGCAGAATATTTTGATGCCATCGCGAAAATAATCCACAACCATAATGGAACCATAGACAAATACATAGGAGACTCTGTAATGGCCTTTTGGGGAGCTCCACACGCTGATGAAAATCAGGCAGGAAATGCTTGCTCTGCAGCTTTAGAAATAGCAAAAACCGTAGAAAAAATGAATTTTAAATGGATTTCTAAAGGAAGAAAAGCTTTCAATACTAGAATCGGGATAAATACAGGTGTTTCATTAATAGGGAACATAGGTTCATCGGAACGTTTTAATTATACGGCTGTCGGAGATTCCGTAAACTTAGCAAATAGACTGGAAGGTTTAAATAAAGTTTATGGTTCACAGATAATAGTTAGTGAAAGCACACAAAAAGAAGCCGGCAAAGATTTGATATTCAGAGTACTTGACATAGTAGCAGTAAAAGGAAGACAACAAAGTGTTACGGTTTACCAGCTTTTAGGTTCTATTAATGATCCGCATTCACGAACTATGGTAAATCTTTCAGTCATATCAGAAAGGGCCTTAGTTCATTATCTCTCTTCAGAATGGGAAGAAGCTGAAGAAAAATATAAAATTATTCTAAAAGATTACCCTGAAGATAAAACCGCAAAAATGTTTGTAGAACGTTGTAAAAAGCTCAAAGACAATCCTCAGGAAAACTGGGATGGGGTTTACAGATTGACCCAAAAATAAAAAACCACGCGGATTTCGCGTGGTTTTCTTTTACCTAAAAGAATTCCCTTTAAAGACTATTTAAAAGGAATTATTATTTTACTTAGCCAAAGAATTCTTTTTCTATAGCTTCATAGCGATTCATAACCTGTCTTACCAAAGCGCGCTTTTCTAAATAGGTTCCAGGATAGAAAGAACCTTTGAAACCAGCAGTAATAATATTCTTGAAGGTCTTGAGGTCGACATCAATATTATCAACTACACGCTGAAGTTCATCTGTCGGAGTAGTTCTAGATACCAATCTGTTGTCAGTACAAATTGATACAGAAAGCTTATTTTCAAGCATCTTCTTAAGAGGATGTTCTGAAATACTCTTAATTTCAGGCAAAGTCTGCAAATTGCTTGTCGGACATACTTCCAGAGTAATTCTGCGGCAAGCGATATAGTCTACCAAACGCTTAATGTAAGATTCCGGGTCACCATGTTCACCGTTAAGAATTCTTTCGTCTGTAATCTTATCTACGTTAAACAGATGAGTTCCATGACCAATTCTGTCTGCATGGCATTCTGTAATAGCCTGAAAAATTGATTCTGCTCCAAAAGCTTCACCAGCATGAACAGTTTTCTTTATAAAATTATAATGAGCGATATCATAGGCTTTCTTATGGTCAATAGCTGGCCAACCAGCTTCAGCACCAGCAAGGTCAAAACCAACGACTGGCAAACCTTCATCATGAGCTAATTTAACAGTAATTCTTGCCAATTCCTGAGATGCAATACCAACTACACGTCTAGCTGGAGTAGATTCTAACGAATCAAAAAGATTTGCATAATAATCAGAGAAAAATCTATTGCAGAAACGCATAGCACAGTTAATTATACCGTAATGGAAAGGCAATTCTTTACCACTTTTAACTTCTTCAGAATTATTACGTTCATCCTGAGCACGTTTTAAGCCTTTGTTAACAGCTCTTACAGAATCCTGGACACTGAATTTACCGTTTACAAAATGCTGCTGTGGAGCAAATCTTGCTTCAATATAAATAACATTTTCAGCAATGTTATCCATAGCTAGTTCATAAGCAACACGTTCTAAGTTTTCTGCATTCTTAAGAACAGAGCAAGTCAGACCAAAACCCTGTAAGTAGTCAGGCAGGTCTTTATATTTTTCTTTAAAAACTAATTCTTTCAGACCTTCTTCTGTGTAGGAAGGAAGTTCTATTTTTTCCTGTTTAGCTAATTCAATCAGAGTAGAAAGACGGAGAGACCCGTCTAAGTGTAAATGAAGGTCAGTTTTGGGGATTCTTTCAATAAATTCTCTAGTAATTTTTGACATTTGTTCTTTTTTCCTTTTTCCTTTTCTTGTAATCATTATAAATTTACATTATTGAGACAAAAATGAGCAACTATTTAATGAAAAAAATATAAAAGAATTTTTATAGATTTTAGCTTTGTTGCACAAAAACTAATAAAAAGGTAATATAAAAATATATTTGTGTACACAAACAAGGTAATTTAATGAGATCAAAAGATTTTGAAGAACTAAGAGATTTTTATAAACATAGATTAGCACTAAACTACGGAGATAATTCTTCCAAAGAAACTCCTGAATACTGGGATTCTGCTGCTAAGAACCTAGCTAAATCTGTTCATTCACCTAAGGGTAGAGCAGATACAGAAGAATTTCTGAATAAGTTTAAATGGGAAAAAGGCGAAACAGTATTAGATGTTGCCTGTGGCCCAGGTACCTTTGCCGTTCCACTGTCATTAAGAGGCTGTAAAGTTGTTGCTACAGATTTTTCTTCTGAAATGTTAAAAGAATTAAAGCTTCAAGCAGAAAAAGAAAATGCTCCTGAAATTGAATGTGTTCAAAGCAGATGGTTAGAATCAAACTTTCAGGTTCAATTTGATACGGTTTTATGTATGAGCGGCTTAGGAGTTATTTCTACTGATTCTGAGCACAAAGCAAGATTGGGCGAAGCCTTAGAGAAACTCTACAAAGCAACCCTGAAAAGATTAATAATATTAATTCCTCATGCAGATTCACATTTAGATGACGAAATGAGAAGAATACTCGGCGAATACGACATCCCAATGGAAAGACTTCGTATAGCCATGATTTATTACGCTATGATAGACCATGGTATGCTGCCCTCTCTCGAAATTATACAGCGCCCTTTCAGATGGATATTCAAAGACATTGAAGAAGCCTGCAATGTTTTATTCAAAAAAAGTGGTATTAAAGAAGTTACAGATACAACAAGAGAAAGATTTAAAGACTATCTCAAAAGAGTTTTACAACCCTATGAAAACAATAATCTAACTCTTTGCTATAATACGAAACAGGCTTTATTTACGGTAATAAGATAAAAAAAAAGAGCCGCGCTATGCGGCTCTAGCCCTAGTAAATATATCCCAAATTCCCTTTCAAGGTTTAGATTCGTTTTTATTGTAGTTATTGTTTTCTTTTAGGTAATAATTGGTGTGGTTGTTTAGAGCCTTCGGCTTTTTGGAAAGTGGGAAAACCCATCACACCTCACACCAATCACACCGCCTTGGCAAGTTACACGATTGAGATGCTGATTTTAGCATCTATGTTTTTAATTTCATCATTATCATTCTGACCATTCAAAGAGTTAAGAATCATTTCTTTGAATAAATCTATAATATGGTTTTTGCGTTTTAAAGCTTCTATATAGCTGTTATCTCAGATTCTGCAGCAGGTGCAGATGCTATTACAGCCACATCATCAGAAGCATCAGAAGATTCTACAGAAACAGCGTTATTAGAACTACTAACTGAAGGACCGGCAGCAGCAATGCTCTTGCTGGCAGAATCACCTATTTCTATACCTGTTGCAGCTACGCCAGTGGTTGTATTTCCCTTAGTATCAACCATCTTTAAACCACCAGACGCCATAGTTCCAACTTCGGAACTTCTTAATAAAGACAGATTTCTACCAGCATATCTATTAGTATTTAAAGAGGTTCCAATTCCATAAGAATAATTAGAAGTACCATTAAGCATTGCTTTAATTTGAGTATTAGTATTTGCAGCATCTATAGCAGAATAACCAGCCAGACTTGAAGAATTAGCATAGTTATTCATGGCTGAAGTCAGGCCAGATAATAAATCTGAACCTAGAGAACTGCCTGAACCCAATAAAGCTGAAGAGCTCAACAAACTAGAGTTACTTAATAAATTTGAATAGCTGGAAAGTGAATTTCCAAGTAAATTTGAAGAAGAAAGCAGTGTTGAATTAATTCCACTTAAAGAAGATTTTACGGCAGCCATCATATTATCCAGATATGAAGTAAGATAGCTCTTTAATTCTTCTGTCTGAGAAGAAATTCTTTCATCCGTCTTCTGCATAAAAGCTTTTAATACATTTTCATTATAGGATTTGTCTGCCTTAAGAGCATCTGCAAAAGCAAGAGTTGTATCTTTGAATTTTCCGCTTACTACATTGCCAACTTCTGTTGTAATACGTGCACTGATTTTGATAAACATTGTGAAACAAGAGCCTGCAGTTATTTTTTCTTCTTCTGTTGCTTCGGATTTGTCTGCCTTTTCAGCTTTTTCAACAGAAGCATCTAACAAAGCTTTGTTTTCTTCTGATTCAGTTTCTTTTATTTCTTCAACTTCATCAGAAACATCAGTGCTTTCTTCAACGACGGGATTACCGCAGCAGCAAACATGTTCTGGTCTCTTTCCATTGCAGTTTTTAAGAGCCTGCAACATTACTGAATCAAAGTTTTCATCAGAATTTTCAGCAGGTTGAGCACTTGGTGCTGAATTATAAGTCTGACCAAAAACAGAAGTTGTAGCCTTTCCAGTAATTTCATTGATACAGGACATATCTGCCTCCTTATTTAACTATCTATTTATCTTAATTTCTACTAAGCGTTCAGGAAAGAACACTGTAGTAAACAGAGGTTTAGAGACGAACCAAACAATACCATCATAGAGAACATTATTTCTTTTTTTATTTTCTATATTTTTCATTTAGGTTTGCTCCTTAATTTTTCAGGCCAAGAGGGGGGTTATCCGATTCGTCTTAGTCCTCATAGTATATCCTTCGGTGGGTTTAAACAGATACTACAAGCTGAAATTTTTAAATTATAGGCAATTTTTAATAATTTTCTTCTATTTTCTATAATTTAATATCAAATTTAGCCAATTTAATATTTTTTTTAAAATTTTTATTTTTTTTCTTTTCATATAAATCAGGCTTTAAAATTATTAAATTTTTCCCATTATCCGCCTTTATAGATCTTGTCTGAAAACTAGAAATCTGATGAAAAATCAGTAAGCTACAGCTTGTCATAAACGTAAAGCTTTCAGGGCTAAAGCCCATACGCTTTACTCTTTATGATAAGCTGTAGCTTATAGAACCATTTGAACCTTGACCTATTCGAACTCTTATAAAAATTTATAACTAAGATTGGCGAACAGTTGCTTGCTCAACATTTTTATAGTGATACGCTTCGCTGTGAGACACTTCGTTGTGATACGATTGCTTTCGCAATCTGTGGTAATTGTTAGAGTTGTTGGTTTTCCCTTTTTATTTTTCTAATTCATTCAAAAAATTCTTGAAAAATAACTAATATAGAGTAAATTTTGACAAAAGTATAAAAAACATATAGGATTTTAGTAACAACTCTTTTAGGACGAAATCAGAATGAAAAAGAATACTGCTTATATAATGTTTTTCTCAATTCTGTTGTTTTTTGCAACAGGCTGCTGCAAAAAAGAGTTGAACCTTAAAGAAGCTTCTAAAGCCTATTTAAAAGGGGATTATAAAGAAGCAGCTGAAATATTCCTTCCCAAAGCCAAAACAGGTGATGCAGAAGCTATGGTTAATATAGCCTTTATGTATTATTGTGGAATGCATGTAAAACAGGATTTTGTTCAGGCAGCACAATGGTATACAAAAGCCGCTGAAAGAAATCATCCGAATGCCCAGTTCAGTCTTGCCACATTGTATGAAAACGGTGAAGGTGTTGAGCAAGACCTGGAAGAAGCATATTTTTGGTATAGCCTTGCCGAAAGACAGGGAGACGAAGACGCAAAACGTTCTAGAATAGAACTAGAACAGAAAATTTCAAAAACAAATATTAAATTTTTAAAAGAAAGATTAGAAAACTGGAAACCGCTATAATCAGCAGAAAGATCTCTAGATGAATCCAATAAGGCAAACAAAGAATAAAAAGGGTGTTGCTATATTTTTTGTCCTTTTTGTAATGGTTATACTGGGGATTTTAGTAGCCCAGTTTCATGTTAGAAGCCGACAAGCCCAAAGCACTGTCCATCGTTTCCAAACATCTGAAATGGCCAGACAATTAGCCGCTGCCGCCCAGGAAGAAGCATTCAAATATCTTTACGAAGAAACAGATAACTACGAAAGCAAAGGATTCGATGAATTAAACGGTAATTCTATTTTAAGAAAAATAATCGAAGGAAAAGAATCAAGCGCTTATGTTCCTGGTTTTAACAGAACAGAAACCAACGGTTTAAAACTCAAAATACCTGCAACAGAAGAGATGGCAGAAGAACTTCTGGGAGACCGCATGGAAATTAGTGCAACCGCCAGAATTATAGATTTTAGAGACTGCGATCCGGATAATCATACTTTTTACGGTAAGGAAGGCATAGGCACAATAGAAATTGTTACTACTGTCAAAGCTAAAGATAAATACAAAAACCAGTTTCCAGGGGCATGTACAATAGTAAGACATCACGATTATAAAGTAGTATCACTATTAAGCAAGAAAGATAGAGACAATTA
>ONIU01000051.1 GCA_900317935.1 uncultured bacterium
AAGATTGCTTCAGAACGTTTTGGCACAGAAGAAAGCTGGAATAGCAAAATAGACAGTCTAATGGTAAATTCCATTGGCGAAAGCATCTCTGATTTGTTAGGTGAAAGTGCCTTAGCTATTTTGAAAGCATTTGAAAAGTTTGATACAGTTTCAGAAATTGAGTTGGGCAACAAACGTCATCTAGTTTTCTCAACCGTTATTGAACAGCCTGATAAAGAGCAACTGATTCTTATAATATGGTTGAATTCACATCGTTTCAGCCAAGATTATCTGGTTAACAAAATAAAAGATGCTCAGACATTGCCGGAAAATTTGAGAAAAGTAATGTTGGCTATGGTTCCTGTTCACTTAGATAATCAGCCGTATCCTCCTGAAATAACAAAATATTCATTTTCAAGAGACGTTACAGAAAGAGTTAATTATACAAAGAGACCAGCTAATTTTGAAACAAATGCAGGTGGTCAAAAGTTTTATGGTGTAGGAACTATGCTCAATTCTATTCCAAACTACGTCATTTTCGCATTACAAGAGGAATAACAGACACTTGCAAATATACGGCATATTTTGTATATTTGTAATAGGTATAAAAATAGGGAATATATGAAAAGATATAGTTTTATAGCATTTATTTTTTCAGTTTTAATAGCAAATTCAGGCTTCTGCTCTGCAATTAACCCGGAAGCCAGTTCTTTCTACAAAAAAGCAGAAGCAGCCTTTGTAAGCAAAGATTTATCCACTGCTGAAAAAGACTTAATAGAGGCTTTGAAATTAGAACCAGATAACGCAATATATCGCTATATTCTTGGGCAAGTTCAGTTCATGCAGAATAATTTTATTGAATCAAAGAACAATATGGAGATAGTCTCCCATTCAAGACCTATTCAAGAAAAGGGCGATGAATACAATAATAAATTAAAGAATTACAAAAAGAAGATTAAAGAATTACAAAATAAGTTCAATGCTGCTGGAGATTCACGTTTTAGCGTTTATCAAAAGAACATAAATAGTCCGCAGAAGTTGAAACTAGCTGTTACAGCATATCAGGCATTCAGACTGAATCCGCCTCTTAGATACAAAAATCTTAAAGTTTTAGAAGAAATTACAAGCATTTACGAAGATAACCTGCAAAAGTCTTTTGACGGTACAGAATGGCAGAAAGAGCCAATGCTTCAGCTAGCATTTCTTTATGAAATTGCTAATAAAAAAGACAAAGCAGCAGAAGTATATATGCGTGCCTTAGACTATATTCAAGACCCGAATGAAGAATTTGTAATTACTCATAAATTTGACTACCTTAACCGTTCAAATAAAGAAAAGCTGCTTGATACAATTGAAGCTGGCGATTTCTCTAGGAAAGACATCGAAGAATTAATAGGTAGCGAAAAAGATAGTGTGAGCGAAGAAGACCAGAAAAAGATTGAATCTATGATAGATGAAGCTCAGGCGAAACTCCAGGATGCTAGTTCTCAGGAAGAAAGAGAAGCTGTTTTGGAAGAAATCAAGAATTCTCTACTGGAAAAATCCAAGAGTGGAGAATTGCCTGGCAATAGTAAACTCAAAGAACGTCTTGAAAAAGAAGGTAAGACCATGGAAGATTACCTTAAAGAAAAGGGTCTCTAAACGTTCTATTTATGGATGAATTTTATTGTATCTTTGTTTTTCATGGTTCAAAAAATATTGAATCAGATAATACAATAAAAGCTTTTTCACGAAATCTTAAAGACAAATTAGATTCCAGCTTTTCTATATGTTTTTTAAAAGAAAAGTCCCCCACCCTTCAAGAAGCCCTAGAACAAGCTTTTATTAAGGGTTTCAACCGGATTAAATGTTTCCCATTATTTGTTTTGCCGGGTTCACATGTAAACAAAGATATTCCAGCAATCATTCAAGAGTTTAAAACAAGACACAGAGACTGCAGTGTAGAACAAATGCCCTGCTTAACAGAGAATAAATCTTTTGTTAACTTTGTAACAGAGGCTATAGGAGAAAGCCATGGCTGATGGGAACCTTACCTTAAAAAAGTTAAGATTCAAATATATAAGCTGTTTATTCTTGAGCATAATTATGTATATTGCTGCTACTGCAGGTTTTATTTATGGGTATAAATTAACTCAAACCCCAGTTCTGGCAGTTTTACTATTTCATGACGTATTGGAAAAGCCACAAGCTCCCTGGGAAATTACCCCAAATAAACTCTACTACTATATAGACAAGTTATTAGCTTTAAAATATAAACCAGTAGATCCCAATAATTTTGAGAACCTATTGAACAATGGTTTTGAAGGAAGACATTTCATGATAACCTTCGACGATGGTTCTGAAAACGAATACCAGGCCATAGAAAACCTATATAAAAAATATGGAATAAAATCAGTTTTATTTATTTTAGAAGACAGATTTGGCATTCCTCGAAATATAACTGTTGAAGGAGTCAAAACTCTACAAAAAGAATGTGGAACTTATTTAGGTCTACACGGCCGATATCATAAAAAATACACAGAGCAGCTTAAAGAAAAAACAGATTTAGGCAAGATAACAGAGGGAAGTCGCATAAAATTAAGCAATATGTTTAACTGTAATTTAAAATGGATAGCATATCCATTTGGAGACTATAACCAAAAGGTAATTGAAGAATTAAAAACAAAAACTGCGGCTAATCTGGCTTTCACAATAGAATCAGGGAATTTAAATAATTCTACAGACAAAATGACTTTGAATCGTTATATGTATTTAGGCGGTCAGAATCCAAATGGCGAGGATAGCGATTTTAATATGGGTCTGCTACCCCCTGCAGATTACTCAAATGGACAATTAATAATAACTTTGTCAGCTATGGTATTTTTCTTTGCCTTAAGCCGTTCTTATCTCTGCTGGAAATATTATAAAGCTCTTCAGATATTAAAAATCAAAGCATAAAAAATGAATAAGCAGAATGACCTATAAGCCGGGTTCTGTACCTTTTTTCAAAGGCGCCAATCATCTATCTTGGACTAGGATTGCTCCCAGCCTCTAGCGATTTACCCGAGGCAGTTAACGAAGCGGGCCGCTTCTTCCTCTGTTTAATCTTGCTTCGAGTGAGGTTTGCCGAGTGAACTGTCACCAGCCCACTAGTGCGCTCTTACCGCACTATTTCACCCTTACCGGAAAACCGGCGGTATACTTTCTGTTGCACTATCTGTCTTTACATAAATGTAAAGCCTGGACGTTATCCAGCACCCTGCCCTGCGAAGCCCGGACTTTCCTCATTACCTTTCGGAAAACGCGATTGGCCGGTCATTCTGCAAATTCATTCTTAATCTACTTTAACATTTCTTCTAACGCCTGACAAACGCATTTTTAATCCAACCAGACCTGAAGGATAAACAGGTTCTTTTTTACGTCGGGTTAAACCGCATTTTTCACAGACATAAATTTTTCTTTGCAGTCCAAGAGTCTTTTCAGCAGGTTCCTTAAGAACTTCTTTAGTTACCTTAAGACTACCACCGCATTTAGGACAGCGTTCCACAAAGAAAATGATATAAATAAAGAAGAATACTATGATTAATACCAGGAAAACTTCTTTATAAGACCATAAAAATTCACTCAAATCAAATGATCGAGGTTCGTTTGTTACACGGTTCTTATCTCTTGCCAGTTCATCAAGCAACATTCGCTTTATAGCAAGTACACCTTCCATAAAGCCTTTGCCGTCTTTATTTTCAGCATTATTAGGAATAATTACCTGATTGAGAATCTTTTCACCCATTTCCTTGGAAATAAGGTATTTGAGGCCAATTCCAACTTTTATAAGAATCTTGCCATGAGCTGAGCCTTCAGGGAGAATTGCATAGATAAGAATACCCCTTTTATCAAGCCCGATAGAGCGGATCCATTCAGCAAAAAAGCCATCTGCCTTTAACTGACCTTCATTTAAATCTTTAACGACATCTGTTTTTACCAGAATTCTAATTCGAGCTTGCTTTTCAATTTCTATACAATAGCCAGCAATAGGCTTTTTGTATTCATTTCCAATAATAGAAGCGGAATCTTCAACGTACTTTGCAACTTCAGCATCTTTCAAGTGAGAAAAACTCTGAAGATTTGCTTCCTGATTAGTAGATATTTCTTGAGTTTTAGAAGCCTCAGCACTTTTAACTGCTATTTCTTTGGTTTCTGTGGCAACAGAAACAGAGCTTGAAGCACTCTGTCCTAAGCACTGACTAGAGGCAGCAACAGAAAAAGCAATAATGCAAACAAAAAAAGCAATAAAACTAATTCGAGTAAAATATCGCTTCATAAAAGGATTATTCTCTTGGACCTGTCCAGTAGACATAAACGCCGCAGTTATCGCAGGCTTCAGCATCTTCTGAAGCTTTAATTGAGCTAAGAGCTCCGGCAGGAATTCCCATACCACACTTAGGACATGCTGCGGATTCTATTCCAAACAAAACCTGGCCTTTTTTCTTTTTGCGAAGTTCTTCGTATTTATTCAGAACATTGGCATTAACTTTCAAACTAGCCTGATTACGTTCTGTAACAATCAATTCGAGCTGTTTTTTGTCACCGATAATTTCTTCAGAAGTTCTGGTTTTAACCATTTCGAGGTGTTCTTTTCTGCCTGCAACCACTTTAGTGCTTTTATCGATATCGGCTGTTAAAACTTCGATTTTTTCCATATCAGAAAGAATCTTGGTTTCTTGTTCATCAAGCTGTTTTTTCAAATTTGCAGATATTTTTTCAAATGCAGCATAGTCTTTAGGAGATACGCCTGCATTCTGCATTTTCATATCGTTAACCTTAATTTTGTTGTTAAGGTCTTCAGCTTCGTGTTCAGCTTTGCTTTTGCGAAGTTTTATATTTTTCAAAAGAGCTTTCTTTTTTTCAAGAAGAGTAGCTTCTTCTGTAACAGCTTTCTGCATATTCAGAAATTTTTGTTTTCTTTCTTCTATTTGCTTTTTTGCGGCGTCAATCTTTAAATCTAGTTCCTGTAAAGGAATTAGCTGCTTGCATTCTAGCACTTGAAAACCTCGATTTGTTAAGTTTGAAATTTAGGTTATCAGAAAGCAAATACAGTGTCAAGCCCCTTACCTTTTAACCTCAGAGCAAGCGCAATATATTTTCATTACTAATGATTCTTTTCGATTAAATGGTTATTATTTAATATCCCCTTTTTCAGAGGGTTTTATTTGGATAATATCAACATTTTATATAATTAAAACAAAACCTTCTTCAATAAGAGATAAAAATAGAGTTTGCTGTAATCTCAATTGACTACTACTATACTTTACATATATAATTACTATTTGAGTGTGTATTTCTGCCAACTAATGCAATTAGTATATGTAGAAAACCCCTTTTGTTTTTTGCCTATCAAAAAACAGTTCTATAATGGCGTCACTTCCTTTGACCTTTTGAACACCACAGCCCTTTGCAACAGCCCGTCATCCCCAGGTGCAGACCTTTAAGACACCTAAGAATCTGGTGCTGTCTTATATAAACTCTTATCAAGAGGGGAAAAATATGAGCAAAATCCGTTCTAAATATATAATATTCAACTTAATCTTTTTATTTATCTGCTTCTATGCTTTTTTAACAGGTTGCAAAAGCTCGGCCGGCAGCGACACCCCAGTTTCTGTCTACTATAACGGCAATTCAGAAGAACCTAAAACAATAAATGTTAATATTACAAAAGATGGTAAAGCAGTAAGAACAGCAGCCCCTTCCGGTAAAATGGCAATAGAAGCCAACGAAGAAAACACATTCAACAGCAATGTTGTTTTAACAATTACAGAAAGTCCTTCAATGGGCAACGAAAGCAATCTTCTTTCTGTTGGTTCGATTATTTACGGAATAACCGCAACAAGGGAAGGTTTGCCAGTCAACATGCTGAGTCATCCCTTGACTATCACATTATATAATGAAGACAGACTTAGCGGTGCCGAAGATTACTACATAGGCATTAAAAATATTAACGGCGGCGAATGGCAGTTTGTTAATCTTTATTCTACAAACCCTTCAGCCAGAACTTCTACAAATTTTACAAACGAATTCAGATACAGCATTTATAAAAACAATGTTCTGGTAGCTCTCTTTGCAGATGTAAAAAAGTCACTTAAGAACACCCCTAAAGTTTTCGGGTCATCTGCCAGTCTTACTCCTACAACTCTTGCCGCCAAAAAAGCTTATTACGAAGAAGATTTGAAAGTAAGCATTCTTTTGGCTGGCGAAAACCTTAGCGGCTTAAATGCTGAAGACTTTAAGATAAAGATAGCCTATCTTAATTCTGATGCACATGATACAACTTTGAAAGTTGATGACAAAGCGGTTAGTTATTTATCCGGCAGCGGTTCCAATAAATATGAGGGATTTGGGCAAGGCTACGCTCATTATTTCCAATTCGTGCCATTAAGCACAAAATATACTTCTGGTTTTTCTCCAACGATTTCTTTTGATATAAACCTCAAAGATTTAGAGGTTTCTAAGTTCCCCAACAGTTTTATAGTGGAAATCAGTAATTCAGATTCCAAGATTCTACCTTTCGCTTATTCAAGCATTTTAAGTTTCGGAATAAAAGATACAGAAACAAGCACTGATACTGAAACAGAAACCGAAACGAATACCAACACAGATACTAATACAGAAACCAGCACAGATACGAACACAGGCACAGGCACAAGCACCGGAGTCGATACAAAGGCTACAATTAAGCTCAATTCTCCAGCAGCCGATTTCCCTGTTACAGAATCTACCATTGAACTAGAGTTTTCTAGTGATGTTCCCTGGGTTCAGAATGACTTAACCAAAATAACTATAGATAACAATGCAGAAATATCTAACTGTTCTTATAACAATAAAAAATTGACTCTGACATTGAAAAACAGGCTTAATTATACAAGCACATATAATGTAAGAGTATCAAACCTCAGCTACGCAGAAGATAATTCGTTTACATTTACAACAGAAGGAAAAGCGACAGTCAGTTTAAAATCAGCTTCTGAAAACTTCCCAGTTAGCGGAACAGCTGTTGAACTTGAATTCTCCAAAGAAATTCCATGGAGCATCGATAATATAAGCAAAATAGCTATAGATAACGGTGTTAAAGTAACAGGTGGTCTATATTCTAACAAAGTTCTTTCTTTAAGTTTCTCCGGGAAACTGAATTATTCAAAAAGTTATAATATAGAAGTTTCTGATTTAGAAGGGGTTATCGACAACAATCAGCTAAGCTTTACAACTCAGTCTTTGAGTGTCACACCTCTTATTTCTTCTACTAGTCAGAATATTGCTCCTAACACAGATGGTGAACTAACTATTTTACAACCTAAATTCTTTGTTAATTTCGGCAAAGTAATAGTCTATTCTGATTTGGCCAAAAGCAGTATAAAACTAAACGGTGCAGCATTGCCTCAAAGCTGTGAAATAACATTTGATGCAGCAACCCAGACCGCAACTATTCAGTTTAATGAAGATTTAGAAAAATATACAGAATATAGTATCAGCGTAGTTGGTTTTACTGATGATGACGGTTCAGTAATAACCACTACCGCTTCACCACTTATGTTTACTACTATGTATCCCGATGAAATATTAGGAACAGGAACGGAAGACGATCCATTCCAGATATTTACAGAAAATCATCTTAAAAAGCTTAATGAAACATCACCTGTTAACTATCTAGGCAATGCTTACTACTTCAAGCAAATGGCAAACATTGCTTTAAGAGAATCTTGGATTCCCATCGGCAAAGAAACTTCACCATTTGTTGGTCATTATGATGGAAATAATAAAGAAATATCCAATATTAATATAAATCAGCCTACTAAAGATTATTTAGGCCTCTTTGGTTATATTGATAATTCATCTCTCTCTAATATTATTATAAAAAATTCAAATGTTTCTGGACAATATAATACAGGTTCACTAGTTGGTTATTCAAAAAATAGCAATATAAATAACATAAAAACAAAAGATAATCTTACTGTTAACGGAATAGAAGATTGTGGAGGTTTAATAGGAACAATAGACAATAGCGACATTAGTAATGTTTCTATTGAAGGAACAATTAAAATATCTGTTACTTATGATTCTGGGGCTTTATCAGGCTATATATATAATACAAGTGAACATTCGATAACAAGTTGTTCTGTTATAGGAGATGATACAAGTTTTGTAACAGGTGAAAACGCAGGAGGATTAATAGGCTATATCTATGGAAACCTAAATCTTTCTAAGTGTTATTCAAAAATATCAGTAACAGGAACAAATACACTTGGTGGCTTAATTGGTTATTCAAACAGCACCAACTCTATTATAAGTGATTCTTATTCTGATTCTTCTATTACTGCTAATAGTTCTGCATCTAGTGTGGGTGGATTAGTTGGAAAATTTAAAGGCACACTAACAAACTCTTATGCTTCTGGTTCTATTTTCTTAAATTGCGAAAAAGCAAGTTATGTCGGAGTAACTATTGGTTTTCTAGATAATACATCTACAGTAAGCAATACTTTTTCTTCTTTAAAAATATCTGTTGCAGATGGTTATACACCTACTCTGTCAGAACATTATGCTCCTAGTGACACAAATACTCCACTTTGGTGGCTTAAAAACAGTAACTACATTTTCAACACATCTGAAACCAACTACGTAAGTGAAGGTTATAAAGAAAGTCTGAACTGGGATTCTAATGTATGGAATAACCTGACAGAAGGAGCATTGCCAACTTTGAAGGAATAGGAGTGAAGAATTGAGAATTGAGAGCAACAGAGCAAAGAGCATAGAGCTTGAGGTTCTGTGGAAAGAGTGGGACGATTCCTATCGCAATCTGTGGGACGTTTCACTGTGGAAATTGTTTGAAGGGTGTGAAGAGTTGGATGGGTTGGAAGGGTTCTTTTTAATGATGCTGCCCCACGATAGTGGGGAAGCTGGCGAGCAAAGCGAGACTGAAGGGGGAGCAATGCAAAGCATTGCGTTGTCTCTTAGTTACATTACGCAAAGCTACCGCTTTGCTCCCCCCTCAGTCAGCAAGCTGACAGCTCCCCCAAACCATTGGGGGAGCATCGAGAAAAAAGAAAATGCGATGGGTTTTATATAAATACAGAGGTAAAAATATGACTAGAAACCGTTCTAAAAACATAATATACAGCATAATAATCCTGATGGTATGCTTCTATGCATTCTTGACAGGCTGCGGGGGCTCATCTGGTAAGAATCCGACAATAGCTTACTATAACAACGGTAATTCAGTAACACCTCAAACAATAAATGTAAACATAACCGGCAACGGCAAAGTAGTCAGCACCTCATCCCCCTCCGGCAAAATGACACTGGAAGCTCCTGAAGAAAACACATATGACAGCGATGTTTTATTGAAAATTACAGAAAGTCCATCTGTGGGTAATGAAAGCAGCCTTCTCACTGTCGGTTCGATTATTTACGGTATTACAGCTACCAAAGACGGCTCTCCAGTCAGTATGCTAAGTCACCCTCTGAATTTAACGTTTTCTAATGAAGAAAAGCTCAACAGTGCAGAAAGCTATTATGTCGGCATTAAAGATATAAACGGTGGTGACTGGCAGTTTGTAAATGTCTACTCCCCAAACCTTACAGCAAGAGCATCAACAGGCTCTAAAAGCCAGTTCACATACAGCATTTATAAAAACAATATACTTGTTGCTCTTTTTGCTGACCTTAGAAACATTTTGCAAAGCACACCAAAAGTTCTTGGTGTTATTGCAACTCTGACCCCATCGGTTATACCGACAGAAAATTCTGTATATACTGAAGATTTAAAAGTGAATCTGCTTCTGTCTGGTGAGAATTTAAGCGGCCTCAGCGCCGACAGTTTTAAAATCAAAGTTTCTTATCTGACCTCAGACAGCCGCGACACGGCGTTAAAAGTTGATGGAACTGCTGTGAGCCATATTTATGGCAGTGGCACCAATCAGCATGGAACATCAGGGCAAAGCTACGCGCACCAATTTCAGTTTGTTCCGCTTAATACCAAGTATTCTGCCGGCTTTGCTCCTGCAATAACATTTGATATCAATCTTAAAGATGTTGCTCTTTCAGGGTTTCCGAATAACTTTATAGTGGAAATCAGCAGTAATAATGCCAACAGCCTGCCATTCGCCTATTCGACTTTTTTAGGTTTTACAAGAACCGGTTCAGGAACAGAAACTGAAACTGAAACTAATATTAATACCAATACGGATACAAACACAGATACAGATACTAAAGCTGTTATTAGTTTAAAATCTCCGGCAACAGATTTCCCTGTAGAAGGCTCAAAAGTTGAACTGGAATTTTCAGAAGATATAGCATGGAATGATACAGACAAAGCAAAAATCACAATAGACAACAACGCAGTAATCAATGATTATTCTTATTCAAACAAGGTATTGAGCCTGACTTTCAAAGACAGACTTGCGTATAACACAACCTATGTGCTTAATGTCACAGATCTGAATGGTGTAGAGAATGCAACTCTGGTTTTCAAAACAGCAAATATCGGCACAGTTGCGCTTAAATCTGCGGCAACTGATTTTGAAGTTTCCAACAATAAGATCGAACTAGAGTTTACTACTGATATTCCGTGGTCTCTTGCTGACAAATCCAAAATCACAATAGACAATAATGTAGAAATCAGTGATTATAATTACGCAGACAAGATTCTAGCTATGACTTTAAGTAAGAGATTGAAATTTAACACAACCTATCTAATCAAGGTAAATGGTCTAGAAGGCGTTGAAAACAATACTCTTGTTCTTAAAACAGAAAGCCCTGCTCAGGTTAGTTTAAAATCACCTTCAGAAGACTTTTCTGTATTAAGCGCTATCGAACTTGAATTTTCTAAGGATATTCCTGTTACAAACGATGATATTTCCAAGATTACACTTGATAACAAAGCTGTGATATCAGATTTCTCCTATTCAAACAAGGTTCTCAGCCTCAGAGTTCAGGGAGGCAAGCTTAATTACAATACAGAATATACTATTATGTTTAACGGCTTTGATGCTGTTGCAGACAACACAACACTCAAATTTAAAACTCAAAGTTTTGCAGGAACACCTACTATTAATTTTTCGGATGGTATGGTCAAACATAAACTGAATGACAGAGTTGTTTTGCAGCCAAAGTTTTATATTGATTTCAAAAAATCAATAGCAAGCACTCCACTAGCTCTGGCTAATATCAAGCTTAATGGCAATGATTTGCCAAAAAGTTGCACTCTAGAATTTGAAGCAAATATGCAGAATGCTGTTCTTTCTTTCACAGAAGACTTAGAGCCCTTTACAGATTACACTTTAAGCATAGCAAGATATCAAGACGAAGATAATGCTCTTATTAATTCTGCAGAGCTTGCTTTTAAGACAGTTCCACCAGCAAATATTACTGGTGCAGGAACTATCGACGACCCATTCCTGATATACTGTGAAGCCCATCTTAGAAAGCTTAACGAAACCACACCAATTAATTATTTAATGGGAAATTATTTCTTCAAACAGATGGATGATATTACTCTTTATGAAGATTGGGTGCCAATAGGTAGTGATTATCCTACTAAATTCAATGGCCATTATAACGGTAATAACAAAACAATTTCTAATCTAAGCTATTCTGGAAATAAAAACTATGTTGGTTTGTTTGGTTATATAACCAATGGTTCTGTTTCAAACCTTATAATTAGAAATAACCACATTGATGGCGGTCAATATTATATTGGCATGCTTTGCGGTTATATAAATTATAGTTTTATTGAAAACATAAAAATGGAAGGAAATAACATTTTTACTTCTGATAGTGATGCTTATGCTGGTTATCAATCGGGTGGACTCATAGGGGAAGCCCATAATTCAACTATTAGAAACTGTCAGATAACAGGAAAGCTTGATTTTTATAGAGATTCAGAAATCCCTAGAGGTTATCGTGGTGGATTAGTTGGTTCTATTGAAAAATGTGAAATAACTAATTGCTGTGTTGATTCTCCAGATGGAATTATAAAAGGTGATTTTCAGATGGGTGGTTTGATTGGTTCTGGTTATAATAATAACACAGTAACTAATTGTTATGTTCGTATTGATATTGAATCCTGCAATTCTTACATTGGTGGTTTTGCTGGTTCATTCAGTGATTCTACAATTTCAAATTGTTACTCTGATAGTAGAATAACAATAAATACAAAGAATGATGATACTTTCTACGCTTTTGGAGGATTATTGGGACAAACTTATAATATAACCATTTCTAATTGCTATGCTTCAGGTACATTAAATCTTAATCTTGCTAAAGCCAAGCAAGCTGGAACCTTAATTGGTAATTTGGGTAACAATTCAACAGGTAACAATAGTTTCTCTACAGTAAAACTAAAAGCAGGCGACTCTTATACTTACGATGGAACAGGAGATTGCTACAACCCTAATGCAGTAGGAACCCCTCTTTGGTATAGCTATGATTCTAGTTCATACGTCTACGACTCAGACGGCACTAACCACTGTGATTACGGTTATAAAACCACTCTAGACTGGAACACCGCATATTGGTTTAACCTTGTTGAAGGCGGTTTCCCGAAGCTGATTGGTTTGCCTAATCGTTAATCAAAAAGGCGAAGCCTTTTGGCTAGGGATTAGGGTGTAGGGAGAAGAAAATTATGAGTTGAGAATTGAGAAAAAGACCCCTTTTGGCACTTCGTGCCACTTCCCCCGGCAATACCGGGGGCAGATCGTTTTCTTGAATACGCGCCCCCAAAATGCCTGTGGCATTGTTGGAAGGGTAGCAGAGAATGAAAGGTGAAAAAGAAGGAAATATGGTTGACGAAGAAAGAATAAAGAAAGCAAATCAAATATTAACGAATATAACACAAAATACGGAATTTGAATTTATCAACGAAAGAGGCAGGCTTGTTCTCAGAAGAGACATAACAACTTTATCAGCAGTTGTCTTAATCATTGGTGGTTTTTTATTCGCGTTTGGGATAATAACAAGTTTGTATATTCTTATTATCCTCGGTTTGCTTGCTTTTGGATTTGTTGTTTTTTCTGAATTTATAATTAAAAACTATATAGTTATTGATTATAACAATGGCAATTTATATTATGACAAACGTATAAATGACAACAGTATTTCCCAAAAAATCATTTACAAACTTAAAGATATAGTAGCTGTCGGAGTCAATAACAAATTTAGACATCCTATGAAAAATGATAAAGCTGAAGACCGAGAAAAAGGTTATGTTATACAATCAGCTATAGCTTTATTAAAAAAAGACGGAACTATTTTATATTTAAAAAGTTTTTCTGATAATAGCAAAAATTATGATAATAATTGCTATTTATCAGATGCTATATCAGAGATTCTTAATATTCCCCAGAAAAATTGTGATTATAGTAAGCAGCTTAAAGTTATTAACATTGGAACTGGTTTTCAATTCCAGGAAACACTCTTACAACATGGTTCAGAGGTTGTTGATTTCGCAAAAACAATAGGAATTAGTATAGCTGTTTCAATATTAGCTGTTATTCTTCTTATTCTCTATATGAATTACTCAGATTAATTTAATAGAATGATTGAAAACTTAGATTGTTGCAGAAAAGTAAAATAATTGCTAGAATGCCTTTAGGAGCCTAAAGACATTGAGTGATTCGCAGAACAAAAAAGTATCCTGTTTAGGGAAAATCTTTTTTATATTTTTAACAATATGTTTTCTGCTCTTTTTCGGCCTTTTAGCCTTAATTGGCTGGGGCTACTACAAGCTGAACTATACAAATGATCTGGCAGTATATGCATCGAAAAAGCTTTCCCGGCCAAATAAATATAGTATTGAAATAGGAAGCTTCAAAAACACGCTTCCAATAATAACAGCGGATAATGTTATCTACAGAAAGATAAGCGATGTTTCAACCCTAACAATTTCTGTCGAAGAATTAGTTACTTACCCAGATTATTTAAATATAAAGAATGGAATCCACAGTTTTCAGTTCAATAATGCTTCAATGTTTCTTCAGAATCGCAAGTTTCTTATGGATGCTAAGAATATTCAGCTTTACGGCAAGCAGCAAGCAAAAGATATTGAAATAGCTTCTTCCACATGGAATGTGTTTGGCGGTGAAATTTATCTTTCAGGACATATAAATACAGCCAAAAGGCCTTCACCTTATGAAATTAAGGCCGATCTTATATATGTCAGACTGCAGGATATCCTGGAAGGAACCAAGAATAAAGGGCAATATACGGGTGATATTTACGGCAAACTTGATTTGCAGAGCGAAGCTGGAAAAAAATCACCTATTTACGGCAATGCCAGTTTATCAATAATTAATGGCACCTATTATAAACCAGAACTGATAATAAGAATAAATTCGGCATTACGGAAAATTGGTCTTCACAACACTTTAAAAGATCTTGCTGAATCTGTTGCAAGTAGCACATTTTCTTTAAATGGCGATTTTAAGCTTATTGGGAATGCTTATGAAACAAATAACGCTGAGCTTAGAACCCCCTGGAGCTATATTAGATTTTATGGAGTCATAGGGCCCAAATCAGCATTAAACGGAACGTTCAGAATAAAATATAAAGATTATTCAGACTTTACCATCAAAGTCAATGGTGAAGACAGAAAACACATGAGCTATAAAATATCTGACGGAGATAAAGCAAGACTGGCCTCTATATTTATTCGCGAACTTAGCAAAGGAACTGAGAAACAAATAAGACAAGAGGGACACAGAACTAACCGAAGATTGAACAATGGTATTGACAGCCTTGGGAGAGGCCTTAGGAAGTTATTTAAAGGGAAGTAAGCGGGACGCTGCGCTGTGGGATGGCGACTGTCATCGCCAGTGAGACGATTGCTTTCGCAATCTGAGGGACGGCAGCTGTTGCTGCCTGTTGGAACAGATCGTTTTGAAAAAGTCTACACATTTGTCATAAAAAGTATAGCGTATGGGCTTTAGCCCTGAAAGCTATACGTTTATGACAATAGGTAGACTTTTTCCCCGGAAGATGGGGCCCAGCACCGAGAGAGTAAATATTATTAGGCTTGACGGGAAAAGCGTTAGATGATAGAATAATGCGATTTTTTAGGTCGGCAGAATAAGTATGAAAAGTCTATAAAACTGCTTTCTGACCATTAAGGAGTAAGTGATGGATTCACTTCCAGTAATAGCAATAGTAGGAAGACCTAACGTAGGCAAATCTTCCTTGATGAATAGATTGGTAGGCTACCGTCATGCGATAGTAGACCCTACCCCTGGTGTTACACGCGACCGCAACTATGCAGAAGCAACCTGGAACAGACGAAAGTTCAATGTTGTTGATACAGGCGGTCTAGAACCGGATAACACAAAATCTTTGATGACTTCGATAAAAAGTCAGGTTAATTTTGCGCTTCAAGAAGCCAACGCAATTATATTTGTCTGCGATGGTCAGGCTGGGCTAGTTCCAGACGACAAACAGATATACAATTTTTTGAGAAAGCGTTGGTCAGGAAGACCTTTATTTGTCTGTGTAAACAAGCTCGACAACACTCAAGAATCAGAAGACATACAGCTTTCTGAATTCTTTGAATTCGGTGCTGAAAACCTTTACCCAATTTCAGCTATACATGGTCATGGCGTTGCAGACATGCTTGACGACCTGGTTGAAATTCTTCCTGTTAATGCAGACCCGAAGAATCAGCCCAAAGAAGAAGATGACGACGACAAAGCCTTAGAACGCATTGCCATAGTCGGCAAGCCTAATGTTGGAAAGTCAGCATTATTCAATGCACTTATTGGCCAAGACCGTTCAATAGTAGACAATGTTGAAGGAACTACCCGTGACACCATTCTTTATCACCTTGATAGAGAAGGCAAAAGATACAGTTTTATAGACACTGCAGGGCTTCGCAGACCCGATGCCACCAAAGACGATGTTGAAACCTATTCAGCCTACAGAACTCTTGGAACAATAAAGAGAACAGACTTGGCTATTCTTGTATTAGATGCTTCCAGAGAAGGAATAACTCACCAGGACAAGCGAATAGCCGGCAAAATCATCGAAAGCGGCGCTGGCTGCATAATAGTATGGAACAAATGGGATATAGCTAACCCAGATGAACATCGATGGGACGAGTTAAAGAAGCAGACTAGAGAAGAGTTTCCACTGTTGGAATTTGCTCCAATGATAGCAATTTCAGCAAAAACCGGCTTAAGATTAAACAAACTTTTCGATACTATTGACCATGTTCAGGAAGTCGGCAGAAGACGCATTCCTGATGAAATTCTTAAATCAATTCTTTATGACGCTGTTACAATTCAACCACCGCCAGCCTATAAAGGCAAAGAACTCAAAATCAAGAGTATTGAACAGTATGACGGGCCGCCAATTATATTCAAAGTCAGATGTAATGAGCCTAAAGGTCTGCATTTCTCGTATCAGAGATATCTTTTGAACCATATCAGACAGGAAGAAACCTTTGAAGGTTGGCCTGTCAAAATAGTAGCTTCACACTAATCATGGATTGGCTATACGCATCACTAATAGGTTATTTTTTCGGTTCAATACCAACAGCCTGGCTGCTGTGTAAAATATTTTATGGAATTAATATATTTGAGCATGGCAGCAAAAACATGGGCTCTACCAATGTTTACCGAACAGTTGGCGGAAAAGCTTTTGCAGCCAATCTTGCCATAGATGTTTTAAAGGGCATGGTTCCTGTATTGATTTCAGCAAAGCTCTGGCCGACACATCCTGAAGTCGTCTTCGCCGCAGCAGCCTGTGCGATGATTGGACATACTCTCTCATTCTGGGTCAAGTTCAAGGGTGGAAAAGGCGTTGCAACTGGGTTAGGCGTATTTATTGCCTTGTCGGGCTATCATGCAATATATGCATTAGCAGTATTTTTGGTTGTCTTATTGATTACAAGGATGGTTTCAGTCAGTTCAATGACTGCGGCAACCGCCCTACCCTTCTTACTGTGGTATGGCAATGTTCTTGGCGATTACACAATTTATATAACTGTATTTGCCGCTGTCATAGCTTTATTCGTTATTTACAAACACAAATCCAATATTCTTAGAATAATCAAAGGCACTGAATCAAAATTACCTCTTTTCGCTCCTAAGACCGAAAAAGAAAATAATCAAAATACAAATTAATTCTATAAACAGTCAGCAAAAATATGTCTTTAAAAAGTTATTTATCAAAAAAGAATTATTTTACGATTATCATATCTTTGCTTGTTGCTTGTGTTATTTCCTTATTCTTTGTAGGTTATCTGCTTTTTAATGCTATAGAAATACAAGAAAAAAAGCTATTCTCAATCTTAGAAGATTCTGACTTGCGGTTTTTGCGTGAAACCATAGGCAAAGCCAAGTATTATATTAAAGACGGCTGTCTTTATGTCGGAAAGATTTGTTTAGGTGATGGTTCCAAGGAAAAAGCCAATCAGGATCTATTCAAGAACTACACGAAGATTACGGGTGTAAATTGTTTCGTCTATATGCGATGTTCTGACGAAGGGTTAGGTTGGTGTAAGGATTCAACAGAAATTGAAGGCGGTTACAACGAAGCCCATTATATTTGCGTTTGTGACTCAATGGGGCAAGACTTAGACAAGAGTTATGTAGGCAAGAAATTTTCAAAAGAAAGAGCTGAAATAATAGAAAAAAAGGGAACTTTTTCTTTTCCGTATGATTATTTAGATAATGGCAAATTAGTAAAGCGGGTTATGAGAGCAAATGCGGTTAAAGATTTAGCCACAAACAAAATAATAGCAATAGTTACAGTTACAAGAACATTTAATGACGAACAGATTGCAATAGAAAGAATTATTATTCATTTTGCATTTGCAGTTTTAATTATCGTAATTATAATTGCCGCAAGTCTTGCCGGGCTAGTTTCATTGCATACAAATAATATCAGGAAAACAGTTAAATATATTTCCAAAATAGACAAAGGCTCATTCCCTAACGAGCCCCTGAAACTTTCAGACTATGGCACATTAAAAGACGTTGAAGAAGCCGTGAATAGTATGGTTGATTCTCTGAAATACAACAAGAGAGTGTCAGAAGAACTAGAACTGGCAAAGGGAATTCAAACCAATATGATCCCTAAGGATTTTGATAAATACAGTAATCGCAAAGAATTTTCTATTTACGGGGAAATGCATACTGCAAAAGAAGTCGGCGGTGATTTTTATGATTTCTTTATGTTGGATAATAAGCATCTGGTAACTGTAATTGCTGATGTTTCGGGAAAAGGTGTTCCTGCAGCAATGCTTATGGCTGTAGCCAAAACATTAATCAGAAGTTACGTTTTCATGGGTTTGAACATAGATGAAGTCTTCAATAAAACAAACAAACTTATTTGCGGAAACGATGAAACAAATATGTTTATTACCGCTTGTATTGGCGTTCTCAACTTGAAAACAGGTATTCTGAAATATGTGAATGCCGGACATAATCATCCTCTTTTGTTTAACGACAACAGCATTGATTATGTTGATATGAAAACCGGTGTGGTTTTAGGAGTAATTGAAGATTACCAATATAAAATAGGTGAATTACAAATGAAACCCGGAGATAAGCTGTTGATGTATACAGACGGGGTTACAGAATGTAAAAATGATAAATCAGAATTCTTTGGTGATATAGGATTTAAAAATTTTGTTAATAAAAATAACGATAAAGAACCAAAAGAATTGATTCAAGCTGCTTATGATGAATTAAAAACTTTTGCTAACGGAGCTGAGCAGTCTGATGATATTACCTTATTGTGTGTTAAATATAAATAAAACCTAGGGCATTAAACCCTAGGCTATTTAGATTACAACAGAGATTGAATGAACTTTTCCAATTCTGCCATGTCAGCAGTAGGCTCAAATCTAGCAACTACTTCACCACTACGATTTACAACAAACTTAGTGAAATTCCATTTAATATCTGACTTCTTGTCATAATCAGGGTCTTTTTCTTTGAACATCTTAATAAGAAGTTCTGAATACTTGCCTTCTGGTAAACCTTCAAATCCTTTTTGCTGTTTAAGATAAGTGTAAAGAGGCAACTCATTTTCACCATTTACTTCAGACTTTTTCATCTGCGGGAAAGTAGTATTATAATGTAAAGTGCAGAACTGATGGATTTCATCATCTGTTCCAGGCGCCTGACCACCGAATTGATTACAAGGAACATCTATTATTTCCAAACCTTTATCGTGGTATTTTTTATACATACTTTCAAGCTGTTCATAATGAGGTGTAAAACCGCAACCGGTAGCAGTATTAACTATAAGAATAACTTTTCCCTTATAATCAGCTATTTTAACATCTTCATTTTTTGCGCTTTTAACAGAATAGTCATAAATAGTTGTGTTTTTATTTCCCATCATTTTGTTACCTTCCTCTGCATAAGAATTTGCTGAGAAAATCAATAACCCACACAAAAACAAACTTGTTAGTATTTTTTTCATATTTGCTCCTATGTTTTTGATAATTATATTAAATAAGCATAACTATAAAATCAATTTAAATATGAATTATTTATGTAAAGATTTTATAATTCTCTGAATTATTATAACAAATAAAAAATCTTTTAAATGTATTGCAACAACATCTAGAGATAACTCAAAACAAAATTATCAGATTAATTAATAAATTTTATCTATTTTACTTATTTGAAACTTGATATAATTATTTTTATAATTTTATAGTTAGAATCTAATGATAGATATAAATAAGATTTATGGAAATAAAACAATTAAAATTTTTCCAAGCTATAGTTAAATACAATTCATTTACAGAAGCCGCTGAAGCCTGCGGAATATCTCAGTCAGGTATTTCTCAGCAGATCCAGTCTCTAGAAAAAGAGCTACTTAGATAATTTATTTATTATATTTTTAATTTCATTTCCTGAATATTTTATAGGTTCACCTTGCAGGCCACTCATAAGAATATCTTTATTGTTATTAATATAACCAACTATTGCAGACTTATCGGTTATTTTTTCTTTTATAATTTCATACTGTTGTTCATCTGCTTTATTAATAATAAAATGAATATTTTTATTTATATCTTTAGACATTTTATAAATTTTTGATGATAATTCTAAAGATTCAAATGAAGGGTCAAAAATCATCAGTATTGTATCTACGGCAGAATCTACTCCTCTGCCAAAATGCTCAATACCTGCCTCACTGTCACAAATTAGTATTTCTTTATCTTTTAATTCTATATTCTTAATAAATTCTTTCGCAACTGTTCCCATAGCACAGGCACAGCCTTCATTAGCAACATGAATTTTGCCTATTGCTACAAGTTTTATATTTGCTTTTTGTGAACAAAAATCAGATGGAATATCGTCAATAGACCACTTTTTATCAAAAGCTGCTTCACCAGCATCTAAATTCTTATATATTCCTTTTTTACTTCCAAAATACAAAGTAAAATCTTTTGGTAAATCAACGCCTAATTGTCTATGCAAACCAAAATTTGATTCATCATAGTCCACAACAAGAACTTTATAACCCATTTTTTCATATTCATTTGCCAACAAAGAAGAAATACTACTTTTGCCGCATCCGCCTTTTCCACATACCATTATTTTCATGATAATTTCCTTAAAGAACAATTATTTTTTTTCAAAAAAATCCAAACAATTTAACGAATTCTGTTTTAAGTTGTTCAAGGCTTTTGATAAGGGATATCCATCAACAAAAGCATGAGAAACAGTTAAATTAAAAGGTAAGACATATCGATTATTTTTTAATTCAAATTTTCCCCAGCAAATTCTTGGAACTGAACTAGACTCTTTATTATTATCTGGAAGAGGATGAGTCATTGTGGTGTAAGAAAGCCAGGGTACACAGGTAATATAATACACATTGTAATTATTATCATTATACTCATCTTTCACTTTTTCTTGCTTTTTTGCACTTTCTACATCTTTATGACAGGCCGAATAAAATTCTTTATAATTATCAAACATTGGGCAACCGCAGTTCTCAAAAACTCCGCTGTCTGTCATAACAATATAAGTAGGGTTAATAACTTCATAAAGTCTTATTTCATTATCAACAATCCTTAATCTTAATTCTTCTACAGAATTAAAGGATTTCATAACAAGAAACATAAAGTTTATAAAAAACGATGTCTTAGTTTTCTTACTGAAATTAACAACTTCAGTAACATCTATATCAGTATTAAAACCATAGCAAGGATTAGAAAATGTGTTGAACCACTCGAATTGTTTTCTTTTATTCCAAGTTTTTAAATCAATAACTTTGTACATATTATTATATCATGAAATATTAGATCTGTTGTAAAGGGGATCCTTTTTACAATTAAATACTTCTGATATAATATCACGAATCTATACTGAAGAGGTGCTGTATGGGAAAATCAATACTTTATGTAAATGCTTGTGTACGAAAAGATTCCAGAACTAAGAGGTTAGCAGAACAATTACTCATAAAGCTGGGAAAACCTTATGAAGAAATCAATCTAGGTAACATTAACTTTTCAAGTATTAGCGAGGAGTATCTCAATAAGCGTGACGAACTTTGTTCCAAAGGTAATTATGAAGATTCCATGTTTGGCCTTGCACGGCAGTTTTCTGAAGCAGAAATTATTGTAATAGCAGCTCCTTTTTGGGATCTTTCATTTCCTGCAAAATTAAAACAATATTTGGAACAAATCAATGTAGTAGGAATCACATTCAAATACTCAGAAGAGGGCGTGCCTGTCGGACTTTGTAGAGCAAGTAAGCTTTTTTATGTGACGACAGCGGGTGGGTATTACGTTCCAGAGGAATATGGCTTTGGATATATCAAAGCACTTGCACAAAATTACTATGGCATTCAGAATGTCCAGCAAATTACGGCAATTGGCCTTGATATAAAAGGAGCTGATGTTGAAGAAATAATGAGTAAAGCAAAAGACAACCTGTCAAAAATTGATTTGAGTTGATAACTTTTTGTTTCTTTATTCTTCAAAAGAGCCTGTATCATCCATAGGTGGCCTATTCCCCATAGGTGGTCTGCCGCCCCTAGGTGGCCTGTCGCCCATAGGAGGTCTTCTACCCCTAGGTGGTCTTCTCATGTGCATTGTTCCAGAAGCGTTTTCATCAAATTCTGGTGGGAACATAGGCATGGTTCCAG